>DAOMZH010000504.1:2642-7822 GCA_035437985.1 Polyangium sp. (in: bacteria) | reverse complement strand
CCGTCGTCGACAACCGCGAATCGGTCAAATCTGCCGTGCGCGAAGCGCTTCGCGTCCAATACACCATAAACGCCGCCAACCACGCAACATGGGAAGCAGACCCCAACATACCCGACGAACTGATTGAAGATGTTCCCGTCGAAGAAACTGCCAAGACCTGTTTTCGCCTCATCAACGAGAGGGCTGGAACAAACGATGCAAAAAGCATTGCGGCCTGGTTGACAGGGTCTGTGCTCGCGGCGGACACAGATTCAGGGTGGCACTATCTGTGGAAAATGTTGCTTTATCGCATGGCGGGCGACCAACCGCGCAAGCTCATGTCCCACGGAATCCCCAGCAACACCGCACGAAAACTTGTCGAGATCGCCCTTCGGCACAGGAGTGAAGCCGAGGCGCTCGAAGATCGGGTCGATGCGGCCGAGCAAGAGCCCTATTCAGCGTGGGACATACTCGCCTACGAGGACTACCAGGGGAACGCTCTCAGGGGAATAACGAGAGTTTTCAAGTACCTCTCGTTCGATCGAAAATGGCCCGAGGTCGTGCGTTGCCTGGAGCCCAAATACATCGATGCGCTGATTCGGTGGGGCCGCGCAAATGTCGGACCGAAAGACCCAAGCTACGACTACGTCACCATCCCCGACGACGTCCGCGCCGCGTGGCACCAAGCGTGGCGGAATTAGGATCTGCCTCGCAACGCCCAATGAGAGGAGGTCGATGTTTGTAAGTGTACGCACGAAGTTTCGTGGAGGCGACAAGGCCTGGGGCTGGCGCGAGAGCAGCAAGCCTTTAGGCCTGCCCCATCTGTCCGAAGTTCGCTCGATCGACTCGCTCTTGGCACCTTGAAAGGGGACACTCCGGAATTCGCTTGCATTCGTCAAGAGCCTGTTTTAATCGCTGCCTCGACCAAACGAAGGATATGGAGTGCGCAATGCCTGGTGCGAAAAAGACAAAAGTCGCCGATCCCCAAAGCAATGCCAAGAAAAAGCCCGAACTGGCTCCGTTCCACACCGATGACGCGAGTAAAGCATTTGCGCATTTTCTTCCGCTAGCGGAAGCCCTGTCAGCCGACGAGGTCATTATCCGAAGCGCAGATGTCGAGGTCGCTCTTGCCAACATTCCTCGCGCGGTCGAAGCAATCGCCTCGCATACCGACCGGATTCAATTGCGGCTACCTTATGTGGCCGTTCACGAACTGCTCGAATTGCCCGCGCTGGGCCTTGCTCTCTTGCATGCGGATGGTCGCGTCGGACACACCGAATCGACGCGTGAAATCGATGCCGCTTTCTCTCGCGTCGGCCCTCTGCGCGAATGGACCCTCTCGTATCTCGAAATCGCGGCAGACCTGGGCCTGGTGCAAAAAGAACGCGTTCGAGCCATTCGATCCGGAAAAGGCAAGATCGATGTCGCTCGCGATTGCGTCGATATTGCCGGCCTCTTCAAAGAATCCGAAACGAAGCTCGCAGGAAAACATCCTTTCACGACGGAACAATTGGACGAACTCGCCAAGACCGGTACATGGCTCGTTCAAACGCTGAAACCAGGAAATGCGAAAAAAACAAAGGCGCCACGATCCGCGGAAGCAGCTCTTCGCGACCGATTTTGGAAGCTCGTCGAAGATAGGTACGATACCTTGCGCACCATTGGAGTCACATTGTTCGGGATCAAGCACGTCGACGATTACGTACCACCCCTGTTTTCGCGCGTGTCGAGTAGCAAGACGGTGGAAGCAGCTTCAGGCGAATCGGGCGCAGCACCGGGTTGAAGACAACGGTCGTCGTGCGCAATACATCTCTTATCGCCACAAACACGAAGACCTTCCAAGTCCATCGGTGCCGAGACGTCAGATGTGTGAAGCTCCTCGTCTATGGAGCGATGCGCGATGCCAGCATGCAGGAAGTCATTGACACGCGGGCGAGTTCGAGACGGTTTGGGCAGGTGCCGGACCCAAGTAAAGTGGCTGGCACCTTGGACAGCACATCGAGCCTCTGGATGGCGCAAGAAGGCACGCACAACCGTATTCTCGATTGTAGTGATTGGGCTGCGAGCATATTGATTCCTGCAAGCTTTACCGTTCATAGTTGCATCATATGGAATCCACCGACCTCGGGCTGCTCGTGGCGCTCGATGCCCTTTTGCAAGAAGGCGGCGTGACGGGGGCTGCACGACGCATGGGGCTCTCCGTTCCCGCGATGAGCCACGCGTTGGCGCGAATTCGCGAGAAGCTTGGCGATCCAATCCTTGTGCGATCTGGACGCGGGATGGTGTTGACCGTGCGCGCGTTGGAATTGAAATCGCGGGTGCATGATGTGGTTACCGAAGCGCGTCATGCGCTCGAACCTGTGCGTCCTTTCGTGGCGCGTGAACTTTCGCAGACGTTCGTCGTGCATGCGACCGACTATGTGCTCACGGTGCTCGGCGTGGCCGTGGATCGAATTCTGCGCGAAGAAGCGCCCAAAGTGTGTATTCGCTTCGTTCCCAACACGGCAGACGACGCGGCATTTCTTCGTGATCATGGTTCGGATCTCGCTGTGGGAATCTATGGTGAGTTGCCGCCAGAAATGCGCACGAGGCAATTGCTGACCGAGCGTTTCGTCTGCGTCGTTCGTCAGGGCCATCCGGTCCTCGAAAAACGTTTTACGCTCGAAGAATTCGCGAGCCATCCGCACATTCAGGTGGCTCCACGGGGCAAACCGGGCGGCTATTTGGATGACGTGCTGCACGCACAAGGTTTTACCCGGACAGTTGCGCGCGCGGTGCCGTACTTCGTGACTGCCCTGCAGCTCGTCGCGGAAACGGATTATATCTTGACCATTTCCGAACGAATTGCCCAGAAATACGCGGCCTTCTTCCCGATCGAAATCCGCGAGGCGCCGGTCGTGCTTCGCCCCTTTGCGCTGAGCCTCATGTGGCATCCCCGCGTCGATGGGGACGAAGCGCACCGTTTTCTTCGCGATGTTTTCGTACGTGCTGCTCGGGATGTGGCAAGCGCTCGTCACGACAAACCAAGAACGCGTCTCGACGCGACGGATCCGACGTCTGGACAATCCCGAAAACGGATTCGTCGGAAGGCATAGTTGCATCTGGTGCAACATTCAATTTCATCATCTTGCATTGTGTGCAAGATCCGGCGGATCGATATTCCTTCGCGTCCGGGCGTGCGGCCTGGAAAAAGAAGGAGCGAAGGTCATGAGCCTCAGAGACCCGAACGTATCGAATAAGAGCAAACCGAAGCGTGTGGCGATTGTCATCGCGAATCCGGCCGTTTCGAGCACCAGCGGTTGGCCCGTTGGATTCTGGTGGTCCGAATTGACGCATCCATATTACGCATTTCACGAAGCGGGTTATGAAGTCGAGGTATTCAGTCCTGCTGGGGGTAAATGCGAGGCAGATGGAATGAGTGATCCGCGGGATGCGAGCGGATATTCGGCGTCGGATTTGATCAGCATGGGGTTCATCCATACGCCGAGCCTCGCGGCGCTCGTCGAAAACACAAAGCCCGTATCGGAGATTGACGTAGCCCGATTCGACGCAATCGTCGTGGCGGGTGGTCAAGCGCCCATGTTCAGCTTCGAAAAAGCCACGGATTTGCACCAGAAATTCGCCGAGTTTTACGAGGCCGGGAAAGTTGCATCGGCGTTGTGTCACGGCGTTGCGGTGCTCCGTTATGCAAAACTGTCCAATGGTGAGCCGATCGCAAAAGGAAAAACGGTCACCGGATTTGCCAACGTCGAGGAGGATTTTGCCGACAATGCAGTTTGGAGCATGGGCGCGTTACCGAAAGACAAACACCTCATGCCTTGGCGAATCGAGGACGAACTGAAGCAGCTCGGGGCAAACTACGTGCAAGCCGGATTGTGGCGAGGTTTTGCAGTGCGTGACGGCAATCTCATCACCGGACAGCAGAACTTCTCGGGCACGGAAACGGCGACGCTGATCATCGAGACGCTGGGTCGCTGATTCGGAGGGCACTCGCATGGCGACAAGGTCATTGACGTCCCATATCGAGGAGCGGTGCATTGTGCAAACCGCGCTCGGGCAGGTGACGAAAACGCATTACCCCGGCCATGCAGGTGCCGGTTTTCAGCTCCACATGATTGCGACCAATTCACCACGGGTGGCGAAATGAACAAACTCGTGGGAGCTTGCCATTGCGGTCGGGTGCAGGTGACGATGCCGGACGATAGCGTCGGCGTCGTTGCCTGCCATTGCGCCGACTGCCAGAAGCTGCATGGCAATTACTTTGCGCTGCTGGCCACCGAGCGCTCATTGGTTCATTGGGAAGGCGAGGAGCACATTCAGTGGTATCATTCGTCTCCTGCCAATGAACGAGGGTTTTGCAGGCATTGCGGGAGCCGACTGGCGAAACGTCCCGTCGAGGGGACGCGCATTATGGTCTCCGCGGGACTTTTCGACCGTGAACTGCCTCGAAAAGTCGTGAAAAACCTTTGGGTCGAGCAAAAGCCGGTTTGGTACGACGCTCCGCGTGTGGGGCCCATGAGCCCCGAGGAGTTTGTCGCGCTAGCCTTTTCGGAACAACCGATTGGCACCGAAACAGCTCGATATGGTTATTCACTACGGGCAAGCTCGGGCAACAAACGTCCGCCCGGGGTCATTGCCTTGACGTGGATCGCGGCCGCAGATCCGGCCGAGCGTGAGCGCATTCGCGATCATGCACGGCAGAATGTGCAGGACTTCTTTGCCGAGCCGGGCTTCATTTCGATCGTCACCGGTTTTGTTGGATTACGCGGTTTCACGGTCACGGCATGGGAAGACGAACCCGCAATGCAACGGGCCCTGAGCAAACATCACGCAGTGGCCATGAAAGAACTCTTTGGCGAGAGATTCGTCGCCTCAGTGTGGACGAGCGTGTGGACACCCGCGCGCATCAATCGGATATGGGTGCGCTGTCCTCCGTGCGGCTCGCTCGAGGATGTCTCCGACGATCACCGGAATTGCACCAAGTGCCAGGCACCTCTGCCTGAAAGGCCGGCATATTGGTGAGCTACCAAGGAAAAGTGGCTGGCACCTTGGAAGCGGGCCCGAATGTAAGAATGGCTACGAGTTACCAAAGTGGTTGGCACCTGGGAAAAAGCCTACGGCGTCCAACCCGGCAGCGGGCCCGAACGTAAGAATGGCTACGAGTTACCAAAGTGGTTGGCACCTGGGAAAAAGCCTACGGC
>DAOMZH010000504.1:0-2542 GCA_035437985.1 Polyangium sp. (in: bacteria) | reverse complement strand
GTCCAACCCGGCAGTTCGGCTGCCTGCTTCACCCACATCGCCATTTTCGTGTCGTCAAGCGCCTCGCCCTCACCAACGTGCACGTATCGAGTCTCCGCGTTTTTGCTTGCAACCGGAGGCATCGGCTCGAGCGATGTACCCCGAAAAAACACCACCTTCACATACTTCGCGAACGTGTGCATGCTCATAAACCACCCTTGCCCTTCGACCCCGTAAAACGGTGAGTTCCACTTCACCGCCTTTTGCACATGGGGCACATGTCGCTTGATGAGCTCGTCCAGCTGCTTTCCCACGTCGCGCTTCCAGCCGGGCATCGCCGCGATATACGCCTGAACCGGCGCGTCGCCGTCCGCCTTGGCGATTTGCGGATTGCCCCCCGAAAGCAGCTTCGGCGCGCTCGTTTTCGGCCGATCGTTTGTCGTTTGCTTGCGTCGTTTGTCCGAGCCCGACTTCTTTGGGGTACGTCCATTCATCATGAAAACAACGCCTCATGTTTTCTGCGCTGCAGCATCAACGTGATTTTTGGCCACCACACACGACACTTTGGTCCGCGAAAAATGGTCACTTCGCCCCAGACACGCCAAGAATTCGTCCCGTACCTGGTCAAACTCGGCTCCACAATGCGCCTGCAGCAATTTCATCCGCGTGAACCGATTTTGCCATCCTCTCAATACGTCTTCGCGGACTGGGCCCGCAAATGAGAATTCCGCATCGTCGACTGAAAATTCGCTGATGATCTCGAAATCAGCAGCTTCGACATGATGGCGCAACTTTCTCCCCATCCGAAAATCGTATCGTCCCGCATGCAATGAATCGTCGGCATAGCTGTCGAGTAATGCGCGGGACCGACTCGTCAATGGCTCATGTCCGAACAAATCATCAATCTCCGTCAGAGCAATCCATCCGCCTGGACGAAGGTATTTCTTCCACCGGACGAGTTGCTCCGTCAGGTTCGGAAAATACGCCGCGACGAAACTGCACCAGATGCCATCGAAAACAAACTCGAGGTCCAACGATTCTGCCAAATTCAACAGCCGAAATTCGCAACGTTCGAGCCGGCGACGCTCCGCTTCGAGCAACAATTCTTCATTCGCGTCCACACCGAGCACGTGGGCCCCGCGCGAGGCCAATGCCGCGGCTTGATCGCCAATGCCGCATCCCAAATCGAGCAATCTTTGACCGTCGATGTCCGGCAACGCGGCAAAAATGCGTTCCCAATTGCGATATTGATATTGCTGGCGGTATTCGGCAATCAAAGTCATGGTCGCGACGTTTCGATGAATTGTTTCAGAATTCCCAACGTGACTCGCCAATAAAAATCCAGGTGCCGATAAATGGAATCCGTCGGAAATCCGCGCATCGTCAACTCGAACACCGTTTGTCCGCTCTCCTCCGTCAAGCGAAACTCGAACTCCGTATGGTTCTCCGGCGTTTGCGGCAATCGCGACAACGAACTCAGCTGACTGTACCGCAAAAAGTTTGGCGGATCGAACTCGAGCACTGTTCCTTTGTTTTCGAACGCCGCATGATGAAAACCTTTCACGACAACGGAGCCGCCCACCTTCCAATCCGCAGCCACCTCCATGCGTATTTCCGGTTCGGCCATCCACTGCCTCAATTGCTCGATGTTCGTCAATGCTTCCCAGACGCGCATGCGCGGCGCATCAATCGTCACTCGATGCGTGACGTGGGGCGGCGGAATCGTTTGTTCCGCCAAGCTATTTTCGGATCCATCCATCATGACTTTCGCGGATCCGTGGCCGCGAGCCACGCTTTGATCAAATCGGTCAGTTTTGGAATCTTTTTGGCAATCTCCTCGTTCGACGTGAACGTGACGACCCCGCGATCACTTGCGGCCCATTTCACGAATCCCGATGGGTCTGTGAATTGAAATGTGTCGGTATCTTTCGATTTTGCCCCGCGATGAAAAATGAGCTGAACTTCGGCTTTTCCTTTGGGCGGAATGCGAAACGTGATGCGGTCGTCACCACCGTAACAAAAACTCGGCGCGTTCCATTTGATTTGTTCCGTGATGCCAGCATCCGTCTCGAGAATCGTTTTTCGTAAAGCAACGATTCCGTCTTTGAGTGGATGATCGAGGTGGGTCATGAAGGACGCGACATTGGCAATTGCTTTCGCCATGCGCCCTCTTTATCACGATGACTCGAGCGATTGCAATGTCTACGGCAGGATCTCGACGCTCAGGTTTTACGCCTGAAACAGCACGCAGTGCGCGCCTTGCGGATCCTGAATGGCACAATATCGCGCCGTAGGACCATAGGACCGCACTTCACCAAGTCGCTTTCCCCCGAGTCGCTCGCAACTCGCCAAAGCCGCATCAATATCGGCTACGACGAAATAGGGCATCCAAACCGGCGGCAAATAGGCGTTGTTCCCGCGCGCATGACAAATCCCGACCCCGGAATCCTCGCCTTGCATCGCATAATCGTTGTAGTCACCCATGCTAATCGGCTCGGGCTTCCAACCAACGACCTCCGCGTAAAACGATTTGAGGCTTTCGGCATCCGGGACAGTGATGTCC
>DAOMZH010000503.1:0-7831 GCA_035437985.1 Polyangium sp. (in: bacteria) | reverse complement strand
GGTTGTCATTTTCCGCCGATTGCGAAGCTGAATCAGCGAGCGGTTCAGGGGTCGGAGATGTCGAACTCACGCCCATTGTTGTTGCACGTGCCAACGATTGTGACGGTCACAGTCGAGTCATCTTTTTTCTTGGTTTCGTTTGCTAAACGGTTACGCCCAAATGACATTGGGCAAAAAAGAAAGGGACACCCCCACGGAACCAGGCGTTTTACGCTGGATCCGACGCGCGAGGATGCCCCTTTGGCGCAGCTGTTCGCCCATCCGCAACGTGCCGATGCTCGAACGACTGGGCTCGAGTCCCGAAGGACCGTCAGCGAGAGAGATAGCTAGCAGGAAAAGTGCCTGTCAAAGGCGTGCAGATTGGAAGCGGGCGATAGGACAGGACGAACCCGCTGCGAAAAGGCAGGATCAGAAACCAGTGCGACGAATGGCCTTGTACGCCGACGAAGCCGTGCGAATGCCGTACACACAGCCCGCGCTACAGCCCTTGCACTCGGTCGCATACATCGAAGCCCAGCCGTCCCCCGAGTTGTACAGGAACGTGTGGCCTGCACCATTGCTGTTGTAAACCATTGCGTCCGCCGGCTTTACATTGCCCCGCGATACCGACGACCATTGCGAGTTCGAGCCGACCATCGTCGCCGTGCTGATGGGGTGCTTGTTTTCCGACAATGCGCCCGAGCCGCTCACTTCCCAGGCCTTGCCGACGAAACCCGAGCAATCCGCGCCGTATTTGCCGCTATGCGTGCAGCCCGGACAGCTTCCCGAACAGCTGCCCTTCGTCGACGACGACGGACCTTCCTCGAGCCACGCGGCGCCGCCCCAATAATACGAGAATCCCACGACCGATTTGCCACGCTTCAAGGCTTCTTGACGTCCCGCGCTCAACGTGCCGTCGCCACCCGAACCGTCCGCATTGACCTTCGTGTAGTATTGGCCCGAGCTCCAGCCCGTGGTGCCATTGTGTTTGATCTTGTAAAACCCGTTTTGCGAATCCGAGTCCACGACCGATACTTCGGATCCCGAAGGAACCACATGCAAAATCGAATAACTCGTGTTCGGGCCCGTACGGAGATTCACGTTCGTGGTCGACTTCAACGTCGAACCTACCGTCAGCGAACCACTGACCCCCTCCGTCGTCGACGCCACCGTCTCGTCAGCACCAATCAGTTCCTCCGAACCAAGATCGTCGCTACCCGAACACGCGGGCAAGGCAAACATCCCCACAGCGGTGGCAAGTGCGGCAACGAGAGTCAAGCGGCTAGAATTTTTCATCGTTTGGTATCTCCCTCAGTCACGCGCGATCAGCAAGGTCTGTGCCTCTGGCGATTGCTAGTAATTTCAATATGTTACGTGGGCAATCCGCTGGCAAACTGGATCAAGCTTTATCCAGTTGGATCATCCATGCCCCAGGGAGC
This sequence comes from Polyangium sp. (in: bacteria), assembly GCA_035437985.1. Classification (GTDB taxonomy): domain Bacteria; phylum Myxococcota_A; class Polyangia; order Polyangiales; family Polyangiaceae; genus Polyangium. The sequence goes on along the minus strand of DAOMZH010000503.1, from coordinate 6,413 downwards.
GGCGATCCAGCTCCGGCCCACGCATTTATCGTAATCGAGAGTTTTTCTTTTTTCGTGAAGCTCTGCTACAAGAGATTCGCACATGGACAAGAAACGTTTCGCGCTGGGCTTCAGTGTGGCGCTCGTGGCTGTGGGAATCGGCCTTGCGCGGGGTTGTTACTCCGAACCTCGGGCCACCACGGCAACGGCGAAAGCACGTGATTCGGCGGCGTCACCCGGCGAAAGACCAGCTCGACCCACCGGACCTGCGGGCCCCGTCACCATTGTCCTCGATGCAGGGCTCGATGCGGCCAATGCCGGAAAGGGCCCGGATGTGTTTTTCTCGGCACCTTGGGGCGGCAGCAGCATTGAGCAGCTCGGACATAGCCGTCCATCCGAGGCAAACCCGGAAGCGCCGATGAGTGTGACGATGGATAGCCAGGGCCGTATGTTTGTCCTGGATCAAGTCAATGGTCGAATTCTGCGGGTTGGAGCGAATGGCAAACCTGAAGGCGTGATTCCGCTCAAACAGCAAGAGGCGGCGCAAGATTTGGCCATTGCGCAAGATGGAAGTGTGGCCGTGCTCGATCGATTTTCCAGCAAGTCGATTGTCATGTACGATCAGCAGGGCAAGGCGCTCGGCGAGATTCCGCTGCAAGGAGAAGGTCTCGAGGAAACGGGTTTGGCGACGGGGGTGTTCGTCGATGGAAACGATGTGTATGTCGAAAAGGAACACGGCCCGCTCGTGCGTGTGGGGACGACCGACGGAAAACCAGCGACCGATCGCGGGGAAATACCGGGACGTCCGTCGCGCGACGGGACGATATTCGTCAATGCCGGCGTGATCGACGTGGCTTTGGGGCGCATGTATGTGTCGGCAATCGATCGGGCGACGATGCAACATCGATTTACGCGTGAATTGCGGCAAGGCGCCGAAATTCGCGGCATTTTGATGCTCGACACGGACAAACAGGGCACCATTTATTTGGCAACGTACCTCGATCAAGGCGGCAGTGAAGTCGTCGTCTTGACGTGCCTCGAACCTTTGAAGGGTTTTCCCATGGGGAGCGTGCCGCTGCCCGTGAATACGTTGCCTGAAGAAACGTTTCGAGATTTCGCAGTGCTCGATGAAGGTGGCGTCATTTATTCGGTGCGGACCGAACAGGGCGTCGCCTACCAGCGTTACGACTGTCAATAAGAAGTTGCCTGACGCAGCCCCTTCGATGTACGCTGCGATTCATGGTTCCGAACACGATTGTCCTGACCCGATGGCTCGGTATTGCCACGATTTCCTTCGCTCTGGCCGCATGTGGGAGCAGTCAAACCACACATGGCGACTCCAATTCGGCTGCAACGAGCACAGCCAAGACGCAGGCGACGTCAACCGCCAACACGACCGCCACCGCGGACAAACCTGCTGATTCGCCGGACAAAAAGGGCGAAACCGCAAGCGGCACGCCAGCAAAAAGCGGTTCCGGGTCAAACCAGGGGGCCGAGGACGACCGACCCTATCAGCTCACCAACTTCGAACTCGACCGACCTCCCTATGCGTATACGCTCAAAACGGCCGTCAAAGTCGAGCCTAGTCCCGCTCCGATCCTCACCAAAGTGAGCGAAAAGAAAAACAAGATTAGCGACATGACCGCATGGTTCGAACAGAACGGGCTCAGCATTGCCGGACGAAAACCACGCAATGGTCCCGAGTATCCCACGCCCCCCGTCGCGAGTTACGCGACCAGTGGCTCGGACAAACTACATTATCTGCTCGCTCACGCCGATCATTCGATCCTGATGTACGGACGGGATTTCTCGTCCACGACGATGCTGCTTTTGCTGGACCAGCGCGAAATTGCCCGCGGCCAATACGATTTCTCGACTTGGGTCAAACCCGCCGAGGTCGTCGCGGGCGAAGAAAAATTCACGAACAACGAGGTCGTTTGGGCTCAAAAGGTCAACGATATCCTCTACGTCTCGACGATGCATCATACCTTCGCCAAGAGTTCCAAAGGGAAAAACGCGTTTCTTTCAGCGATCGGGACAAACGATGGCGAACTGCGGTGGCAAAGCGAGCCGCTCGTGTGTAATGCGGAGACCTTCGTAATCCACGGCGCGTACATCATTTGCGGGTATGGATTCTCGAAAGAAGATGATTTTCTCTACGTGATTTCTCGCTCGGACGGGAAAACCGTGTCCAAAACGCCGATCAACAACGGGCCCACGTACATCGTCAAAAAAGGCAATCAGCTTTTCGTGCGCACCTACGACATCGATTACGTGTTCGACGTCAAGTGATCCTGGAAGCGCTCAATAAGCGAGCCCGAGTTCCGCGCGCACTTCCGCGAGCGGGCGATCGAATCCCGACCACGGACTCCAATTACGCAAATCCACTTTTAGTTTGCGTCCCAAGCGATACCCTTCGGTGATCGCTTGCCAATCAAAACCTCCTCGACATGCGGCGATGTTCGGCAAGGGAAGGCCCATGTGAAATCCGAACAAGGCGAGGGCGACCACGCCAAACCCATCCTCGCGCATGTATCCAGCCTCGAATCCGGCCATGCGCATTTCCCCGGCAACATCCGTCGTGAAACTCGTCAATGCGTGGCCCAAGTCGTGAAAAATGAGCGCTTCGCCGGCGCCTTTGGGCTCACCAGGCAGGCCGAATTTGTTGGCGTCCATGTAGGCGATATAATGCGCGCCGAGCGTGCCAGCGGGCAAATCACGTAACGCGCGGAACTTGTTCGCAACGGTCTCGTCCGTGCCCCCCGACATCGCGCGGACGCTGCGCAAAATGCCCGACACGCCATGGGCATTCCACTCGTCACGAAACACCTTCGCCAAAAATCCGTGGCGCAACATGTCGAACGCAAGACGTTTGGCGCTGCGACTTGCCGCGAGTTTCGCTTGCCCCACCGCCGGTTCATGCACCCGTAGCGTCTTGCTGAACCTGTGCAACAGGTCAATTTCCTCACGATCGGCCACTTCATCGAGCAACGCCACGACGACCATGCGTTGCACGATCGCGAGGCGCAAATCGGGATCGGCAATCTTGGCTGCGAGTTCTTCCGCAGTGATCGGCACGAGGTCCCGCACGTTCGTCGTCACGCCCGCTTCTTTTTGGTGCGTCTCGATGAACGCGCGTTGACGATCTTCGAGGGCTCCTTTCGCGCTGGCGACGGTTTTGAACGCCCGGAGAATGGGCAGTGCGTTGTCTGAAGTGAACTCGAGCGGCTTCATTGCTTGTCCATGATGCAGACTGGAGCGAGCGCGTCAATCCCGTTTTGCTGGAGTCATGACATCACGCTTGTGCGTTCGCTCGACTGCATGTAGCCTAGGCACATGCGCGTGGGATGGGCGGCCGTTGCGTGGGGCGTTGCTTTCTCGATGGCCGGTTGTCAGCACAAACCGGCGAGCGGGGAATCGATTCCCGAGGTTTGTCGCATCGAAAACAATGGTCAGTTCAAGTCGGTTTCCGGGTATATCACGACGCCGCTGCTTGGCTTTTGCGGCAAACGGCGGTGCGTCCTGGCGCTGCGCGACAAACGAGCTGGAGAAACCGCCAGTTTGTCCCTGAGCGTCGCGGTGGGTACAGGTAAAAATCAGCTCTCGGACTTGCCTGAAAAATACTCCGAAGCCGATATTCACCTCAAAGATGACGCGGGTACGGACGTTCGTGGAGGTTCAGCAGTGCGTTTGACTGGCAAAATGTCGGTCGTGATGAGTGATGGCTCGAAGTTGTGCACTTTGGATGTCGACAAGGTCGAAGCTCGTTGACGCATTGGTATTTCAAGGATTCCGGCCGTACGACTTTTCGCACGTTTCGTAGCCTTTTTGTGCATTTTCGGCATTTTCGCCGAGCAACGATTCGCGCTGCTCGGGCGTCAAGCAATTCGTGCTCGAATTTCGCAAGGCTTCTTGCAAGAGCCGAATGTCGACGAGCCAAATACGCGCCGTGCGATCTTCGGAAATCGTGGTGATTCGTTTTCCGTCGGGGCTCCAAAATGCGTTTGTCACGTCCCGCTCGTGCCCGGCGAGCACCAAAGGATCGGCGCGCCCCTGGAGGTCCCAGATGCGAATCGTATTATCGCTCGAAGCAGTCAAGATTCGTTGCCCGTCTGGGCTCCATTGCATGATTCCGAAGCCGCGAACGTGTAATGCCAAAGGTTTGTCGTCACCCTGGGCTTTCCAAACGCGGAGCATACCATCCACAGCCAATGTTGCCACGCGCGATCCATCCGGGCTCCACGCGATCCGGTCGGTAGCATGGTTGTTTCCTTTGAGCTCCAAGGGTTTGGCCGCAGTGTCGAGGTTCCAGATGTAGCCCAAGTTTTGGCCTGTCGTCGTCGCGAATCGCCGACTGTCGGGGCTCCATGCGCTCGCCATGATGTTGTACGAATTGCCTTCCAAATCACTGGGGCTTCCCGAACCATCGGCATTCCAGATGCGGATCGAATCATCCTGGAACGTTTTGGCAATTCGTTTCCCGTCCGGGCTCCACAAAGCAATCGCCGTACCGGGGTTGGCAATTTCGAACGAGGTGGCCACATAATTTTTGTCCATTTGTATGATCTGCAGCGTGGACGTTCCCGATTCGAACGCGACGCGAAGGCCATCCGGGCTCCAGGAGATATTGCGGACTTTCTCGACAAATGTTGCGTCAACGTGGGGGCTTCCCGAACCATCGGCCTTGCAGCTCTGGAGAATCGTCAGCTGGGCGTTTGCCACCCTCGAATCAATTGGTGGCTCGATTCGAGCGCCGTCTCGCTGCAAGAGCAGTCGCCGCGGGTTTTGGCGATCACGGATTTCCGGGCGCTGGTTATCGACTGCTTTTTCAACAAATACGCGAATGGTTTGTCCGTCGGGACTCCACGCGGCGCTGAGCACCTTTTCAGCCGATCGTTGCAAATCGAACGCTTTGCCGGATCCGTCGACGTTCCATACTGAGGCTGTACCATCCTGATCCGTCAGAAGAATTTGCTTTCCACTGGGGCTGAAGCTACCGGCGATAATCCGGGCATTTTGTTCGAGAATGACTGGTTGCGCAGGTCCAGTTACATCCCAGACGCGCGCCACTGTGTCATTTCCTTTGGTCATGACCTGCGATCCATCGGGGCTCCACGCGAGTGAAGCCATCAGCGAATCGGTATGTCCCGCAAGAACCATTCCGGGATTTCTGCCACTCGGGTTCCAAATGCGTACGGTTTTGTCGATTGATCCCGTCGCGATGCGTGTCCCGTTGGGACTCCAAGCGATATTTATCACGCGATCGGTATGTCCTTTCAAATCAATCGTTTCGCCGGAGCCGTTCGCGCGCACGATTCGCCCTTCTTGCCCAATTGCAGCGGCCAATTGGCGGCCATCGGGACTCCAAGCAACCATCGCGGGCAAACCCTTGCCAATGTCGATAGGCGGATTTATTTGCGCTGTTTGGCTTTGTCCAATGACGAGAAAGACGTGTCGGTCAGCCAATGACGCAGAAAGGTCGGTATTCAAGCCAGCGATGTGCAGCCCATCCGGGCTCCACACGGATTCCCCAATCGTATCGGCAAGTCCGCCTCCCGGTTCACCGGCTTCCGACGCATTTCTGACGAACGTGCCGTTGCCCGACACGGTGGTCATGATTTGTGTACCCGCAGGATTCCACGAAATGCCCATGATCAGCCCATTGTACCGCTGAATGATGGGCGTCCCCGAACCATCGGCATTCCAAATTTGTACAGCCCCGTCAGATGTACCCGCCGCGATTCTTTTGCTATCAGGGCTCCAAGCAACGTCGAGGATTACTTTCTTGTCCACAACGAAAACCTTGGGTTTTTCCTCAATATCGGTCCGCCACACGAACAACCGGTCATCGACTGAGTTCACAGCGACATAGCGATCATCCGGGCTCCAAAAAGCGGCCCGATCAAATGTGGCGCCATTCGCGACCAACCTCAAGGGCGGGGTTTGTCGATTCGCATGTACAATACGAAGGTCAATCGTTTCGTTCAAAGCCAAAACCCGCGTTCCATCGTGACTCCACGCCAAAGGATATTCGTCGCGGGCAAACTGCAAGGTGATCTTGGGCAGCCGTACCTTTAATGCGTCAATGGCGGCTTGCGTCCATCCCCGTGCCGATTGCGGGTCATCGATGGTCTGCAAAACGAGCGCCGCCAAATCTGGTTTGCCCGTGAGCATGAGCTCCCGCGTGACCGCCATACGCGACGCTTGCTCGGCCTTTTTCTCGGCAACCATTGCCGCATCGCGCTGCCGCCGAGCCTCTTCCGTTTGTTGATTCGCGTTTTCTTTTTCCCGATTCGCCGCAAGTCGCTCGATGATCGCCCATCCCGCAAGCCCCGTTGCGACGAGCATGATGCTCGTGACGATCCCCAATCGTTGCCGAAATCGAGTGCGCTCCGCCCGCATTTGCGCGTCCTTCGCCTCGATTTCTTCCTGTT
>DAOMZH010000502.1:0-7880 GCA_035437985.1 Polyangium sp. (in: bacteria) | reverse complement strand
ACAAGGGAACGAGGACACAATGAATGACAAACCCCGCTACAAAGTTGCCGATATGAGTCTTGCCGACTGGGGTCGCAAGGAAATTCGCATTGCCGAAAAGGAAATGCCGGGGCTCATGGCGCTGCGGGCCGAGTATGGCCAACAAAAACCATTGAAGGGCGCGCGTATCGCCGGTTGTTTGCACATGACCATTCAAACGGCGGTGCTCATTGAGACGCTCCAGGAGCTCGGGGCGGAAGTGACGTGGACCAGCTGCAACATTTATTCGACGCAAGATCATGCGGCGGCGGCGATTGCCGCGGCGGGCGTGCCGGTGTATGCGTGGAAAGGCGAAACGCTCGAAGAGTACGATTGGTGCATCGAGCAGCAGATTTTTGCTTTCGAGGGTGGCAAAGGTCCGAACATGCTGCTCGACGACGGCGGCGACTTGACGGTGATGGTGCACGAGAAGTACCAGCAACTGTTCGAGGGCGATGATCCGATTCGGGGTCTGTCGGAAGAAACGACGACGGGCGTCAATCGTCTTTACGAGATGCATCGCAAGGGATTGCTGCGTGTACCGGCGTTCAACGTGAACAATTCGGTCACGAAGTCGAAATTCGATAACCTGTACGGCTGCCGCGAATCGCTCGGTGATGGGATCAAGCGCGCGACGGACGTGATGTTCGCGGGCAAAGTCGCGGTTGTTTGTGGTTATGGCGATGTCGGCAAGGGCTGCGCGCAATCGCTACGCGGGCTTGGCGCACGCGTGATCGTTACGGAGATCGACCCGATTTGCGCATTGCAAGCGGCGATGGAGGGTTATGAAGTTCGCGCGATGGAGGCCGTTGCTTCCGTGGGCGATATTTTCGTAACCGCGACGGGTTGCAAGGACGTCATTCGTGGCGAGCACATGCTCAAGATGAAGGACGAAGCGATTCTCTGCAACATCGGCCATTTCGATTCGGAAATCCAAATGAACTGGCTCGAGAAGAATCCGGAAATCCGCGAGGAAAACATCAAGCCGCAGGTCGACCATTTCGTGTTCCCCGACGGCAAGCGCCTCATCGTGCTCGCGCGCGGGCGCCTGGTGAACCTCGGTTGCGCCACGGGTCATCCGTCGTTTGTCATGTCCACATCATTCTCGAACCAGGTGCTGGCTCAATTGGCGCTCTGGACCGAGAAATACGCGATTGGGGTGTATTTGCTCCCGAAGAAGCTCGACGAAAAAGTCGCGGTGTTGCACCTCGGGAAGCTCGGCGTGGAGCTCACCAAGCTGACGCAGGATCAAGCGGATTACATTGGCGTGCCGGTTGAAGGTCCTTTCAAGCCGGAAAACTACCGGTACTGATCTCGGGTCAGCATTTGGACCCTCGCTTCGCGCGCTAACAAGCGCGCGAAGTGAGGCTTTGTTTACGATTGGCGGTTGGGGGCGGGTCTCACAATCTCTTTGGCTGCGCCAAAGAGACTGACGCGGCCCCCAACCCCCAATCCCCCGATTTGGCCTCGACTCAAACCAGTTTTTCCCGTTCGCGCGCCCGATACGTTTCAAACCACGCAAATAACTGCACCAAAGAGCAATTCGTCCGTTTGGCAATGGATTGCGGGGTTTCGTTTCCTTCGAGCAGGGCGCGAACAGCGGCATCTTTGGCGTCCCCGGAAATAGGCGCTGGTGCTGCGAATGTCGCGGTTTGGACTTCCGGAACATTCTGCGTTGGCAGCGGCGGGAGCACGTTGTTCGCGGGCTCGGATTGCGCCAAACGCACCGCGGGATCGCCGAGAAGCACATACCCTCGCAGGTCATTACGCAAAAGCCAGATCCGGCTCCGCTCCACAGCATCCGTGGGATCGTTTCCCCGATCCAACTCCGCCTGCTCCGTCGCTTTGTCCATGGAGCTCAACGCAAAGTTCATATTGCGAAACCAATCGATGATCGCATCGTGCGCCAAGCCCACGCGTGAACCATTCGCCATTGCGTGCAGCGCATTCGTGAATTTTCCGCTGCGACTTTCCCCTTTGTTTTTCAAATCGAGGTAAGAGAAGTTCCACGCGAGGTCGATATGCGCGACAATGGCCAACGGTCCATTCGGATTTCGCAAAGCTGCTTGGGGCAATGCGGCAATGAAACCGTGTTGGCTGGGCGCGAGAGACGTCAATACAGAACTCACGGCAGCGCCATACGTGCCATCTCGCGCCAAGACGTCGAGCCATTTGTAGTATTCACTCGTGGCCGGTGTGCCCGCACCAAAGCAAGCAAAACAGAACCACAATCCCCCGGGCAAAAATGGTTTTGTGCCAATGGCTTCGGCATCGAGCACTTCTTTGGGCGCAATGACGAGCGCTCCCTGGCGTCGACGCTGGGCTTCGGCAGATCCAAACTCTTCAATGGAGCCACCGAGCCCGTGACTTACCGACAAAAGCACGGAGGGGCGGGCTTTTCCGTTGGGCGAAAAGGCGCCGCGCTGGAAAGAAATGAGTCCACCGATTTTGCCTGGACCTGACGAACGACTCCTCGGAAATCCCCGTCGCGAATGGCCCTTTCGGAAGCTTCTCGACAAGGTGAAACCAATTTGGGAACGGCATTGGTCGTCGCCCGCGTTCCGTCCGCCGCCACGAAATAAAGCATCTCGGGCGGCTCGGACGTAAACCCTTCGAGCGTATACTTGACGACTTTTTGGGCATATGCGGCGTACCCATCGAGGTCGACAGTTCCATCGTTTTTTTCAAAATGCACGCGACCAACGCGAGCGGTGTGCGCTACGCCTTGCTGAAAGTCGAGGGACGCTTGCTCGGTATTTCCCAGCAAACAGAGGTACAACGGCCTCTTTTTCTCCTTGATTCGTTCGCTTTCATAAACACTAAATAACCACTCACTGATTTCTTTTCCCTTCCGTATTCCGGGTTTGACGCGGAATATGAGGACTTCCCGATTTTGCTCCCGAGCTCGCAGGTCGATGAGCGGTTTCATCGCGTCGAGCAACGCGTCGCCCTCTGGACCTTCGGGTGCAATGACTCCCCAGTTTTGCGCGGGAAGCAAATTGGGATCCTTCGTTTTGTCGCGACGCTCTTGGGATTGGTCTTGTCTCGGTCGTGGAGCACCGCGCGTAGCATCGGGCGATAACCCAGCGTCGAGCACCGGGAGATATTCTCGCGGGTTGGCGAGCAAAAGGTCGATGTCTTCCACAGCCATGATGAACGCGTTCCTTATTTCAGCAAACTGTCAGCGCAAATCGAAGCTCATTTTACCGAGTCGCCGGCCGATTCCACCAAATTTGATTTTCTGGATGATTTTGACCATGCAATCGACGACGTCTTCCCCTTTTTCGTTTGGCGGGGCAATCCCAACGGTAATGGGTAAACCATTGTAGCGTAAATAGGCGGTAACTCGAAAAACCTTTCCCCACGTCCCGTTCTTGCGACACTTGGCCGTTTCTTTGCTCACCAGCGCCAAAGCGACCTTGTACTTTTTGGGATCAATCTCCTTGACGGGCGAGGGCGGATCCACGTCATAAGCACGGTCGGCCAAACCATCTCCCCCAACTGGCTGCGGCCAAGACTTAGCGCGCGCAGCATCGAGCAAGCACTTTTCCGTGTCGCGATCCCCGATCGACGATTCACTCATGTAGGCCCACTTGAGCGCACCCTGAGGATTGATGCGGAGCTTCATCTTGATGTGCCCGCCAAGCCCACTCACTTTGCTCGAACCTTTGGCAAAACAGTTTTGAACGTCTTCGTTCATCCGTTCGAAAACTCGCGCCACCGCCTCTTCATTGAGGCCGCCGATTTCGGAACGGGCCGCAGGCCCCGAAGATGTTTCTTCAGCGGCCACGGGAACTTCCTTTGGTTCGGATTTCACAGGAGGAGGCGGTTTGGAACCACATCCAGCGATGGAAATGACCAAAGCCCAACCAACGAAGAATGATCGCACGCCGATCGTCTACCACGACAAAATGTTGCTGCATAGTCCTCAAGACAAAGTCGGTCGGGGGTTGACAGATGCCACCCAACGGAGTCATTTAGCGCGCATGTCGAAGTTGCCGTTCCTTGCAATTGCCTCGTGTGTCTTGGCGCTTGGTTGTGGATCCGCGATGCCCGTCTACCCTCCGCGTCCGTCAGAATCCGCATCCAAACCCATCGCTGATCCCACTCCCTCGCGCGTCGTTCTGCACGCGACCATCACTGGCGCAGCTCTCCGCGACTCTCTCGAACAAGCGATTCCCCGCACGGGCCAAGGAACGTTTCCGATGCTCGGCTCCGACCGTCAATACACGTGGCGGCGAGGCAATTTGTCGGTGCGTTTTCATCAAGGCCGCATCGCGATCGATGTGCACGTGGACGCCAATGCAGACTTGCCCGTCAGCAGCCTCGATGTGCCGATCGACGTGAGCATTTATGCCGAACCGATCGTTTCGAGCGAGTATCAAGCGAAGCTGCAATCGATCGACGTCACGGTACAAAGTGAAGACCGCGTGATCAAAGCGGCGGATGCTGCAGCCGACATCTTGCCGAAGATCAAGTCGGCCATTCGAAACAAATTGCAAGACTTCTCGCAGGATCTCTTTCCCACGATGGCCGAAGCGCATCATCGTCTAAAAACGCCCATCCCGTTGCCTCTTGGCGATGCAGAAGGATGCGCCACGCTCGATGTCGTGGGCATTGAAGCCGGACCGACGGTGCTGGCCGATGGTTTTGAGAAAGACCTGGCCATGGTGGTTTTACCTTCTGTCACCATTCCTTGCTCGCCTCCGGAAGGCGACAAACCATTGCCGCGATTGGCCAACGTCGCTACTTTGCCCACCGGCCCCTTCACCGTGGTCACCCCCATCGCCGCCCGTTATGAAGAACTTACCAAAGCCATGAGCATGGTGTTCACGGACGGCAAACTGTTTTTCTCGAAAGAACACCCCAAGATTTACTTGGAAAAACCAGAAATCTACTCCAATGGCGAAAAGCTCGTCCTGAAGATGCACATCGGCGGACCGGTCGAGAAATACGGAATCAATGCAAAACTCGATGGAGATTTGTACTTGGCCGGTACGCCCGTGGTCGTGGACAACGAATTGAGTATTCCAGATTTGGAACCCACGATCGAGACCTCGAGCTTTTTGTTGGGGCTCAAAGCAGCCAAAGACGGGGATGAGATGAAGAAGCAAGCTCGAGCGGCCTTACGTCTCGACATCAGCGAACGTCTGAAGGCTGTACGCGAAAAACTGTCGACGGACATGTCATTTGCGGGCGGGACGGCGTGTGTGAAAGCGCAAGTGCACAAAATCGAGGTGAGTTCGGTTTTCGTGCACGCGACGTACATGCGTCTGTACGTGACGACGAGCGCGAGCGCGTCGATGTTCATGCCCTGCAATTGAGAAATTGAGAAGTTGGGGCGAGCGATCTCGCGCAAAGATGAATCCAAGGCAAACTCAGCATCGATTGTCGTAGAATTCGAGGAAGGAAATCATCGTGAACGACCGGAGCGGCATTTGGTTCGTGTATCGCTCGCATTATGACGGGCCCCTTTCGCGGCGAATTCAGCGCCTCGAAGACCCTACCGTTCTCGCGTGGTTCACGCGCATGATGACCGCTGCGCGCACGGCGGAAAAACCGGACGAGGTTTATCACAAAGAACTGGGCGGATCCGTGTATGGCCTCGGAAGCCTTTTCGAGGCCACGCAGGAGAACTCGCTCAAAGCCGCCAAAGACCTGGAACATCTGCAAAAACTGCTCAAAAAATACCTCTATGTCGAAGGCGATTTCCGCCTGGACGAACATAGTTTGCGGGTGCTCACGGACGACGACGAAGTGGATTTGGCGTATTTTTTCTTCGATGACGAATTCGCCAAAGCGAATCCCGATCGCGTGGCGTGGTTGCTCCATGACGAACCACGTTTACCGGATGGAGAATCGGAGGAACCGTTTACGCCACCTTTCAAGTTCGAGGAAATTGAACAAAAGGGCGACGGTGAAGGAACGACGTATTTGTGTTTCTTCACGTTTTACGATAGCGAGTCGTTGCCGGGAAATGTGGTGACGATTCCGGGGGTTCGTCTTCCCGATTTGGCGTCGCATTTGCGCAACGTGATGCCGACGAAAAGAGTGGCGAAATGGTCAAAAGATTGGTTCGATACGTGGCCCATTGAACTCCGTCTCTTGCGGGCGATGATCGAGCCCGGACAAATTTCGATAGCGCCGGCCCTCAAACGTTGTGCGGCATATCCCTTGCGGGGCGTTGCTTCAGAAACGAATCATTCGCACTTGGGCGTGGGGGCGCATGCGAATGCCCGAGGCGAATTCGAGAAAGTGGTCTCGGCTTTCAAGCTCGATGGGGATCCCGCGAAAAGCGTGATTCAGGTGGGAAAACATGCGGCGCTGTTTTGTCCGCATACATCGCAGTATTTTGGACACGAGCAATGGGTATTGTTCGATGATCAATGGGCGGCGGCAAATCCGCACTTGGCCACATCCTTGCTTCGGTATGGTTCGCATTGGGATCCGTTTCGCGAGCCCAAACGGGCAAAAAAAGAATTGAGCGAAGCGGAGATCGCCGAACAAGCTTGGAAAAAGGCCCTGACGCCATACGAGGGCAAACCTGCGGCTGCGTATCGAGCCACAGAACGATTTACAGTCGATCAAGTGATCGAGCATTCCAAGTTTGGGCGAGGAATCGTCAAGCGCGTGGATGGATCGAAGGTGGAGGTATTGTTTCAATCGGGCGCGAAGCTTTTGGCGCACGATATGAAGATCTGAACGAACCAGGTTACGGTTTACCCAAACGGGTACGCGCAAGCGCAAGCATCTGACGAATTTCCTCGCCCCTCGAATCCTCCGGCCATTTCGACAAGAAAAGCTCACCCAACTCGATTTGGTTGCGATAATGCAGCAAGTCGCGAAATTGGCGCAAGACTTCCATGTAAATGGAGCTCGTCCACGTTTCGTTTTGCGGAATGATGTGCGGATCTTTCACGCGATCGATGGCGATGTGCAATTTCTTTTCGGCGACGCGTGGATCCTTTTCCTTATCGAGGACGTCATCGCGCGGAATGAAGGGATCGTCGGGACCAGGACCGTCGAAATCGACGAAAAGGAGCGAAATGGCAATGTACGTCGCGGCTTCCCAGCGTAGATCTTTCGTTATCAGCCGCCCTGGCGTTTTATCGGGATGTGCTTCGTCATATCGCAAGTATTCGATGAATTGCGCAACCGCGGCGGCATATCGTTGCTGGCGAAAATAAGTCCAGGCGAGTTTGTAGATGACCAGGTTGCGCAGTGGTGGTTCCCCGAGAAGAATTGCATTTTGATAAGCAACCGCGGCCAGGTTCAATTCATAAGGGCCGCTGGGCGTGTCGATTTGCGAAAAATGCTCCTCGCCAATTCGCGACCAAGCATCGGCAATGTAGAGCGGAGCGGGCTCGGGAGTCGTTTCCCTCGATAGCGGCTGACAATCTCGAGGATATGGATTGACAAACACCGTCTCTTCACCAGCTTTTTCACGTTTTTTCTTGGGCAGTTTGTCGAGAGGTACCGGATGATCGATCTCCCATTTGTGCCAATACGACCGGTCGTGTTCTTGAGGCATCGGGGGCACGAGCAGCGTCGGGGCTTTGTCGGGCGACCACGCAAGAGAAAAATGGTTATGACAAACCAAAACCCGATAAACGTGTTGCGCTTCCTTCATCCGCATGAGCGTCGTGAGATCGCCGGCGAGAAGATAATGGCTCGGGATCGCGACGTCGGACTCCGGAAAATCACGAATGATTTGCATGTACAGGTTCGTCGCTGGGGGCAGGTCGTGCAGACTGCCATCTTTGACGCGATCGTCGTGTAATGCGGCCAGTCGAAACATCGCTTGCGCCCGCATGGAGCGATCGAGGTCATTACGCTGAAGAAACGTCTCGAGCTTGGACATG
>DAOMZH010000501.1:0-7907 GCA_035437985.1 Polyangium sp. (in: bacteria) | reverse complement strand
GCTTGTTAGCGCGCGAAGCGAGCGTTCAATCCACCGGGCTCGGCCTCATCACCTATTGTCAGTACGACTTGGCAAACACGGCTCGCTGCTTGCTCGGCGCTCCGCATTGCACGCACGCGCCTTGATCTCGCAAGCCTTCGGCATCCGATACGCCCGCGATGCCATGCTCGGGAATGCAGCGAATCGTGACCTTGAGACGATCTTTGATCGCCGTTTCGCACGCGCCGTTTCCACACCAATGCGACAAGGCAAACCCACCATGAATCTCGGGTTTGTCTTGGCTCTTGGCCGTGAAGAATTTGTCGAACGCAGCCTGATCGTCGATGCGCTTGGCGTGCTCCTTGCGAAACGTTTGGGCCTTGTCGAGCAGCCCCGATTGCATGTCCGCAAGGATGTCGGCCACCTTGGCGACAAACTCGTTTCGCGACATGGACGTCTTGTCCTTGGTGCCGCGATCGCGACGCGCAACCATGACGACGTTGCCATCGACATCGCGCGGACCAATCTCGACGCGTAGCGGTGCGCCTTTCTTGATCCACTCCCATTGTTTGTCGCCGCCACGAATATCGCGCTTGTCGACTTCGACTTCCAACGGCCGACCGCCATAGCTGACATTGCGCAACTCGGCCGCGATGGACTCGACGTACTCCATCACCTTCGTCTTCGTATCGTCGCCACGCACGACCGGGAGAATGATCACGTGCGCAGGTGCCAGACGCGGAGGCAACACGAGCCCGTCGTCATCGGAATGCGTCATGAGTAAGCCACCGATGAGGCGCGTGGACACACCCCACGAGGTTGTCCAAGCAAACTCTTGGGTCTCGGCTTGCGTGTGAAACTTGATGCCGCTCGCCTTGGCGAAATTCTGGCCGAGGAAGTGCGACGTGCCGGCTTGCAAGGCTTTGCGATCCTGCATCATCGCTTCGATCGCGTAGGTATCGACGGCTCCAGGGAATCGTTCGCTCGCGGTCTTGGGACCACGAATGACGGGCATCGCCATGAACTGCTCGGCGAACGTGGCGTAGACGTCGAGCATCTTCGCGGTTTCTTCGCGAGCTTCCGCTTCGGTCGCATGCGCGGTGTGGCCTTCTTGCCAGAGGAATTCTGCGGTTCGTAAAAACAAACGCGTGCGGAGTTCCCAGCGAACGACGTTGGCCCATTGATTGATGAGCAGCGGTAGATCGCGATAACTCTGAACCCAGCTGGCGAAAGCAGCGCCGATGATCGTCTCCGAGGTGGGACGCACGACGAGGGGTTCTTCGAGCTTCGCTTCGGGATCAGGAATGAGTCCACCTTCAGGCCCCGCGATGAGACGATGGTGCGTCACCACAGCGCATTCCTTGGCGAAACCTTCGACGTGCTCGGCTTCTTTCTCCAGAAATGATTTGGGGATGAACAGTGGGAAATACGCGTTTTTGTGGCCCGTCGCTTTGAACATGCGATCGAGCTCGCGCTGAATGTTTTCCCAGAGCGCGTACCCCCACGGCTTGATCACCATGCAGCCGCGGACCGGCGAATTTTCCGCGAGGTCAGCTGCGCGGACGACCTGCTGGTACCACTCGGCATAGTCGTCATTGCGCGTTGGGGTGATGGCGGTTCGGGGGGTTTCGTTCTTAGCCACGGGCGTTCCTCCGGCCGCGGCCTCTAGCACAAAGGTTCGGAAGTTTCATCGAACCGTGGTATCGGTCCGCCCAACGTGGCGCACCCCAAGGCCGAATCCGGCACGCACGACGAAGCATCCGCAGAAGGTCATTCCGCGCATACCCATCCGCAGCGCGGACCTCTCATCGCGATTGGCGGAGCTGAAGACAAGATCGGCGCCCGTGCAGTTCTGCGCGACGTCATCAAACACGCAGGCGGACCAAAACACGCCAAAATCGCCGTGTTTCCGACGGCATCGAGCATCCCTATCGAGATGGCCAACACGTACGAGTCGATCTTTCGCGAACTCGGCGCAGAAGTGCACATCGTGCGCATCGCGACGCGAGCTGACGGAGAAGACCCGGACAAACTCGCGCTCATCAAGCAAGTCTCGGGCATTTTTTTCACGGGAGGCGATCAAGGACGCATCGTCACGATGCTTGGAGGCACGGAACTCGCCCGCACGATCCGCCGCGCGCATCGCAATGGCGCCGTCGTCGCGGGAACGTCCGCAGGCGCGAGCGTCATTTGCGATCACATGATCGCGCAAGGCCGCAAAGGTTACGCGCCTCGTCGGGAACTCGTGATGCTCGCCCCTGGACTCGGACTGACACGCAAGCTGGTCATCGATCAACACTTTGGACAACGCCATCGCATCGGTCGCTTGTTCTCCGCGGTCGCGATGAATCCGTTCTTGATTGGCGTGGGCATCGACGAAGACACGGCGATCGTTCTGAAGGCTGACAAGAAGCTGCACGTCATCGGCCGCGGCACCGTCACGATCATCGACGGCTCCAAGATTCAGCACACCGACATCCACGAGGTAAAACGCGAATCACCTGCCGCGCTCCTCGGTTTGTCCGTCCATGTACTCACACAAGGATGCGGATTCGACATCGACAATCGAGTTCCATCCTGGCCTCGTTCTCCCATCGAACAGATCCCCGAATCCTCTCCCCTCAGCCCGCGAGAACCCTCATGAAGCTGCTGGAAACGCGCGTTTATCGTGGTCCCAATCTGTATGGATATCGTCCGGTCATCCGTTTGACGATCGACCTCGAAGACCTCGAACAGTACCCGAGTGACAAACTTCCTGGTTTTACCGAGCGCTTGATTGCCGAGATGCCCACGCTTCACGAGCATGGGTGTTCGTACGGCGAACCAGGTGGATTCCTTCGCCGTTTGCAGGATGGAACGTGGTTCGGACACATCACCGAACACGTGGCGCTCGAGCTGCAATGTCTTGCCGGAACGCCCGTTACGTACGGAAAAACCCGCACGGCCCATCGTGATGGTGTCTACCACGTGGTGTACAGCTTCGAAGAAGAGTCAGTCGGGCGACGAGCTGGCGAGATTGCGCTCCGATACCTGCGGGGTCTGTTGCCGGACGGGTTCGCGGACAAACTTCCGTCGATCACTTTGCAAGAAGAGATTGAAAGCCTGGCGCGGCTTGCCGAACGCATGGCCCTTGGTCCCTCGACGCGCAGCTTGGTGGAAGAAGCGAAAAAGCGCGGGATCCCAACGATGCGGCTCAACAAGCAGAGCCTGGTGCAATTTGGTTGGGGCACATATCAAAAACGGATCCAAGCAACGGTCACGAGCGAGACGCGGCACATCGCCGTCGAGATCGCCCAGGACAAACAACTGACGAACTCGCTGCTCGAACGCGCAGGTTTGCCCGTACCCCGCCAAGAGCGGGCGTATTCAGCGGATGAAGCGGTGGAGATTGCCGAACGTCTTGGGTACCCCATCGTGGTCAAACCCATGGATCTGTCGCATGGTCGCGGGGTAGCGCTGGATCTGACGACGCCGGAAGCGGTGCGCGATGCGTTCACCAAGGCGTACGACCTTTCGAGCTACGTGCTCGTCGAGACGTTCCAACACGGCAAAGATCATCGAGTTTTGGTGGTGAATGGTGAAGTCGTCGCGGTGTCGGAACGCGTGCCGGGGCACGTGATTGGCGACGGCGAAAAAACGATCAAGCAACTCGTCGACATCGTGAACTTGGATCCCCGACGCGGGGTTGGTCATGAAAAAGTCCTCACGCGAATCGAGATCGATCACCAAGCCGAGAGGCTCATGGCGCAAGCCGGATACACGCTCGAGACGGTGCTGCCTGCAGGACAGATGTTTGCGCTGCGATCCACGGGTAACTTGTCGACCGGTGGGACCGCGATCGATCGCACGGATGTAATTCACCCGGATAACCTCGATATTTCGATTCGAGCGGCCAAAGTGGTGGGACTGGATGTGGCGGGTATCGACCTCATTTGCCCAGACATCTCGAAGAGTTGCCGCGAGCATGGAGGCGTGATCGTCGAAGTGAATGCGGCGCCTGGTTTCCGCATGCATGTGTCGCCAACCGTTGGAACACCAAGGAATGTGGCGGCGCCGGTCGTGGACATGTTGTTCCCACCGGGAGTGCCCGCACGGATCCCGATGGCGGCGATCACCGGGACAAACGGCAAGACGACGACGAGCCGCATGGTCGCGCACATCCTCAAGATGAGCGGCAAACACACGGGACTGACGACGACGGATGGCATCTACATCGACGGCGAGCGCATCCTGAAAGGCGACATGACGGGCCCGTGGAGCGCTCGCGTGGTGCTGACAGATCCGACGGTCGAAGCAGCAGTGCTCGAAACGGCGCGAGGAGGAATCCTGCGCGAAGGTTTGGGCTGGGACAAATGCGACGTGGGCGCAGTGCTCAATGTGTCGGGCGATCACCTTGGAATCGGGGGTATCGAGACGGTCGAGGACCTTGCATACGTGAAGCGCCTGATCGTGGAAGTGGTTCGTGATGGCGGCACGAGCGTGCTGAATGCGGACGACGAACACACGCGCGCCATGGCCGAAAAAGCCGGTGGACGCGTGATGTATTTCTCGCGTTCCCCGACAAACGAGGTCGTACGCAAACACGTGCGCGAGGGCGGACGCGCAGTGGTGCTCGAACAAGGGGTGAACGGAGACATGATCACGATCTACGACGGCGATCGGCACATTCCGCTCACGTGGACACACCTCATTCCGGCAACGTTTGAGGGCAAAGCAAAGTTCAACGTGGAAAACTCGCTCGCGGCAGCAGCGATTGCTTACTCGATGGGCGTGAGCCTCGAGCACATTCGTCAGGGTTTGCGCACGTTCACCACGTCGTTTTTCCAGGCACCTGGGCGCTGCAACGTGTTCGACGAACATCCGTTCCGCGTCATCGTCGACTACGGGCACAACCAAGCGGCCATGTCGAAGATGGCGGACTTTATTTTGGGCATGCGGCGCGAACGCTCGATCGGCGTGCTCATGGCTGCTGGCGATCGTCGTGACGACGACATTCGTGCGGTGGGACGCGAAGCAGGTCGCGCGTTCGACATCGTGATTCCGAAAGAAGACAGCGCGCGACGTGGGCGCAAATCAGGCGAGATCTCGTCTCTCTTGGCCGAAGGAGCCCGTGAAGCCGGCCGTTCGTCCGAGAACATCTTCCCACGCACGGACGAACGCGAAGCGATCGAGCTAGCGTTGAGCATGGCCAAACCTGGTGATCTTGTCGTGATCTTCGCGGACGACGTCACCTCTGTTTGGAAACAAGTCATTTACTGGGGCAAAGAACGCACGTCCCAGACTCCTCCCCTGCCCCAATGAGGCCTGAGCATGAAATACGCAATTTTGACGCACGGCGGCGCAGCATCGGCCCATGCTTACTCGGATGGCTGTGTGAAGGCGGCCGAGGCAGCTCGGGCGGTTCTGGAACAAGGCCAGGATGCGGCGGCCGCGGCATTGGCGGCGACGGTGGTTTTGGAGGACGATCCGCGTTTTAATGCGGGCACGGGATCGAACTTACGTTTCGATGGACAAACCATTGAAATGGATGCTTCGATCATGACGAGCGACGCGCGGTTTGGCGCGGTAGCATGTATTCAGCGGGTCAAGAACCCCATATTGGTCGCGGCGAAGGTGATGGAGACGCCGCACTTGATGCTTGTGGGTGATGGGGCGACGGCATTTGCGCGGGCAACGGGGTTTGGTGATTACGATCCCGTGACGGACAAAGCCAAGGACAAGCATGCGCGGGCAATGGCGGAATTGCGTGGTCAGGGTGACGGCGATTTTGCGACGGATGCTGCCGCCTGGTTGCATCTCGATTGGCGGGCATTATGGAATTTTGGGAGTGAGCCGCCCATTAAAGATACGGTTGGGGCGGTCGTTCGTGATTCGCATGGTCGATTTGCGGCGACGGCGTCGACGGGCGGGACGGTGTACATGCTGCGTGGGCGCGTAGGCGATTCGCCGCTGATCGGATGTGGCGTTTATGCGGGGCCTGCGGGTGCTGTGGCGGCAACGGGCGTGGGCGAGGAGATTGTGCGGCGCTTTTTGGCGAAAACGGTCTACGATTGGATGGAGGAAGGCATTCCGGCGGCGCGAGCAGCGCAGCGGGGCATTGCGAAGTTTCCGGAAATCGTGGACGTGGGGCTTTTGGTGGCTTCGCGGGACGGTCAAGCGATTGCGTCGAATCGAAACATGGCGAGCGCTCTGCTTGTGGGGTAAAACCTAATCTCCATTACTTCGCAATCATCGTCCCTGCCAAACCTTGCCAAGTCGAAAGCAAATTGGACAAGCTAGCAAGGTGCCCCGTCGTCGCACATCGTTCACGAAGCGCATCGAAATAATCAGGCGCACATACGACGCCAGGATGATCCTTCGAGTACGACTTGTCGCGTTCGCGCAGCATTTCTTTCAGATACTCGAGATGAAAACTGGCACGCGTCAGGTACCCTTCGGGTTTGTCCATCAGCTCGGGATCGGCTTCGCTCACGTCATAGAAACGCTTCAGCGCGGCCAGCCGCGGTGACATGGGCGATCTTCTGAGCATTTTGCGATGACCCAGAAACCAAGTTTCGATACAGCAATGTTGCACGATGACGTGCAATTCGAGCTGCGGTTTTTTCTGACGCACGGACGTTTTCTCAGCGGCTTCGTGCATCATCCGCCGTTCCTCGCGCACACGAGTCTCGTAGTCGATTTCCTCGGAATCTACGCACAAAAGGAAATGATCAATGGCTGCATAGTCACATATTTCGAGAAGCGCACTTTCGAGCCGTGTTCTGTATTGGGGATATCCGTTTCCCGAAAAGATGCAATAACAATCGCTATCGATATCGGCAATATCGTAAACGCGGCGCAATTGGGGAAACGTCAGTTTGACCCAGGCGTCATTGACCTTGGGTTCGGTGCGCCTACCTTCGACGAGGAAAAACAGGTTCACGGGAGCCCTGTGTCAGCATCGGAAAGATTCATGAGACGATCAAACGCTTCAAAATGGGACGCTCGCTGGAGTGACGGAATATCGCGCGCGTTTTTGATTTGGACGACCGATCCCCGGCGCTGGACGAGCTTCCATTCCGAGATAGGAATGTTATTGATGACATAGGGGTGGTGGCTCGTAATGATGAATTGCAAGCGATGGGCATTTTCGAGCAGCAAGTCGACCATCGCCGGAAGACAATTTTTGCCAAGGCTGTTCTCGAGTTCGTCAATGAGAATGACCGAATCGTCGGGAGTGAGGCGAATCCCGAGAATCGTCGCCAATACGCGACGCATGCCGGCGGAAATTTCTGGGCCAATGATCCAATCGCGTGCACTTCGTTCGCGGAACCGCAATACATAGCGCGCAGTTATCGCATCACCCCACGAAACTTCATCGCGCGTAATTCTTACATCCTGCACCGTATCGAATATCGAAATGAACTTCTCCTTCACGTCATTCCACTTTTCTGGAAGCACTTCTTGAAGCGTATATGCGCCAAAAATGAGAGGCAATCTAACTTCACGAATCATGTCCAAGGTCATCATCCCAGGGCGTAGCTCATGAAGTAAAGTGACGTCCGTGTTCGCAACTCCACCGAGCGCGTCGGCGTCAATCTCCTCAACTAGACGCAGTCCAGCTCCCGCGCGCTCGACTTCAGCCTCACCAGAAAGCAGGGTGAGCACCGATGACTTGGCGTTCAGCTTCGGCAAATCCTTCGACTTAAAGCGGAATACACCGCCATCTTGCTTCGCCAACTCCTGCCCATCTAATTTGAGTTCTTCAACCTTAAATTGAGCGCTGGAAGCGAACTCGCGTCCATAGTAGGTCGTCCGCCGAGTATGAGCATCCGTAACTCGTTGCTCATCTAATACGACTGCGTGCCACTGATATTGGTGTCCATTGTGCTCGAATCTCAATGTCCACGCCGCATCCGTTATCATGTCTGAGGCGTCGGGTTTACTTG
>DAOMZH010000500.1:6606-7913 GCA_035437985.1 Polyangium sp. (in: bacteria) | reverse complement strand
GAGCGGAGCACAGTGATTCGGCTCCGCCAGGCCGGGTTCAAGCCCTCGTCGAGTGGCAGCGCTCGCCCAGGCGCGACCTGGGCCAGCGGGAACGATTCTAGCTCCTTCGCTGACGCGTCCAAGTTCGTCACGACAATCGACGTATACTCCGACTCTGCGCGATTGACCGCGCCAAGCGCTCGTGGGTCGAACGCCGCAATGCGCGCGCGGGCAAACCAATCATCAACTTTCTCGCGGACCTCGGACACCGCCACGTACGCCTCGGACACCCCCTCGAACGGCGAAACCTTCGACAGCGCCTCTCCCTCGGTGATCCAAGCAGCGTGGGCCATGATCTCCTGCATGAACGACGCTGCAATCTCCTCGGAAATCCCCTGCGCGCCGCTCCGATCTACCACCGCCGTAGAGCACGCGACGGCATCCTCGATGAGCTTCCTCTCATCCTCGTCACTCGCCGTGTCGACCGTGACGATTCCGTCCCCATTCGCCCCTTGCTTGTTGAAATGTTCGACGGCGGCCAGAACATCGTCGAGCGACACGGACTTTGCCTCGGTTTTCCCAATGGATCTCAGGATCGTATCCACCGACGCGCGGATACGCTTTCCCTCGTCGGTGTCCGAATCAATCTTCGCCAGCGGAACGGAGCTTTTTCCCTTCATGACCACATCGAGGTCGACGAGGCGCGCATCCATCCACTCGACGGCCGTAATGAGCTCGTTTGCACGGATACGGCCGTCTTTGTCGATGTCGATGAGTTCGAGCGTGCGTTCGTCGAATTCGATCCCCTTCACGGGGCAAGCGAGCGCCACCCAGAGCTTTTGATCGAGTTCTCTCAGGTGTGCCAAATCTTCGCCGTCCCGGAGGTCGACTTGATCGAACCCACCAATGCGCGAAAAGCTCCAAACGTGCTTAGCCATGTGCTCCTCCGGTCCTAGCTGCCGAACGCGCGCATCTTCATCGGACGGGGGGCCGTGTCAAGAGGCAATGACGTCCTCTTCCGCGGGTACGATGCGAGCTTGTCGTCGGAGCAATGAAGACGCTTCTGGTGGATTTGCGAAACTCCGCAATGCGGGGCCGAGCTGCTTTAGTTTGTCGTTGCGCGACGAGTTATGCATCCGATCGTGATCGGATGCCCGCCTTGGCACGCAAGGTGGTCGTCGAAGCGTGATCGGATGCACAACTTGGCAGCCAAGGAGATCATCCGATCGTGATCGGAAACCCGCCTTGGCGTACAAGGTGCTCGTCAAAGCGTGATCGAGTGCACAACTTGGCGTACAAGGTGCTCGTCAAAGCGTGATCGAGTGCAC
>DAOMZH010000500.1:0-6506 GCA_035437985.1 Polyangium sp. (in: bacteria) | reverse complement strand
TCAAAGCGTGATCGAGTGCACCACTTGGCTGACGAGGTGGTCATCGGATCGGCCTTGGCTGTACATTCTGCTACGGCAGTTGACGCTCGAACGACGATCTGATGCCATCCATGCATGCAATTCGTGACGCGTTGCTTCCAGATGATCGTGGTTGCCCTTACCAACTTGCGATGGTTGGTGCTCGCGTTTGCGTTGCTGAACGTCGGTTGCGGGTCTGGTGCAATTAAGTTGCAATCACCCGAGACCGGCGCTTTTGCGCAATTACTTCACGACGAAATGACGTCGGATGCGCGGCGTCCTGCCCATGGAATGGCGGCGTTCGTCCGGGGCAATGAGCAAACGTTGGGTGTGTTTGACCCAGAAAAACTTCCCGAGGCGTATACCCCCAATGGCGAGGAAGCGAATCGCCGATATCAGTTTCATTTGGGTTATGCGGCGCAGCGGCTCATTCGCGCGTATTACTCGGCTGCGCATTCCCAGAAAAGTGTGCTCGACCGGGACGAACTGATCGAAATCGTCGACGCAGCAGGAGGAGACACCGCCAAGGTCGATGCGTACGACCGCGATCGGCATATCGATATTGCCGATGTCCAAGGTCGGTTTGTCTTCGAGATTGTTCCGTTTGGACTAGCGCATGAAACCGCGGGTAAGAAAAAAGTCGATGAGCAATTGTCACTCATCAACAAGGCAATGAGTGGCGGGCGGATGTTCCAACTCGGCGCGGGTTTTTCGGGGGAAATTGGGGTGCGTTTTGCCGAGCGTGCCGCTCCATGGAGTTTGGTTTGGTCGACCAATAACGGCGTTGTTCTGTACGAATGGCGGGCGCTCACGGTCGACAAATTTACCGAAGATGCATGCCAGGCGGCGTATCTCGAAGATCGCTGGCACGTGCCGAGCCCCGAAGAAATGGTGCGCAACGCGCGGGCGTTACATGAAGTCGTAGAGCGGTTGGTCCAGGCGCGGGAGGCGCTGGGACGAACTCGGGCGGCCACCGAGATGCCGATGTTGTCCGGCAAAACGGCAGGGGACTACCTGCGGTCGGTGCGGTCGTGGGGCGCGCATGATGATGAATTGGCGCGGCTGTTGCCGGTGATGCGTCGGCCACCGCCAGCGCCAGAAATGCCGGTGCGTCGGGACGCTCGTTTCATTGGGCAAACGCCGGGTGGTAGTGGCGGGGGTGATCCACAAACTTACTACACAGTCAAGCCAAGACCTGGGAACCAACCGTGGAATTTGCACATCGGGAATTCCGCACACAATGTGATTGGGACGCATTACCAAAACAGCCACGGAGGTAGCGTCAAGGTGCGCATCAATACTGTGAGCATTCAAAGCATCGTGAAAGATATCGGTGGAACGGTGGCTTTGCTTCGTCCCGACGAAGCCTTGCGCCGACCCGACATCACCGATCTCGACGTCCGCGTCGTGTTCGAGATCAAGTCAACCAGGCCAGGCCAATTGGAAGAAGGTCGAGCTGACGTCGCTGCGAACATTGCGGGGATCAACCGCAGCATGCCCCGAAAGCTATTCTCGCATGGCATCGGATTCACTGGGGATGTTTGGGTTCGGTTCGACTTGAGCATGCGTTGGTGGCGGCTTGATTGGCGTACGACAGAGCCTGGCGTCGTTCAATACAACTGGAGCAAGCTGAACAACGACGAAGTGGATGAGGCCACGATCAGGAAGGGCGTCGCGGAAGGTCGGTTTGCGTGGGTGGATCTGACGCAAGCGGATGTGGATAAGTACGCCGAAGCATGCGAGCGATGGTCCGAGCATTATGCCAATGGAACCCAGAAGCTCTACATGCTCCAAGTGGCTGCGGGCTTTGTCGTGGAAGTCATCGGCACGGCCACGATGGTCTGGATCAGCCCCGGATTGAGCCCGGGGAATACGGCGGGGAAACCGGCGCAACCGGGCACATCCCCCAAACCAGGACAATCCCTTCCGCCCGTAAAACCGTCGCCGACTCCAGCGTCGAAGCCACCCAAGATGTGGGTGCCGCCTCCTGAGCCTCCACGTCCGCCGTCTGGCGCGCGAATTGGTGACTTCTAGCAGGTCGCCATCGCCAACCACAATCGCATCGCTGACAACACACTTGCATCCTGCGCAACGATGTGACAAGGCCGCGTTTGTCGCGTCCCATGCCAAAGCGACACATCTCCACGCCACAACCAAGAGCCCACCATGTCCGACGCCCCCGAATCTTCCCCCGCTGAAGCGTTGCTCTTTCCCGCGTTCATGTACGGCGACCGAACCACCTGTCGCCGCAAGATGAAGGCCGAAGCCAAGAAATGGGCCAAGTGTTACGTGCAAGGCCGCGAATTTCCCGAACCGAAGCTCATCGCCGTTCCGCCTGGCACCGTCGTCTTCACGGGTGAACATATGGCCCACATGGTCGCGCAAGGTTATTCGTTTTCGTTCAGTCCCCAGGTCAATATCGTGACCATTGCCGCCAACCCGAGGCAAGAGGGACGCCATATCCAATGGCGCCCTTACCTACTCAAAGATCTGCAACACGAAACGGAATGGGTTCCCAAACTCGACAATGCGGAATGCTTCGCCTTCCGCAGCGTATTCGTCCCCTTCGTTTGCCGATCCGCCTGGGGTGCCATTGGTGCGGCCGTTATACCTTGTTTGCTCAACAGCATTGAACTCACCGTACCGCGCATTGAAGGCGTCTTGCGGTTTTGGGAAGCGCTCGACACCTTGAAGTACATTGATTCGGATGAACATCCGATGTCACTCTCCGACCTCATCAATTATTATTTCTGCGGCCAGATCGCGATGTGGGCGGATCAACCGACCGGGAACATCCGCACCGACCTGCAAACCGCAATCGATCTAATGCGAAATGCGTCGGCGGACGAGATTCATGCGCGCCTGATCAAACGCTTGCGTGACTACGTCGATATCAAAAAGGGGTTGCAGATGCGGGAGTGGTTGAAGTCACCGGGGGTGATCGAGGCGGGGCTTGAAGCTGAGCGTCAGCTTGGGCAAGACCTGTATGACAATTTGACGAGTGGGGCCAACAGTGAACTCGGAAGCTTTTTGATGCTGCTCGTAAGAGATCACGCGCCCACCGTGCATTGAGCCAACCCGACTATTTCAACGGTTGTCCGACTTTCGGCCAAACCCCTCAATTTAAATACGGCACCTTCGTGTTGCCTCGGTTGGCCAATACATACGGCAAAATCAAGAGTTCGACCGAAGGTACCTCGCCAAACTCGAAATAGTTGAGCCCCACCCGCACCCGGTCCATCGACCAGCCGAGCAACTCGGCGACCTGCGCCAAGCGATCCTCCGCAGAATCTGCTTTGTTGCGCCAAACGTCGTCGAGTTTTTCCGGCGTCGCTCCCGGCACGAGCAAATGTTTCCACCGCGCTGGATTGCCCACCACTGCAGCCACCTGCTCGGGCGTGGGCAACATGTCTGTCGGAATGGATCCCTCCATGTACATTGGGTCACTGCAGTACTCGTCTACCTTCTTACCATCGACAAAGAGGCCCGTCAGCAACACGTCGCTATCGTGCACGAGCACGGAGACGCACGTCGAATGTGTAGCGCCCGCGAGAATGGCGGCGAGCAGATCGAGGTCCGTGGTGTACTGAAGTTCGGTCACCTCGTCGTACACCGAAATCCAATCGCCTGGGCCCAAGCGAACCACAATGGTCCGATCATAAGCGGGCGCGTCAGGATCCCCGCGCTCCAACCCCTCTTCGGCGGCTAACGCGTCGAGCGCCATTTCGATGGTTTCGACGGAGGTGTACGGGCCTCGGCGTAGCTGAACATTCGTGAAAAATGCACCCATGCGCAAGGCGTTAGTGGGGATCGGGCAGAATGGCAACTTTTCTCGGAGAAAGGTACTCGTAGACCGAGCAATGCCCCTTCTTCGGGTTCAAGCTCGCGGGCCCCAACCGTGCCACCGAGCGTTCGTGGTCTTGCGGGACGCCGCAATGGGTTGCCAAGGGCGACCAATGCGACCAATGCGACCAATGCGACGAACGACGATCGGCGATGGCGCGACGTCTGGACATCGGAAGAAATCGTTTGGCATGCCGCACAGCTCATGCTAGCGTCGCCGACATGCTCCCCTCGTTCAATACGGCAGGCCCGTGCATCCCCGGCGAACACTACATGATCCCGCCCGAGCGGCGGCTCGCTGAAGTGATGGAACTCATCGACGAGCACAAGTTCTTCACGCTGCATGCTGGTCGCCAAACAGGAAAAACGACGTCGCAGATCTGGCTGAGGCGGCATCTGAATGGAACAGGAACGCAGCGAGCGCTCTGGGTCGACATCCAAACCGCGCGCGAAAAACCAGATACGGCCGTCGTCATGACGATCATCCTTCAGGCGTTGCAGGCTGCACTCGAGGTACAGATTCCGAATCACCCTCGACTGGAACAAGCCGAAGTCGAAGCGATGTTGCGTGTGCCAGACGCGGCGTTGCACACGTACTTGCACAAGCTCGCTGCGCTGGATCCTCGGCCGCTCGTGGTGATGTTCGATGAAGCCGATTCGCTCGTGGGTGCGCCGATGGTTTCGTTCTTGACGCAACTTCGGAAGGGCTACATCGAGCGTAATGACCGGCCTTTCCCGTCGAGCGTCGTTTTGGTCGGGCAACGTCAGGTGCGCGATTACGCCTTGGCGGAAGAGGAGCGGAAAACGGTGTCGTGGCTGGGGACGAGTTCCCCGTTCAACATCATCGCCGAACCGAAAACCTTGGCGCCCTTTACGCCGGCCGAGGTCGAGGAATTGCTCGCGCAACACACGACGGCAACGGGTCAACGTTTCGAACCCGAAGCGGTCGCGAGAATTGTCGACCTGGGTCGTGGTCATCCGTGGCTCACCAATGCGATGGCGGATCAAATCGTTCGTCGGGACGTCAAGAATCGCGCTGTGCCCATTACGGCAGACCATGTCGATGCGGCGAAAGAGACCATCATTCTCGAACGCCGCACGCATATCGATTCCTTGATCGCTCGGCTCCGCGAACCTCGGGTGCGCAAGATCATCGAACCGATGCTCATGGGTGATCAAGCTACCGACGATGTACTCAATGACGATTTTTTGTATGTCGTCGGCTTGGGACTGATCCGCTTGATTCGTGGACGCTACGAAATTGCCAATCCTATTTACCGCGAGATCATTCCGAGGGCCCTGTCATTCGCGCGGCAAGCCCAACTTGCGAATGAAACTGCATGGTACGTCCGGAAAGACGGATCGCTCGACATGGGCAAACTCATGCAGGATTGGCAGAAGTTCTGGCGCAAGGATGGGCATTTGGCGGCTGAAGGTTTCTTGTACCGAGAAGCCGGTCCGCATTTGATGCTGATGGCTTTTTTGCAACGCATCGTCAATGGTGGGGGGCGCATCGAACGCGAATATGGTCTCGGCCGAGGTGCACTGGATTTGCTCATTGTCTGGAAGGACGAGCGGCACGCCATCGAGGTGAAATTGCGGCGCGACACAGAGACCGAAGAAGACGCGCTGGAGCAGCTTGCGGGGTATCTCGACCGTCTTGGCCTCGAAATGGGGTGGCTCGTGATGTTCGATATGCGCGCGGGGCCGATGTGGCAGCAGCGGCTTTTCGTCCGCGAAGTCGATTATGAGGGCAAGACGATTCGGATCGTGGGGTGTTGAGGCGGGGGTTATGGGGAGGAGCGCTCGCATAAGCCCACGCGAACTCGCCCCCAGAAATGGTGCTCGGTTTTAGAGCGTGCTGAACAGGATTTTCAAGCATGTCGTCCATTATGCCGCACGAAGCAGCACCCCCGTGGTTATTTTTGTCGGTGCTTGCAACCCAAGCGGCCATTGCCGTGGAGAATGCGGTCCTTTATCGCAAAGTGCAAGAACAGCTCCGCGCACTCGACGCGTGCAACAAAGAAATTCAACAACTCCACGACGAACTCCAGCGGCAAATCCAACAATGCCCGGTCCGTGTCGCCAATGCGCTCGTCGCCTTGCATTTAGTTTGGGCGTCATTGCATATGAATTGCTCGTTGGTGAGCGGCCATTTGCCGGACCCCCGGTTCTTGGCGGATTCGAAAGAGAACTGCCACACATTGGTATGCAGCTCGTAAAATGCCGGGGCATGACGCCGCCATTGGCCAACCTATTTCAGTCTTGCCTGAGCATGGCCCCCGCAAGACGTCCGCTGGCCAGTGACCTGTCCAGCTTCCTCGCGAAAATCACCTAGCGCCTGACCTCCGACAACCTTGGTTTGGAAGCGTTTTTGCCGTCGCCCCTTTCGTAAGCTCACGGGGCTTGCACGAATGCTTTGCGAGATAGCTTGACACGGCATCGAGATTGTCGTGATGATCGGGCTCTTGTGGAACCCGACACCCATACGACTTCAACGTTGCACCAGGTCGACGATCACGCCGTCCTCGTGCCCAATCTCCGCATCACGCTGGCCTCACCTCCGCGGCAGGATGTATCTGCAACACTGGGCCTCGAACCGCTCGTCATCGGATCCGGCATCGGGTCGGACCTGGTCGTCGCCG
>DAOMZH010000499.1:0-7919 GCA_035437985.1 Polyangium sp. (in: bacteria) | reverse complement strand
CAGCTTCGAGTATTCTATTTGCACTGCGATAATAACTCAGTTTTCGAGCACAAAGGGGAATGACGAGCACCGTCACGAGCGCCGCGGTGATCATGGCCGCCGCCGTCAAACCGCCAACATTCTGCAAAGGCCGGGCATCTCCAAGCGTGAGTACGAAAAATCCGGCCGCAACCATGATTGCATTCACCCAAATCGCCGGACCTGTTTCCCGCGCTGCCTTTCGCGCCGATTCGTCAAGATCCGAACCATCGGGCGCACGCCACGAAACCATGAGATGCACCGCGTAATCAACTCCCGCGCCAATGATCAAACTCGCCAGCATCGAGGTGCCAATATCGAGCTTCACGCCGATGGCTCCCATTCCGCCGTAGATGATCGAGGTCGTGAGCACGATCGGCAAGATACCCAAAAGACCACTAAAAAGCGAGCGGAAAAGGGCCACCATGATGATGAGCACCATACCGAGAGAAAAACCCAAGCTCCGCCATTGATTCGCTTCGACGCTTTGCGAAAGACCCGCATGCATCACGGGAAGGCCCGTCACGGCGACAGCCAACGGTTGGCCTTCTTCGCCCGCGGCGGGTGGCAAAGCAATGGTAGGCGCATCCAAATCCATCAACGAGACCGCCAAGGCGGTCATGAACCGTTCTCCCTCAGCACCTGCAGGCACCGCCGTCTTCGTTGCCAAGACAAACTGTTTCGCCGAAGCCGCGGTCGTGGCGCGACGCCATATTTCATCGAGCGGACGACGCACCGTTCCCACGAGATCTCCCACCATTTCATCGGTGGCTGGTTTCTCGAGCGCTGCAGAAACCGCTTCCGTCATCTTGTCTTCGCCTGGTTTCGCGCCAAGTGCCGCCAATGATTTCGCCACCTTTTCGCGTTGCTCGGCGCTTTCGATCTCCACGCTCGATTCGTCCGAACCCAAAAATTGAACCAGTCCCTTTTGCACGTCGGCGGTAACCTCGAGGCCCTTGTTGCTCCCCATCTCTTTTTCGATGTCCGTAGGCGCAGGCATCGTCACGCCAAACTGCTTTCCAACCGCCCGCAAATGATCGACGACTTGCATTCGGCGACGAGTGCCGATTTCCTCCGCTCGTTTCACGGATGCATCGACCACGACAATCCGCGGGAGCATCGTTTCTTTGGTGATTTTGCGGATTTCGGCGACCAGCGGCTCCGTTTCTCCAGCGCTCGTCGTGTCGAGCTTCACGTGCATCAGCGTATGAAGCTTGTCGTCCGTCACCAATTGCTCGACGGCCTTTTTTCCCGCCAAGAACTGAAAAAGGAGTTTGATTTTCGCCGCCGTGTCCGGAATGCGCCGATCCCCCTCCATCGCCTCATTGATCTGCGCAATCACGTTGCCAATGTGATTGACGTTCGTCACGTGCGGCAACGTCGAAAGGCGATCGCTGAGCAACCGGACTTCGCGAAGCACTGCAGGATCAGTCATGTCTCCTTCGAGCTGAATCTGCACGAAAAGCGAACCGCCAAAAGAATCATGCAAAAAACCCTCGGCTTGGTCCGGGGGGCTGTTCTTCGAGAAAAACGCCGCGTTGTCCATACGGCTATCGAGCTTGCCCACGAAGAATGCGCTCGCGATGGCGACTGCCGCAATCGTCCCTCCAACCAGAGCGCGATGGCGCTGCGGCAACGTGCCCAGCCAAACGTGAAATCGCGCTTCGCCCAGCTCTTGTGGCTTCTTGCCCTTCAGGCGCGCCAAATAAATGATTGCCGGGACGAACGTCATTGCTAGAACGAGCGTAATGAAAATCCCGATTGCCGTGAACACGCCAAAGGTGCGCAAGGGCGCGATATCCATGAAAAGAAACGACAGCAGACTGACTACGGTCGTCAGACCACTCGCAATGACCGGAGGGCCGACTTCCGCGAGCGTACGGATGAGCGCCGTGCGCCCGTCGGTCCCGTGCGCGATTGCGTAATAACGCGTGAGGATGTGCACGGGATAAGCGGAGCCCAGGGCAAAAAGAATGACTGGCAAAGAGCCCAGAACCACGTTGACGGAGACGTGGAGCAGCCCCATGAGGCCCAGCGACATGACGATGCCGAGCGCCGTCGACAAAAGCGCCAACCCGGCGCCAATGACATCGCGGAATGACCAAATCGTAATCAGCACGATGACCACGACGGCCCAGGGAGCGAGCCGGCGCATGTCTTCTTGGGTGATGTCGTAGATGTACGTCGAAATGAACGGAGCTCCGCCCCAATATTTCTTTTCTTTGGGAAAAGCTTCTTCAACGGCCGAGCGGACTTTTTGAGCCACCACCTTTTGCTCGGTGCCATAACCGGCAAAACAAAAAAGCAGCGTCGATTTTCCGTCCTTCGAGATCAAATTTCCCACGATTTGATCGCGCGACATGACTTTTTCCCGCAAGGCCGCACGTTCCGCGTCATTCTCGGGAATTTTGCCAATGAGATAATCCGTCGTAATCCCGCCATGTTGCGCATCCGGCGCGAAATCTTCGATATTGGCCAAACTCATCGTGTGCCCAATACCGTCCGTCTCGTTGAGTTTCTTCGTAACCGTTCGCAAACGTTGCAGAAAATCGGGCGCCAGAACATCGTCCGTCTCGATACCGACAAGTGCGACGTCGAGACTCCCAAAACGCTTGCTCACATCATAAAAAGTGCCGACCTCCGGATTCTGCCGCGGCAAAAAGGCAAGAACGTCGTCGTCGCGCTCGACCCGTGATGCAAAATAAAGACTGGCAGCCGACAAAATAAATACGATGAATACCGTCGCCCATGCTGCGGCGCGTCGGACAAGGAGGTGTGCGAGCAATTGCATGAAGAATCTGCCCTCGACGGAGATAGCCGAGCAGCTAACCCCGTGAATGGCAAAAAGTCAAGCACCGCCAAGAAAACATGCCCATTGAAAGTGCGCTCAAATGCGGCTTTTCCAGAATCTTGCTTGGGCGAAACCAATTCGCACCATTGACTCGAGTGCGCATCAATTTTCGCGGACCTATCCGGACGAAAGTGTCCGTTTTCATTCCTGCGAAAACGAATCGTAAGCGGACAATTTTGTCCACTTTCATTTCTGAGAAAAACTAATGGCGACAATGATGGCGAGCAATGCCAAGAGGCCGATTCCGACGCCCATGACCACAGCGACCCAGGGACGTAATTGACGCGGGGGTGGTGGGTTGGCCATGGGAAATGGCGGCACGATCATTTGATTTTGCCCGGTGGCCACTTGAAAGTTCGGCGGTTGTTGTTGCCCCATGGGCAAAGGCGTTTGTCCGGGCGATGGAGGCTGCATTGGACGCCATTGAGCCATTGCCGCTTCTTGCACATGCGGCATCATGGCCGTACCTCCGAGGCTCATGCCACTCATGCTTTGCAGGTTTGACGGGGGCATCTGCGGCCCCGACTGCGGCGAAGGCTGAGACGACGGCGCATTGCCAGGCCAAGAGGTGCGCGCGGGGGGCGCAGCTTGGTTGGTCCCTGCATCGCTCGTTGGCGGAGGTGGGCGGAACATGTTCGCCGACATCATCGGAATGGTTTTTCCCGCCTTACCATACGTTTGGACGGGCAGTGGTGTGCCCGGACGATACACCTGGGTCACACCGAGGTCTGCTTCTTCGTCGACCGAAGGCATAGGCTCGCGCACGTCGTTGCGCTCGTAGCGATCCGCCAAAACTTCGAGCCTCGCGACGACATCCGCCGCATGGGCAAATCGCGAATTTCGATCGCGGACGATGCAACCAGCAATGACCTCGTCGACATCCTTGTCGATCCCATTCACGACGTCACGCAAACGCGGAATCGGATCTTTCAATACCGCATGAATCAGGTCCGGCCCTCGACCTTGAAATGGCCGTTTTCCCGCGAACATCTCGAAGGCCAACACGCCGAGCGCCCAAATGTCGGTCCGCGGATCGATGTCCGATACGCCAATGATTTGCTCGGGCGCCATGTACGCGGGCGATCCCAACATGCCTCCAGGCGTCGTGAGCATCTCGTTGTCGCCCATCGGCTTACAAAGGCCGAAATCGAGGACTTTGACGATCTCGCCAGCGCTTCCGGCTTCACGATGCAAAAACACGTTTGCCGGCTTGAGATCACGGTGAATGATGCTTTGCGCGTGGGCTGCCATGAGTGCGCGGGCGATGTCGCGCACAATCACGATGCCCCGTTTCGGATCGAGCGATCCTTCACGTTTGACCACGGCGTAAAGCGTTTCGCCGACGAGCAATTGCATGACGAGAAACGGATCTTGTTCTTCCGTTTCGCCGACGTCGTAGACCTCGACGACATTGCGATGCGAGATTTTCCCAGCGGCCCTCGCTTCTCGCAACAATCGCAAACGCAGATTGTCGGTCGCGTTCACGATGAGCTTCATCGCGACATGGCGAGCGGTTACATCGTGGACCGCTTCCCACACGACCCCCATGGCCCCCTGACCGAGCCTTCGGACGAGGCGATATTTGCCTCCTACGAGGTCGCCGGCCTTCATGCGCCGAGGATGCTAGCACTAGCTTTGCTCGAACTGAAAGATCCACGCATCTCGACGTTGCTCGGGGCGCGTTCACTCCCTTAAAGTGCGCTTATGCCCATGGATTTCATGCCTCGAGCCCTGGTCGGTTCCGCGATTGTATTGACAGGACTGCTCGCGGGGTGTCGTGACGAGCCTACGCCGAGTCCGGATGCGCGATCGACGCAAGTTGCCCCGAAAAAAGAAGACAAACCCGTCCCCGAAAAACCCATAAACAACGCGCAAGCTCCGGTTCGGGCCCAGATAGCTGCTCCGGAAAAACCCGCTTCGGCGATGTCGGTTGCTCCGAGTGCGAGTGCGGCACCGAGTGCATCGGCAGCTACGGGAGCTTCTGCTGCACCTGCACCGTCCGATCCGGCGCTCGATTGCGACAAGATTTTGACTGCAGAGGATGTATTCGCGGCCTGCAAGGTCAAGGTTGAATTACCAAGCGATCAGCCGACGGAAGACATCGGGAGCGAGCCGCGTTGCGTGCGTCGTTTCAACAGCAAGGACGCGGGATTATTGACGTTGATCATCATGCGTCATGCGGACGCTGCGGAAGCGAAGGATCGATATTACAAGGATTTCAAGGTCGAACTGAGCAAGCCCGAACCGGTCGAAGGAGCGGGTGAAATTTCGCGATACTTCGACAAAAAGGGTGTGAGTGGCGATCCGATTCTCACGGTCGAAGCAGTCAAGGAACGATTCAACGTGACTGTGTTCAACCCCAAGGTAACCGTTGGTGGTCAAACGGTCGGTCCGGTATGTGACAAGACGGGACTCGGCAAGCTTCTCGTCAAGGCCCTCGAACAGATTCCGTGACTTGGTTTGTACACCAAGGAAAAACCTTTGGTCCCCAAACAGTTCTAAGGGGATGGGATCAACGTGAACGATGGCCGCGCAACACGGCGAGGGTGGAGTCTCGTCGCCCACGGTAGGCCAGCTGCAACCAAAACGAATGCCGAGGTCGGGCTTGACCCAATGAGCGACCGAATAAATTCCTTATGGGAGCCGCTCCATTTTACTGACGGAGTTTCTTGTGTTCTGCGCGTAATGGTTCAAGCGGCTTGCGATGAGCCATTGCTGGGTGCAGTTACCGGCGTTTTGAGGATCTTGGCGAGGAGTGTTGCGGCTGAATCCGCGTCGTTCAATTCGAGGGCTTCGTCACACCAAGCCTCGACGATGTTCGGGTCTGGGAATGTAGCGATGTGCTGACGGACGCTGACGTCCACGGAACCGAGCCAACGCGCGAGAAGCTTGTAGATCGTCGCCGCGTGAGCTCGCGCTTCGCCTTTTGCTTCGCCTTTTGCTTCGCCGTTTGCTTCGCCTTTTGCAAAAATGCTTTTGTACAGCGCGCTTTCCATGAGCTGTGCCTCTTTGATGAACTGCTTTATGAGTTCTGTTGGAACGTCCTCGGCTTCAGCGATGAACCACAATATCGCAAGAAAGTTCGCCTGTCGTTTGGAATGATGCTCCTCGAGGGAAACGATTGCATCTCTTGCGGCTTTTACCGCAATTTCGGTAGCTCCATCTCGCGTTAATGGCACCAGGGGCCAAAACGTTGCCGGAGCTGTCTCCAAGAGCTGCTGCCAGTTCATCGCGCGCAAATTGATGCGCGTATAGGTCGATTGAGAACCTGGTCCCACATGGAGTTCACGGAGTGCTCTTGGCGGGCCGTTCAGCTCGCCGTACAAATCCCAGACGTGGGACACCACATGCTGGCGCTCGCGGCGGTAGAGCCGAATTTGGGCCTCCGCGACGTCAATAGCGAGTTCTTCCGCGCCTTGATGTCTTCGATGAAACTCGACATGGGCGACGATTTTCACGCCATTGCGCATCATGACGTAGCTGCCGTCGACCTCGCGACCTCGGGCCGGCAAATCGGTTTCACATGGAGCAACGATTTCGATCATTGGATCGGCAAAGCCAAACCGCAAAAAGTCGGCGGGTTCTTCGTGGAGCAGAAACTTCAGCGATTCGTCGAAGGATTCCATGGAGGGACCGGGTGCGTCCTGGGTACCACGGAAAAACGACAGGCGCAAGAACAAGTCGTGGTGATGGGATGACTGCAATGCTCAGGCCGTAATCGCGACGAATCTACGAAATAGCGAAAGGCTGGTTTGTTTTCCGAGCTCTTACTTGGACGTGTTGCAGCTCTGATCGCTGGTACAACTCGAGCTACATGTGGCAGCACCGCCACATTCCAAATTGCAGCTGCCAGTGCATTCCGAAATCGTGCACGACTTGGCGCCCGTGCATTTCAAGTTGCAGCTCCCGCCAGGGCACCGCAAATCGCAGGATTCCGCAGCCGTGCACGTGACATTGCAGCTCCCACTCGGGCATTCGAGGCTACAGTTCGCGCCATCGGTACAGGTCAGGTTACAGGCCTTTTGATCGGTACAAGCGAAGTCGCAATCGCTGCCGGCACATGCACAAGCACCGGTGCATTCCTCCGTGCTACTGCACCCAAACCACGTAGAGCCGGCAATGAGCCCGATAATGAGAAAAGCAAAGATTCGTTTCATGGTCATATCTCCATGCAGCAGGCGATGTGAATCGCAAATCGGCCATTCCTGCGAAAACCCTACGAGGGCTCCGATGCTGGCGAAATCGATTTCTGGACGTGCAATCACCACAAGCGACTCGTCGCGACAATTGAAGTATTGCCGCAATGAAGCCGCAAGAGTGCCACGTCATTGAGAGCCCCGAGCTTTCGCGTGTGGGTCATCCTTTTTGCGTTTCCGAAAACTGTGTCGATCCTGTGCAGGACGCAGACTCGGTCATTGCCGCCGTTGGGTGGGACGTTTGCGGAAGCTAGCGTCCGCGAGGTCGCGCAAAGCGTACGCGTCGTCCCCACGTGCGACGAGTCGGGAAACGAGGCGCAATGCATGTGCCGTTGCAAGCAAGGATATCAGCTCGGTGAACAGTGCTCGAGTCAGACTGACGGTGGCCCGTTAGGTTGCTTCGACAAACCGTCGATTGATTGGTGCACCAAGGAAAAACCTTTGATGCACCAACGTTCTCGACGAATGCGTCTCAGCGGGATCGACGACGACGGGCCACGAAAAGAGCCGCGAACGCGCCCGCAAGCGTGAAGGGTGCAGCCGGAGCATCGTCGCCAACCGTGCGACAGCCGCACCCCTCATCGCCGTCTGGGTTCGGAGGTGTACCGGATGAACTGCTCGACGAACTGCTCGACGAACTCACTTCACTCTTGCCCCCAGCACCGCCCATTCCCCCGGTCGCGCTCGAGCCGCCCGTGCCTCCCTTTCCACCGGTAGCCCCTGATCCGCCAGCGCCTCCGGAGCCACCAGTTCCCATGCCGCCTATGCCGTTGCCTCCGGTTCCCATTCCGCCTGTTCCAGCTCCACCTGTCCCACCGTTCCCGGACGTCCCACTGACGCTGCTGCTCCTTCTT
>DAOMZH010000498.1:0-7922 GCA_035437985.1 Polyangium sp. (in: bacteria) | reverse complement strand
AGTTCCAGACCGGCTACGACGAGCCGCTGCTGCACACGATGTACGTGGACAAGGCGCTGTCCGGCATCAAGGCGGTGCAGACGCTGTCGCGGCTGAACCGCGCGCATCCGCTGAAGCGTGACTGCTTCGTGCTCGACTTCCAGGACAACCGCGAGGCGGTGCTGCTCGCCTTCCAGGACTACTACCGCACGACGCTGCTGGCCGACGAGGCCGACCCGAACAAGCTCAACGACCTGAAGCGCGACCTCGATGCGGCGCAGGTCTACACGCCGGAGCAGGTGCAGCAGCTGGTGGCGGCCTTCCTGGCCGGCGCCGAGCGCGACAAGCTGGACCCGGTGCTCGATGCCTGCGTGGCGGTGTACCTGCAAAGCCTGGACGAGGACGGGCAGGTGGACTTCAAGGGCAAGGCCAAGGCCTTCTGCCGCTCGTATGCGTTCCTGTCGTCGGTGCTGCCGTACAGCAAGGCCGACTGGGAGCGCCTGGCGATCTTCCTGGACCTGCTGACGCCGAAGCTGCCGGCGCCCAAGGACGAAGACCTGGCCAAGGGCATCCTGGAAAGCATCGACATGGACAGCTATCGCGTCGAGAAGCGCGCGGTGGCGTCGCTGCGGCTGGCCGATGAAGAAGCCGAGATCGAGCCGCTGCCGGTGGAGGGCGGCGGCAAGAAGGCCGAGCCCGAGCTGGACCGCTTGAGCGTGATCCTGCAACGCTTCAACGAGCAGTTCGGCACCACCTTCAGCGATGCCGACCGCATCCTGCGCCACATCCGCGACGACATCGCGCCCAAGGTGGCGGCCGACCCGGCGTTCCGCAACGCGCTGCAGAACACCCCGCACACGGCGCGCCTCGCACACGACCAGGCGCTGGCCAAGGCGGCGCAGGGCTCGATCAAGGACTACACGCAGTTCTACAAGCAGTTCGTCGAGAACGACGACTTCAAGCGCTTCGTCGGCGACATGGTGTTCAGGCTGGCGAGTGCCAGGCCGGCGTCGCCGCCGCTGGCATGAGCCAGGCTCTTGCGCCCGGCTTGGCGACACCGCGTTCGGGCACGGAGCTGGGGCCCCGACGATCGATGTCGGCCTTGTCCTACGCGCCGCCGGCGGGCGGCGGCCGATACTGGCGGCCGCCCGCTGCCGCCTTTCGCATGTCCGCCCCCGCATCCCCCACACCCCCGTCCACCGCCGGCCCGCTGTTCGTCGTCTTCAACCTCGGCTCCGGTGCCGGCGATGCGGCCTCGGCACGGCTGGCCATCGAGCAGGCCTGACGATTTGGAGAATGCGGCGATTGAAGAAGCGGCTGTCGAGGAAATGGCGCAAGCGTCAAGGGTGGGGAAAGTG
This sequence comes from Polyangium sp. (in: bacteria), assembly GCA_035437985.1. GTDB lineage: Bacteria > Myxococcota_A > Polyangia > Polyangiales > Polyangiaceae > Polyangium. The sequence goes on along the minus strand of DAOMZH010000498.1, from coordinate 6,585 downwards.
AAACGTTGACGTTTCTCCAGCGGGAACGTGGCCTGACCAAGTGCTACAACTCCGTACCATTTTCCGTCCAATGTCGATTTTTTACGCTTGGGGCACAAACGATGTTATCCTCGCGCGCGTCTATGGATGGAACGAATGTGGAAGAGTCCGTATTCGTTGAGGTTTCGCGACTTGCGACGAACCAGGGGTGCGACGAACGAACCATTTTGCGCGAGTCGCTCATGCGGTCGCTGCCGGAAGTACCGCCCCGGTACTTTTATGACGATGTCGGCAGCGAGTTATTCGAACGCATTACGGGGCTCGAGGTTTATTACCAAACGCGCGCGGAGATTTCGATCCTCGAAACGTTTGGCGCGGCAATCATGAAACAAACGTCCCCGCGGCACATCGTGGAGCTTGGCAGTGGTGCGGGGCGGAAGATTCGCGTGCTTCTCGAGGCTTGGGGTTCGTCCGAGCCCGAGCGAACGTGCACGATGCTCGACATCAACGAGCTTTTTTTGCGGCAATCGATTACGCGTCTCGGGGTTGATTATCCGCACATTCGTTTTCGTGGCGTCGTGGGAGATTTCAACGACGGATTGGACGATCTGGGAACAGGGGGCGGGCGGCTCGTGGTGTTTTTCGCGGGCACGATTGGCAATTTCGCTCCGCAACAACGTCGGCGATTCTTGAATGAGCTTGCGCGCAACATGGCCTCGACCGATACCTTTCTCGTTGGTGTGGATCTCGTCAAAGATTCCGCGCGCTTGGAAGCTGCCTATAATGATCCCGAAGGTGTGACGGCTGCGTTCAACATCAATATGCTTTCGGTGCTCAATCGGCAATTCGGGGGCAATTTCGATCCGGGGGCATTCCGGCATCTTGTTCGCTACGACGAGGAAAACGAATGGATTGAAATGCGTCTCGTCACGACGCGGCCGGTCGACGTGCGTCTCGAAAAACTGGATTTGGATTTGAAACTGGCGGAAGGGGCGCAGATTTGCACGGAAATCAGCTGTAAATTCACGCGCGAGTCTCTCGAGAAACACGCACGTGAAGCAGGATTGTGCATCATGGGTTGGTATACGGATCCCGAGTCTCTTTTTGCGGTGGCGCTTTTGCGCAAAGGTGACGCATGAAGGGCGAAATGTCCAAATGGGATCTCGCCCACGATATCGTGTTTATGTGTGAAGGTCGGGTCGTCCAACGAGGCGCCTTTGACGAGCTGCTCAATTCACCTGCGGATCCCTTTGTGACGCGCTTCGTGCAAGCTCAGCGTTCGCATCTGAAAGTTGCGGCATGATTTCTCGTCGTCGTTCATGGTTCTTGGAAGCATTCGTCGCGAGCTTCCTTTTCTGCATTTTTGGCGCATCAGCTTCCGCGGAACCCATTCGTGTCGGGTCGAAACGCGATACCGAAGGCACTTTGCTTGGTGAAATATGCACCGGCGTTCTTCGCGCTTCCAATGTGGCGGCAGTTTATCGCAAAGACCTGAGCGGCGGGACGCAAGTGATTTGGGGCGCGTTGCAAAAAGGCGAAATCGACCTTTATCCCGAATATACGGGCATCTTAGCGAATGAAATCTTGAAAGATCCGTCGCTCACGACCGCTGCGACGCTTCGAGAACGCCTTCGTCCCATGGGGTACGACGTCACGGAGACGCTGGGTTTCAACGACGGTTGGGCCATGGGAATGACTGAAGAGCGAGCCCAAAAGCTCGGCATTACGAAGACGAGCGATCTGCGAAATCACTCGACGCTACGATTTGGTTTTTCGCACGAATTCTTGGATCGAGCCGAAGGGTGGAAGAGTATGCGCGATCATTATCGATTGCCGCAATCGACGCCTTTGGGTTTCGAGCACGAATTGGCTTATCGGGCCATTGCAGAAGGCAGCGTTGATCTCGTAGATGTTTATACCACGGACGCGGAAATCGACATGTATCACTTGCGCGTACTCGATGATGACCTCGCGCATTTTCCCAAATACGAGGCGCTCGTATTGTACCGCGCGCCTCTCGCCTCGGAAGCCCTTGCCGCATTAAAACAGCTCGAAGGACGCGTGACGCGCGAAGCGATGGTCAAACTGAATCGCCGGTCGAAGATCGACAAAGTGCCGGACGATCAATTGGCGGCGACGTATTTACGTGACGAATTCAAGATGAACGTCCAATCGACGACCGAGCAAAGCCGTTGGAAAGAGATTGGTCAACGGACGATCGAACACTTGACGTTGGTGTCAATTTCGTTTTTATTGGCGATTCTCGTTTCGCTTCCTTTGGGTATCATGGCGCATCGACGGCGGCGATTTGGCGAGCTGGTGCTTGGTGGATTGGGTATCGTACAGACGATTCGTTCGCTCGCATTGCTGGTGTTATTGTTGCCGCTTTTTGGCGTGGGCACGGCACCGGCAGTCGTGGCGTTATTTCTTTACAGCTTGCTGCCGATCGTTCGAGGAACGGCGACAGGACTCGCGGAAATTGCGCCGGGATTACGAGAATCCGCAGATGCATTGGGTTTGTCGCCCTGGGCGCAGCTTCGACAGGTGGAATTGCCCCTTGCGGCGTGTTCCATTCTTTCGGGAATCAAAACAGCGGCGGTCATCAATGTCGGAACGGCGACGATTGGTGCATTGATTGGTGCCGGTGGATATTGCCAAGCAATTTTGGTCGGTATTCGCAAAGACGACCTCAAAATCATCTTGGAAGGAGCCATCCCTGCAGCTGTTTTGGCATTGGTCGTTCAAGGCTTGTTCGAAGTTTTGGAACGGGCGGTTGTTCCGCGAGGGTTGAAGTTGAGTGAAACTCGTTAATGCAGAGCTTCGGCTTTGCTTCGTCATAAGAAAGAAGGACAATCGAGCGTATGGAAATCCTTGATCGCGTATACTTGGGCAACACGACGCAACGTTGGCTGGTTGCGTTCGGTATTTTCCTCGGCAGCTTGATCTTGGGGCGGCTCATTGCCGCCCTGGTCAAATCCATTGGGAGCAGGCTGAAGTCTCCATTCTTGTCAAGCATTGCGGCGGGAATAGGCGGACCACTCACGTCCCTGATTACGATCATTGGTTTTCGGATTTCGACCGAATCGCTCGAATTATCGACGGGCGTGAAAGAACTCGCGGCGAAAGCGGTCATTTTCCTGACCGTCGTGACGTTTACGTGGGCGGCAGCCAATGCGTACGACGCGGTCAACAAGGGCGTCTTCGAGCCATATTCGCGCAAACCCAACGCGGCAATTGATTTGCATGTTTTTGCCGTTTTGCGCACGATCGTCAATGGTTTGATTTGGGTCATTGGTGTAGCGAGCGGCCTGAATAGCATTGGATTCGAGGTCTCGGCCATTCTCGCGGGCCTCGGAATCGGCGGTATGGCTTTGGCGCTCGCTTCTCAAGATACCGTCGCCAACTTCTTCGGCGGCGTCCTGGTCCTCACGCAACGTCCCTTCAAAGTCGGCGAACGAATCGAAGTCGCGGGAATCAATGGCTGGGTGACTCAATTCGGCTTGCGTCACACGATCATCAAGAATTGGTACGGTCGCGAAGTTTTGGTTCCGAATAAAAAGTTCACCGACAATACGATCGTCAACATCGATAGCCAAGGCTGCTACTTCCAGGAAGTGCGACCGCGTCTCGCTCCGGACACGACACCGGAAGAGCTGGAAAAAGCTCTGCAAATCCTCCGCGATTTGGTCAAAGACAACGATTTGCTCGACAAAACACCGTGGGTGGCATTCGATCGCATCGATCACGGCTTTTTCGAGCTCGAATTTTGGTACGCGGTGCTGAAATGGAACTCGAAAGAATCGGACACGATTCCGAATGAATACGAAAAGATTTGTCGCGGCAAAACGTGGGTGAACATCGAAATTCTCAAGCGTTTCCATGCAGCGGGAATTCGTTTGGCCGTACCTCTGCAAGCGTATGTTGCACAGGAAACTGGCGCGCACCGAACGCCGCCATTCGCAGTCGCTTCACGAAATGCAGCGTCGAGTGGTTTGTCTTCCATGAACGCTTCACAAGGGTGAACGAGTGGCTGACCGCAATCGACACACATGAACCATAGCGAACGAACTCCACCTCGAGGAACGAATGACCATGTCGAAACAAATCTCCGTTGGTTTGGAAGAAGCCGCTGCGCGGCGGTTGTTTCAACCTGAAACCAGCGACTGATTCTGTGAGGCAATCTGCCGTCATTTCAAAGACAGAACTCTTGCTTGTCACCTCTGACGGGTGTACCCTGCTGTAACCTGAACGACCGCAAAAACGAAGTCCCCATAGGTGGCTCCGGGGGTCCGTCTTACTTCCAGCACTTCTTCTGTTGACCACGTCACGCTCGCTGCTTCGAGCATGGCCAAACCCGCGTTTCGCCAGCGGCTTGGCCGGACAGCATGCGTCGCAACACGCGCTGACGAAACGCTAACTATTACGAGAACCTCACGGCACACACCGAACCGGCACGTAATTTCAACACGTTACGCTTCTCGAAAATAGTTCTCGAACCCAAATTCTCGATTCGTACCATTACGACGATTTTCGATAACAATTTCGCCCATGGAACGACCCGTGACGTTCGGCGTAACGTATGCGCTGCGCGTCGAACAAATGATGCATTGACCTGGCGCGTCAACGCGCTCCTTGGAGATGACCTAGGTTGATCGGTTATGCATGTGTCGCGACGCAAGACCAGAATCTCGAAATGCAGCGGGAGGCATTGACCAAAGCCGGGTGTCAAAACGTTTTTGAAGACAAACTGAGCGGCGCCCGAATCGACCGTCCTGGTTTGTCCGAGAATATCAAAATGCTCTGCAAAGGCAATACCCAGGTCGTCTGGTAGCGCGATGGATTGAACTGGCAATCGTTAAGCCATGCCAAACCACGAGGTGGAATAAATTCCACCCCTCGACAACGCGAAGTATTCACGCCAAAAATATCCCCACCTCGAGTCTCGTGCGACAGTAAGAAACATTGCCTTGTGAATGGCAGGCTTCAACCCCCCGCAGCGTGGCATCGGACACGATGGTCACCAACTTACTTCGGGCACGGGTGCTTCGGGCACGGTCACGAGGACAGGTGCCGTCTGACAACACAACCCAAGCAACAGGCGAACTTCTGAAATCTCATTCGTTGGAGGACAAAACGTTCGCCCTAGCCATCAGCGACAAACTTACTCGTCGCCCTGCCGCTTCAAGAACTCGACGTAGAACTTCACCGGGCCGACAAGCCGCACGTGATGCTTCACCTCGGGCTCGATGACGCCCAAGATTCCAGGGCGCAAAACAAAAACACCCCTGGGACAGGTGTACTCGAGTTTCCCTTCTTCGAGGACGATGTGCGCCCACGTCCCGAGCTTCAGCTGATGCTCAGCGAGGAGACCCGCAGGTACGTTCGTTTCATCGAAACGTGCCGTCTGCTTGTAGGGCTTCATGTCCGACGGGACCTTGCCCATGTTGCAGAAGACGCAATCGAGTTCCGCGCCGAGTTTGTCCTGCCGACCGCTCTCGGTGGTGACCCAGGATCGCTCCTGCCAGGGTGGGTTGTGACGCACGTGCTGCGTGTGCGTGCATTCGAGCTCTGCGAGCCAAACGTTGTCCGTGTCTTGATGAAAGCCGACGATCTTTCGCTGCATGGATAGGTTCGTGGAATCATGTCACAACATGCGAACTGCTTGCTCACGGGCGACGACGAAAACGCATGGTGCGAAATCGCTGCCCGTAATCGAACTGCGAGTCGCCCCAATTGTTTTGGATCCGTAACAAATGACGTTGGAACTCATCATCGTCCGTCACGGACAATCGGAAGGAAATCGCGACCGTAGGTTCACCGGCCATGGTCCTTCACCTCTGACCGAACGAGGTCGCGAAGAAGCAAAGGCGACGGCAAAGAGCATCGCCCAGAAACCCATCGACGCGTTGTTCTCGAGCGATCTGCCGCGCGCAGTGCAAACGGCGGAACCCATCGCGGAACTGACGCAAATGGAGATCGTGCAAGATCCGATGTTGCGCGAGAAAAACTTTGGCGATCTGACGGGCATGAGTTTCGCGGAGCTCGAGGCGAAACATCCGAGTGTGTGGCACGGGCTTCTTGGTCGTGATCCGCACTTTCAACCTCCGGGTGGTGAATCGCATGCGCAGTGTCGAAAACGGATGAGCGCGTTTCTCGAAGGCATTTACCAACGTCATGCGAGTGGTCGCGTGGTGCTCGTGACGCATGGAGTGGCGATCAATCACTTGCTCTACAGCTTGATGAGCACACCGATCGACGAGCCTCCGGCGATGGTGTTCCAGATTGACAACTGTTCGATTCAGCGTGCGGAACGACAACCTGGTGGCTTCGTGCGCATCGTGTGCATCAACGATCGCGCGCACCTGAATGTGTAGGGACAAACCGAGGCGCGGTCTGGTGAGTTGGTTCGGGGACAAACCGTGGCGTCGCCCGGTGAGTTGGGCCGGGGACAAACCGAGGCGCGGCCCGGTGAGTTGAACACTCGCTTCGCGCGCTAACAAGCGCGCTCCGCGAGGCTTTGTTTTCGATGGGGGGCTCGCAGGCTGCCCCTTGAGTCTTTTTGCTGCGCAAAAAGACGGGCAGACTGCTCCGCCCCCCATACCCCCC
>DAOMZH010000497.1:0-7928 GCA_035437985.1 Polyangium sp. (in: bacteria) | reverse complement strand
CGGCGATATGGAGCCCACGGTCCATTCCGCACGCCGCATCACGTCGTCATAAAACGATCCCGACAGCAAAAACTCGGGATGGCAACCCGCACGATCCCAAGCAATCGCGGCCTCCCGAAGACGCTCCAAAAGAATGAGACGATCGGTGTGCTTCAGACGCTCCGACTCGACAGCCGGCAGCAATCCAAGGGACGGATGGATGAATTCGATCTGCCCATCACGCCGACGCACCAGCGCCTTGCGTTCCAGAATGCCAAACACCTCGAGGGCCTTGCCTTCATCGGCGCCGACGATCGCCGCGAGCTCCGACTCGTTCCAACGAATGGCTTCTCGCGACACCGTCGCCAATCGCAGCATCGACTCAATCGCAATCGCTCGTTCGTCACCAGCGAGCGCGTCGAGCACGCGCTGAGCATGTTGCGCCAGCGCCCCCGCTACACCGCCGAATGCGCGCCAGCTCTCGAGCGTGAGCACCATCTTCGTCCGCTCATCAGGATGCGGCGTGCGTGTGTCCCACAAGGTTCGCAACGCAAGCGACACGAGCGGCATGCGATCATCTGCACCACGCAGCTCGTTCTGAACTTCGTTCACGATCGTTTCAGCTCCAACGAGTCGCGCTCCCGCAAGTCGCAGCGGCCCCGACACGATCTCGTGCACCGCAGCTGCCGGCGGTGAACCCACGAATCGCAACGTGGGACGAAGCGCTGCAAACGGAGAGTTCTTTTCGACAAACTTGGCGACATGCGCCTCGCCAAGAACCCCGAGCACCCGCAACCCAGGACGCACCATTCCGTCGGCCAGCGCCGAAAAAATTCCCGTAAACCGAAGGCCCGCAACGGACTCGTTCGTCAGCACTTCCTCGAGCGGATCAACAAGCAACACGAGACCAATTCGCGATGTCCGTGTGTGCTGCTCGAGCTCCGTGATCGTCGCCCCAACGAGACTCAGATGAATGCGTCCCAATGCCTCGTCGAGCGCGCGATTCGGATCGGCACCTGGACGTACGTGCAACTCGATCCAGTCATCTTTGCCATCAACGAAATCCCGCGCGAGATGCGGTACGAGCGCAGCGCGAGCGAGCGACGACTTTCCTACGCCGCGTGGTCCATGCAGCACGACCATCGGCTCGAACGCGAGCTCGCGTCCAAGACGAGCGACATCGTCGCCGCGACCAAAGAGCAGTCCTTCGGCTTGTTGCGGAAGAGGATCGAGGCCGACATAAGGCGGATCGAGCAAGCCGTAAGGACGTTCCGTAACTTCGTCGAAAAGCGCCGCGAGACGTCCTGTTTGCACTCCGCGCGCGATCGGATCGACCGCAAGGAGCCGATTGAGCAACGCGATGAGTCCAGGTGGCAAGTTCGCACCATCCGCCGACAAATCCCGCAACTTGCCGCGCAACGTCGCGTCCCGCATGTCCGACCACCACGTGCTCACGATCGCTGGGTCCGATATGTCCGCGGGTTCGTCCGACACGTCCTCGTAATGCGTTCGTCCCGTCGTGAGTTTGACGACCGTTGCCGCGAGCGCGTATGCATCCGCGGTTGGTGCAGGTTTGGCGAGCTCCAGGATCTCGGGGGCCATGAATCCTGGTGTGCCCACGATGGCGACAGCCATGTCTTGTCCCGGCGCCGCTTCAGTTTGTCCTGACACACTACTTCGTTCTGCAACGAACATGGCGGTATCGAGAGCGGCATCGGAGATCCGCGGCGAGCTTTCCTGGTGCGCGACGAACATCGCGGTGTCGAGTGCAGCATCAGCCGCGGGCTGACCCACGGGACGCACGACGGTTGGCGCTTGCGATCCCGCACGACGCGAGATGCCAAAGTCGAGCACCTTGACCGTACCGTCTTGCGTCAAAAAGAGATTGGCTGGCTTGAGATCCAGATGGATGACACCGCGAAGATGAATGACGTCGAGCGCTGCCGCGACTGCTCGCGCCCACGCGAGAACACGACGCCAAGGCACGCGTTGACGTTCGGAAAGAACCGCCCCGAGCGTGCGTCCTTCGAGGATCTCCATCGCGACGAACGGCATGGGTTCGGGTTTGGAAAGAACACCCGCCGCATAAATCGTGACGAGGGAAGGATGGCGAAATGAGGCGAGAAGCTTAGCTTCTTCGGCCCAATTGGCGGCATCATGAGCATTTCGTTGCAGCAGCTTCAGGGCAACGGTTCGTAGCGGCGCGCCGTCGGGCAACAATTCATCGGCCCGCCACACATCACCAAAACCACCCCGCCCCAGTCGCTCGATGAGTAAAAAACGTTCATCGAGACAATCACCCGGAGCGTACTCTCTCGGCGCCGAATCGCTCACGGCGCGAGGGTATCACGCACGTGCGCACCTAGGATGCAGCGACGTTGCGGGCAAACATCTCCGCATGGGCCATCGCGATTTCTGCTTCTTCTTGCAGATCGTCAGGCGTTGCGAGTTCTTTGCCATCGCGTTCGACTTTCCACCGAAAACCTCGACGTTTTCCGGGTTCTTCGGGTTGCCAAACGAGCTTCAGCGTACAGCCCTCGAGCTCTGCGGAATACGTTCCGCTGTGCTCATCTCGTTGCCAGATCGACACAGTCGCGTGCTCGTGCATGCGTAACCTCCAACCTGCTTCACGTCGACGTTTGCGCGCGCTCCATGGCGAGTCGCAACAGAGGCGGCAAGCGCCGCACATCACTTGGCATTTTGATCGCTGGACCTCCAACGACTGAACTCATGACCCAATTCGCGGGTCGCGGAAGATGATCCATCCAGTAGAGGTCGAACTTGTCCTCGTGAGCTACGCGGCGCACGAAGGGATCCATGGGAAGGAGCAAACCTTCACGCCAGCGGGCCAAGTACACGACATTGGCAAGACGAACCGGACTGTTGAGACCGAGCTTGCGCCGCGTCCCGGTGTTGTAAGGGCCGGTGTGATCGATGAATTCGACCGTTTGCAACTCGCCATAAAGATCCGGTTCCGTACGTTCGACAGTCACCAACGTCCAGGCCCCGAGGGGTCGCAATGCGCGCAACAACGTGCGGGTCATTTGCTCGAACTCCGGCAAGTCCGCCGCGGCACGCGCTTCGTTGTAATGACCGTGAGCAAAGCTATTGCGCTCGACCTGCATCAGATTCGACAACGTATCGAACGTCTGATTTTGGGAAAGACGAACCCCGAGGACTTCCTTCACGAGAGCCCCGATGGGATCGTTGTGCCCTTCGAATCCCTTGCCTGCACAACGCGCAATCTCGCGCCATGTGCCCAGGGCAAACCCATCGCGGGTCATGTTTCTCCGGTACAGCTCGACCATCGAGTCGAAGGCCGGTGCCGGGTCCGCACCATCGGCAGGTCGCCGCACGAAGTAAGCCGAGAGCAGGATCTTCGCGATGAAGCGCCACGTTCCTTCGAGCACGTCGAAGAGCATCTTCACGCGTTCGATGGCACTCGAAGAAGCAATCGCCGCATGCACCCGACCCGCGATCGGATACGGCAAACCGCCACTCAAAGCAGACAAGACGCCATGCGGATCCGCGCACTCGCGAGCGAGCTCTTGGCCTCGCGTTTGAGGATCCTGGTTGTGCAAAATCTCCCAGGACAACGTACGCGGAAGCTCGACTTTCCCATCGAGCACCGGAGGCCGAGCATGCCAATCACATTGGACTGCGCTGCCGATCCCCACTGGATCGACCTTCCTCGTGATGCTCGCGGCGACCACCCCTGGAGCCACACGGGCCACCATTGCGCCTTGCCCTGCGTGCGTCGCGACAACCGCGGCGAGCTCCTTCTCCAACCCCCCAACGACGTGAGGTCCGACGCGCGCCAGCGCGTGCTGTTCTTCAATGCCAAACAGGAGCGTGATGCGCTTGGCATCCGTTGATGCTCCAAGCAATTCCGGCATCGTCGTCACGCGTGCGCCTTGTGTCGCCACACGTAGCGCAGCAACGGATTGTCCTGGCGCAACCTCCGCCAGCGCATTGATCGCACTCAACGCGAGTTCGACTTCGCGTCCCGCGTCGTTCGCCTCGCCTTGCAGCGTCCAATAACCACACGAGAAAGCGTGTCCTTTGGCCGCGCCTTTCGCAGCCTCCAAGATGGCCCGCGCTTTTTCCGTCACTTCCGGAGTTTCACCCGGAACGAGAACGACCGCGACGTCCTCGACGACGGCCACCGCAAGACTCGAGAACGCGCGATGCGCAGCCACAGCGGCAAGTGCAACCGGAGCGTAGTCTGCAGGTTTCGCAGGAGCTCCTCCGGCATCGGCGCGGAGCAAGACAAACGCCCCCGAACGTTTTCTTTGAAGGAACGAGGCAAGCTCCTGTTCGAGACCCGCACGCGCCAAAAATCCCGTCGAGGGATCCACCGTCCCAGCAGGCACTGTCGGAGTCACATAACGACGATCGACCATCGTCGCGCGCATGCCTCCCACCTGGACAAACGACCCGTGAACGAGCGGTGCTTCCTCCGCGCGATTGAGCGACCGCGCGCCCACTTGCACGGGCACGCTGCACTCCGTCCGGCGCAAGAGCCACCAACGAATGCCGTCGTGACGCAACGTTGCCGCAAGCCGCGAAGCGACATCCGGATACACGAGCTCGTTACGTTCGTCGCCCACGCGATCAACCCGCCCGAGTCGCAAAATCCCCACGGGTTCGAGGCGCAGTTCGAAGAGATTTCCGTCGCGAGTCTCGACGCGCAAACGATCCGGAGCGTTCACTTCTCCGCGCCACAAAGACAGTGCCGGCGATGCGCTGAGCCACATCGTCGCTCCACCCATCGTGTGCGTGCGCAGTTCAGCCGGCGGCGGAGGTGGTTGCGAACTCGACTCTGCAAGGTCGCGTGGCGGTGGAACACTCGGCGCTTGGCCAAGGTCGACGGGCGTATTTTGGGAACCTGAAGGACGAACCGGAGGAACGTTCACGGGCGTAACATCTGGCCGCAAAAGCGGTGGTGAAACTTGGGATCGTTCGAGGTCAGGGGAAGCTTCGAGCAATGCGTTCAAAAACTCGTCGGCCGATTGATATCGCTGCGTTCGATCACGAGCCATGCCCCGCGCAACGACGCGTGCGAGGGCTGCGGGCAGATCGGGGACCAAACTGGCAATCGGTTGTGGATCACGATGACAAATCGCAATGACGAGCCGGGCGAAACTCGTTTCGGAAAATGGCGGAGTGCCGGCGAGCGATTCGTAAAGGATTGTCCCCAAAGACCAAAGGTCGGTGCGGTGATCGATGTCGTCGAGAGCTTCGATTTGCTCTGGAGACATGTAGAACGGGGTGCCAACAGGAGTGCCTGCGCGGGTCAAGGCGTCTTGCGGCGAGGCATTGAGGATCGAACCTTTGTCGCCGTCGGCAACGAGGAGCTTGGACAAACCAAAATCGACGATCTTGACGTGGGTTTTTCCGTCTTCTCCGTCGATGAGAAAGATGTTGTGGGGCTTGAGGTCGCGATGAATGACGCCTGCCGCGTGGGCTCGTTTTAATCCGCGCAACGCTTGAGCAGCAATGGACGAGGCGTTTTGCACGCCCAACCGGCCGAGTCGTCGAAGGCGGGTGGCGAGGTCTTCGCCTTGGAGAAACTCCATGACGATGAATGGCTCACCAGACTCCGTTTCTCCGGTATCGAAGATTTGGACGATGTGCGCGCTCTCGATGGCCGAAACGAGCTGTGCTTCTCGATGAAATCGAGCACGTAGCGCAGCATCAGCGCCGGCAGGTGCACGCAAAAACTTGAGCGCCACACGTTTGCCGATGGCGACGTTTTGCGCTTCGTACACGCTGCCCATACCGCCTCGTCCAATGAGACGAACGACACGATACTTTCCGGCTGCCAGCGCGCCGATCCGAGGGTCCGACCCGAAGCTTTCCGCGCCCGTCACAAATGGAACCGTCCCTTGGGCAGCGTCATGCCGCCGTCTTGCATAGGGCCACCGTCGCCTCGCGGGGTCAACGATCAAACGGAGGAGGCCGCGCTGCGCGATGAATTCGCCGTTCATGTGAACAACTGTGAAGCTTTCCGGACGGGCTTCGTCGAACCCCTGCTTTTCGCTCCCAGGGGACCGAGTCGCGAGATCTCGGCTCACTCTTGGTGCGTGACGGTCGGGTTTCATCAACGAATCGACGCAAGGACGGCTGATACGGGGCGTACTTCGGTATGCTGCGCGCGGCTGACCAACGCCTTGGTTCGAGAAACGGCCTGATCTCCTCGCTCAGAGCAAGCATTTCGAGGGAAGTGAGAGAGGTTGTTCGGCGTTCGCTACAACGTCGAACCCAGTGGCCGCGCGGTCTTGCCGCGATGGGGTTTGGGGCGAAGAGCGCCGCAGGCGACTCGAAGCCCCAACTGTTCAACCAGGGGTGCGGGTCCGCTATTCTCAGTTGAAAGAAGCGACGATGTCCTAGGTCTCGTCGCCAACCGTTTAGGAGATTTATGGGAGCGCCCAACAAGGAAGCCGTTTTTTCAATCCCTTTGCCAGGAGGTCGTGTCGCACGCGTGCCCCTGGAGATGCTCGAACAACATGTCGATCCGAATGCCCGGATCACTCATGGCGCAGAAGTGGATGACGACGTCACCGCGCATTCGGCATCCATTGATCCGTCGACCGGCACAAGCGCTTGGCATACGGAGTGGGAGCTGGGGCAATGCGATTACACAGACGACAGTGGTTTTCCCCAGTCGTCTTACGTCTGGCACCGCCACCCGCTCGGCACCGAGTACACCGAGATTTATCAGAAGTGATGCCCGTGGCGCTCTCCCCCCTTCATCCGAGACAAACGGCTCCACGGCGCCTCGTGCGCGGCTGTGCAGTCGTGCTCGCCATGCTCCCGCCTCTGGCAGCATCGAGCTGTATCGAAGCGGGTTATCCGCTAGCGCCAGGCGGCTCTGTCGATGTGCGTATCGACGTGAATCATCCCCTCTTCGCCGGCGACTCGCTCGATGCTGACGGCAAACCCGTACTGCCGCGACAAACCCCCTATGAGACGGGCGTGACGCTTTCCCTCACGGAAGCTAACGCCCCGGCTTACGGTGGGTTCGTCACGGTACGCGTCGAGCCGCGCCAAGCTCTCAAGTTGCGTAGCGACGAAAGCGAAGGAGCGTCTCCGACGTGCTCCGAGCAGGACGGAAGCTTCCGCTGCACCGCCCTCCAAGACGGGACGGCACGTTTTTACATCGCTTCAGAGAGCGATTGGTCTGGCACGGCAAACCTCATCGTGAGCTGGGCGGATCGCACTGAAGAAAAACCCGTCGAGATCTTGCCCGCAGGCCTACCAAGCACCGCGACGAACTTCGCCATGATCGTTACGGGCTTGAACGATGGCCCAACGGGGCGGCGTCTCTTGGCCACCTACCTTGCCTTGCAATGTTCCATCGGTCCGGTGCCCGATGATTTGGGTTCGAAGTGGCGCCCGAATGCCATACGCACCCGCGAAGCGCAGGTACGGGCCACAGCACCTCTCAGTGCGCCTGGGGTCGTGGAAAACGCGCCCGTCATCATCGAAGCCTTGAGTAGCGAAGCGTTGCTCTCGGTGACGAAAGATTGCGTCGATCGCAGCACACGTCTGCGCGTTCTACTCGGACCAACGGGCGAGAGCACTCCGTTTTTCCTGTGTTTCAGCGATATCGGAGGCCCTGCGAGTTTCGCCGTCACCTCGGGCGAAAAACTGATCGAGGCCGACAGCACCGAGATTCAAGTCGACGCCGAACCTCGATTGCTGCGTGTGCGCGCCTTGCAAAGCACGTTCGAAGCTGGCGTTCCCGGAGATCTCTTCGAGGTCAGCGCCTTCGATGTCAACCGCGTCGGCATCGCAATGCCCGTCGATCTGAAGGTCGACGACGATCAGGTCCTCGCTCTGAGCAAGTCGACCATCACGCTCGATGGTGAACCAACGCCGGCAACCGCGATCAGCGGAACGCCACGAGCCGCGGGAACGGTGACCTTGAGTGTGACGCCACGACT
>DAOMZH010000496.1:0-7952 GCA_035437985.1 Polyangium sp. (in: bacteria) | reverse complement strand
TGGACAAACCAGGACGGTCGGTTCGGGCGCCGCTCAGTTTGTCTTCAAAAACTTTTTGACACCCGGCTTTGGTCAATGCCTCCCGCTGCAATTCGAGATTCTGGTCTTGCGTCGAAACACGTGCATAGCCAATCAACATGGGTGGTCTCCTCGTCGGTGCGTCAAAGCACCAAACCTCGAACGCACGGCCTGACGCACTGCGTATTGCGTCATATCGAGCGTCACGGGTTGTCGCGGGGGGTGAAATTCTTCTCGAAACTCGTCTCGATGGTACGAATCGAGAATTTAGTTTCAAGAACTATTTTCGAGAACCGTAACGTGTTGAAATCACGTGCCGGTTCGGTGGGTGCCGTGAGGTTCTCACAAACCTTGGTTATCGAGAACGGAGGAACGAGACAGTGTACCCCGTGCTGAACAGCCGTTCCCGCAGGCTTGGGTGGCGAGGCGGAGCGGATGGCGATAGCCGATGGTGCGTCCGAGGGGCGCGCTTGCGGCCACCCCGAGGTCCGGTGATGTATCTGTGCGTAGGCGAGTGGAATGAGGTGGCGGCGAGGTGGCGGCCGCCAGGTGCCGCCATGGCGGCCGCCAGGGGTCGCTACGTAAAACCATCGGGAAGACATGAGCAAATCGGTTTGGCACGGTGAGCGCACAGGTCGCGCGCATGCTTGCCTCCGAATGTCATGCGGAACACGCGCAGGAATACCATTACGAGCGACATCGACCAGAGGAAAGCGTCCTCTTTCGAGTTGTCTCGACGTACTGGGGCGAGTTTCGTGAGCGTATCGAGGCAGCAGGGAGTTTGCCGAAGTTTGTGGTGCGTGACGTTGAGGAATACTTGCGTTGTGGGGTTCTCGAGCATGGGTTTATCCGTGTACGTTGTACGGATTGCGGATTCGAGCGACTTGTCGCGTAAGGTAGGCGCTCGGCGCCTTGCGGGCTCTCGCCGGTAGGTTTCCGGGCGCCCCCTTCCAAACCCGGCGTGCACCTTTCGTGATGCACCGGGCTCTCCGTGATGTTTCGCGAAGCGAGGTCGGCGAGCCGATGCTTGCCAGTAGGGTTCGACCCGAGTCCGCGCGGTGATGAACAACGAAACACCTTTATGGTGCCATTGTCCCCGGCGTGCTCGAGGCTCTTTCGAGGGTGGGTAAAGCACTTTCAATGTTTTCACTGACGTATGCGGATGTTTCTTCCGCAGCCAGCGAAATACGGGCCACCACGTGTAATGGTCGAGCGAGCTGAAAACTCGCTTTGCGCCCTACGCGTGGCGGTAGAAAGCACTTCATCCTCGCAGAAGCCAATTCAAGTCGCGCAGCAAATCGTGCAAAGTCTGTCCGGTACGCTTTCGCCGGCAGAGTTGCTTGATTCGCTCACGCGTCCTATGGCTTTTCTCCTTCGGGATCAATGTAACGCACGCTTTGCGACCGAATTGTCGGTTATGGCGCACGACGACCCTATGTCCCAGGAAACTGAAAGGCGTCATCACGTTGGATGAGCGTCTTGGTCTCCGATAGGTTCAGGCCCATTTGTTCCTTCAGGAGTTTTGCCACGGCGGCTTTCTCTGTTTCCGCGTCCTCGATACGATCGCGGAGCGGCCATAACAGATGCTGGTGCCCGGACAAACGTGCTAACAAATGGGCGTGCGCGCATTACGCGTCAGAGCGCCGAGTGTGTCGGCGAGCAGAGGGACGAGCGTTGCAAAGCCGTTGGTCTCGGGCATGGGAAGGTCGAGATCCGCGGCGATGAGTGGAGAGGCCGGCAAGGCCGCACGGTAGCGCAAAAACACGCTGCCGAGCGCCATCCCGAAGAATGGCGCTCTGCACGCGATTGCCATTGACGAAAGAACCGTTTCCGGAGCCCAAATCCTCGAAAAGCCAGCCGTCACCTTTCCGAGTGAGGCATCCGTGCGCCTTGGGTATGGTGGTGCTCGGTAGGCGAAGGTCGAGCTTTCGCACGGTCCCGTCGCCAATGCGCCTTGGCGGCGCTCTAAAACTGATCCACTTACCGGCGGGCAACTGATCCCACCCCTACCAATTCTTCGGCCCCACGGAAGGCCCGCTTTCATGAATAGCGAAGCGGACTTACGTGGGATCGAAGGCTCCCGTCACCACGCGGCGCAGTGGATCACTAAAACGCCGCAAATGGATCAGTGGAACAGCGCCGCTAAAGCCAATGCGCGATCCCACGCGTTCTGTACCGCGCCCGATATCGACGACGTCCAGATCCGATAAATGATAACGCGTGCCGCCAAGTGCCGGCTGGTCGCCATGCAAAACAACGAAGAGGAACGAGCGCGTGAAGGCGAGGTCGGGGCGCTTCTCCGTGACTTGGTCCGGTGTCGAGCCGTATATTTTCGTCATGGAATAAGTTCGTCGGAAAGGTTGGCTTTATTTGACGCTTGCAGTCCGAGCTTCCGCCACATGGCGCTCGCAAGCTTCGTAATCGGCGCGGGCGCTCGTCTCGGTGACTTGCAGAATCGCGATACGAAGCTTGAGAAGCACGAGGGCAACGTGAGCTACGTGGCGCGCGATATGGGCAAAGCGCGCGTGCAGATACATCGCTGGATGCAGAGGCTATCGATTGATGTGAACGATTATCGGGGTTGAGTCGGCCCGAACCCTTCATGGCTGGTCGTTTGGCGAGCCCGCGCAGACACCGAAAAGCGGGAGATTGCCTCTCCGTCAGTGCTTACCGTGTGCAATCGTCACAGAACGTTTTCCGGTATGAATCGACGCTCGGCCAGAACGACGCATCGATACCGAGGCGGGTTCCCGCAATATTCTCGTTAAAGTTTTTCCGTGCGTCTGCCCAGGCCATCCCTCGCAACCAGTGAAGTGACGTTGCGATCGTGGTATACGTCGAGAGTCCAGCCAACGCGAAGTTTGGTCCAACGCGCCGCGAAGCAGCAAACCCTGCCTCGAAGTAGTTGAAATCGATACCGCCGAACGTCTCTCCGCGTGGGGTTCCGGCTGGTAGCGGCTTCCCATCCTTGCCGATGTGAACCGTCCCGTCGTTGGGCATGCCAAGCGCAAAGGGCAGCACGTCCTTGGCGTAAGCGTCAGGCCCTCCGAGGCGCCTCTCACGGTCTGCGATCTGCTGAAGCGCGTTGCATATGCCTGAAGCCAATCCAGAGCGGTCTGACCGCAGAATTGGGTCGTTGTTCGCGTACGCGTACAGGTTGAACTGACCGCCGTCGAAGAGCACCGGATCGCGCACCGTGAAGCGCCCAGCAATCGGCTCGTAGTCGCGATGTCCCATACGGACGAGCTTGGTCGCAACGTCTGGGATACCTCCAGCGAAGCCAACCGGAAGCTCGAACGTGCTCGGGTCGCCGCTCACGACGCGACCGAATGGACTGTATTCCACCTCCATCACAACGTCTCCGTTGCTGGCCACCACCAGCCGCGGAGATCCGACAGTGTCCGTGGCTACGTAGTACCGCGTACCTCCACGCACGACACCATAAAGGCGGCCGGCGTCGTCGTAGAAGTATTCGCTGAGCGTACCGTCCGCGCTCCGGCTATGCGTAACCGCATAACCGGACCCTGCATAGAGGTACTGGGTCGATCCGCTCGCATCGGTGCGCGCGGTGAGGCGTCCCATTGCATCATAGCTATATCGGATCACCTTTTCCGTCGTTAGATCCGCATTGAGCGTCGCCTCGAAGAGCTCGCCGCGCGCTCCGTACACGAATTGGTCGATACCACGCGTCGTCATGTAGCCGGCATCGTCAAACTCGTAAACCACGTTGCCGCGCGTGACAAGCCGGTCATCCTGATCGTACGTCGCAGCCATTGTGGTCTCTTCAGCTCCGCACGTACCGATCTTCACGCTCGTGAGGTTGCCGTTGACGTCGTAGCCAAAGACCTCACAGCTCGACGCGCCCGCAGCAACGTCGGTACGCTTCACACTCGCTAACTGGCCATCGATGTCGTAGCCATACTCGAACTCGAGTTGCTTACCGCTTATTGTCTCGAGCTTCATCACAGGCTGCCCGGCGACATCATAAATGAGATTTGCCGAGTAGCGCTGCATGCCACCCACAGTCAATGCCCAGGTCGACTCACGACCCAAACCGTCATACGTGCGGGCGAAGGCCGCGTTGGCGTCACTGATGGCGGTCGCTGCACCAAGCGGTCCCTCGCGTTGGATGCTAAACGGACCGTCGCTCGTCAGCAGGCCGTCGTTGTCATGAGCAAGCACACGCGCCGGGTTCGCATCGAGCTTCACGCTCGCAATAGCGAAATCACTGTTGTACGTGAATTCGAAGTTTGCAACCGCGTCACCACTCGTTGCAAGCGCGGTAATGAGCGAGCCGTCGTATGCCCACGTCAATGACTGCGCTTGTTGCCCATTTTGCCCCGTAGGCGAAAGCGTCGCCGAGGTGAGCACGCCCGTCATCGCCGCGTATACATTCGTCAGCACCGCGTGTTCGTAGGTCGTTCCGATGAGTCGACTGCCCACGTCATAGGAATAGGCGAGAGCGCGTGAACCGTCGGTAACCGCTGTGACGCGCTGGTCCCCGTCGATGGTGAGGAACTTCCCCGCGCCACCTCCGGATGGCGGGGTATAGCTGGTGCCAAGACCGCGCAAATCGTGGGTCAACGCGTGGGTTTTCCCGCTCGGCATGGTGACGCCTACGAGGGCCCCGGCCGCGTCGTATGTCATTCCATATGCGCGACCACTCGGTAAGGTAACATGCCGTACGCGGTCGCTCAGGTCGAACGAGCGCTGGATTTGGCGTCCGAGCGCGTCGGTTGTCGTCACGGGGCGCCCGTTCGCGTCGTACTCCGTCGTCTCGGAGATCAACCCTTGCATCATCGAAACCATGTAACCACGCGCGTCGTATGCAATCTGCACGGGCTCCGTGATCACACCAATGTGCGGGCGTATCGAGACAGGGCGCTCCTTCTCGTCGAGTGTGACCTGCGATGTTCGGCCTACCGCTGATGCGGTCGTGATGGTGCGCGCGTTAACGTCGTATGTCGTGCTCGTCGACTTTCCATTCGTGGTCGATGTCTCCACGATCTTGGAGACGCTGGTCGGTTCACCCGGCGTGCTCAACGTCACCTTGCGCGAGCGCGTCGTCGCGATCGTCTTGCCGCCAGGCGTCGTGTACGTGACCGTCGAAGCGAGTGGCACGTGCATTCCGAAGCGCGTATCCGCGTCGAAATGGGCCTCGATTTTCGTTCCATCCGGGGCTGTCAGCGCAGGCGACACAGCGGGCAGAACGCTCTTCGCGGCGGAGTCACCGCCCGGCCCCGTTGTCCTCCGGACTCTCGTCATCGGCACGTCCGTCAGCGTGTCCGTGATGGTGGTATATGTTGTTTTTTGCCCACTTGGTGCGGTCACGACCACGTCTTGGCGAGCATCGTCGCGCGTCGCGACGATCGTCTTCGCGTATCCGAGCCCGTCCACGTCCTTCG
Organism: Polyangium sp. (in: bacteria); assembly: GCA_035437985.1. Taxonomy (GTDB): domain Bacteria; phylum Myxococcota_A; class Polyangia; order Polyangiales; family Polyangiaceae; genus Polyangium. The sequence goes on along the minus strand of DAOMZH010000496.1, from coordinate 2,529 downwards.
TGAGCCGTCCAGTCTCGTCGTACTCGAATGTATGAACGCCGCCACGCCGATCAACGAGTTGGGTGAGGAGACCCTGCTCTGAATACGTCATTTGGAACGACTCGCCGCCCGGATATGTGGCCTTTGCAAGGTACCCATTGGCGTCGACAGTAAGCGCGGTCTTCTGACCACCGGGGGCGACGATCTCAATCGGATTCCCAACCGCGTCGTGTGTTATGGTCGTCTTCTGCCCATTGCGATCGACGATTTCGCTCACCCGCCCAGTCGCGTCGTAGGAGAACTTCCAGAGCTCGAGGCCCGTCTTCGAGAGCGTCTTGATATGGCGCCCCTCGATATCGAAGACGTACAGCTCTTCACCGTCGTCGGATGGGAGTGTGAGTTCACCATTGGTGAAGGTGGTGCTGGGAGAAAGCTCAAAGACCGGAGCGTGCCCATAGGAGTCGGATAATCCGTCCGGCATGACGTACATTTGCCCGTCAAAACCGAGCGATACATTTGCCTCTCCGAGCGGATATGAGTACGGACCATACGGACCATCCTCGAAGACAGGCGCCAAACGGGCACGTTTTCCGTCGGGCCTGCGCTCGCAAAGGAAACCAGGTCCTGACTCCGGAATTTGCGTGATCCAGAGCCTTCCATCCTTCGCAACCGCGGCCGAGCGTGCGCCATTACCCCAATATTGAGTTCCATCAGCGAGCACATCGATCGCACCCGTCGGTCGAATACGGAGCAGTTTATTATTTGCCAGGTAGAGATTGTTCTCCGCATCGAGGCGCAGCGGATGGCGAATACCACCGTAGTAGAGGTTCCCGACGTCGTTCGCGTCCGTAAACGTGTGAATGTAGTGGATGCGCCCGTCCGTCGTGATGCTACGGACTCCGGGCTTGCTCGTGAACGGCTCGACAAAGTAGACGGTGCCATCACCCGCAATCGCAATGCCAGATGGATCCAGGACATGTGCATCCAGAGCACTACCACCTTCGATCAACTCACCCGAGCCGTCTCCCGTGCCCGCAAATCGCTCGACGATGCCGTCGGGCCGAATGCGACGGATAGAAAAGCCTCGGCCTGTTACGTAGATGCTCTCATCGGGACCGATGGCCAAGAACCGTGGCAAATCGAAATGCGCGTCGATTGCAGGCCCACCGTCGCCGTCGTTTAGGTAGTTCGGATTATCCGCCCCCGCAATGACCTCGATCTGCTGTTCACCAGGCTTTTTCCGCCAGATCACTCCTCCTGCAATTCCAGGATCGGCAACATAAACTTTGGTGCCGCTGCTCGTACCGTACATCGTACCGTCAGCGCCAAAGGCGATGTCGTGAGCACCTCCAGGGACGTTCAAATTCTTCAAGAACGCGAACTGCTGCAGCTCCGCGCCGCTCCGCTTCGTCCCATCGCCGCGCCATAACGTGTGCGACGACCAGTCATACGTGTGGTGGACGTCGAGAGTGTAACCACCAAGCCCCGCGCCCCGGGCATTCCACACGCCGATCGGAGCTTTGCCCCACGGAAACTCCGTGACTCGCCTGAGCACGATCGTGCCCCGACTCCGCTCAAGCCCGAAACCGTCAACAGCAGCCAGCGACGGGCGGTTGAACGAGCGCTGGAACTCGCTGTCGGCACTGAGCGACGGCGTCCGATACTGCGCCACGTAGCGATAGCCAAGAGTGAGTTTCATTACGACGGCACCACTCACGGATCGGCCGTACGCATCCTTGCCGTCCCATGAAAAGTCCCACGACTGATTGGGTATAGCCGGGAACGTTTTGCGAAAAGCCCGTCCACCGACTTCCACAGTCGCCTCGATGTCGATGAGGCTCGCTGGAATCGTATCGCGGGAAATGACGATGTGCTTCGTCTGCTGCCGTGGAATGTTGAGGCGCGATGTTCGGTAATTGATATTGAGTGAAGACCCGGCCACAGGAATCGACTCACCCAGGACACCGTTCTGGCATTCGATGATCGAGCCGCCTTGGCAGTCGGGATCGTCCTCGTCCTGGTCGTCGTCATCCTGATCGGGCGGCGGTTCCGCGTCGTCGGGCGGCGTATACGGCCAGTTGCAATCCCACGGAGTAAAATGCGTAACGGTGACACGCCATAACTTCGCGCCCGGACCGTAGAGTTTTGCAAGCTCGACGCGCTCTTCATCACTGATCCCGAGTGCAGCGAGTTTCGTCGCCTCGGCAGGATTGCCGGAACCATCGATGTCGAGAGCGACCATGCCGTTCGTGATAGAGAGGACCTCGATGACCCTTCCGTCGTCACTGGGAATCCACTGCGCCTTCTCACGATCGTAGTAACCGACGGGCACGTTCGTACCTGTCGTGAATTCGAGGAAGTTATCGACGTAGGTGATGATCGGCTTCGAGAAGTGAACTCCCTTTGCGCCGGCAGCGACGGCCTCGTCGACGCTGAGCTCGACGGCGTAGGTATACCCGCTGGATGCCGGCAGCGCCGCGGGCATGGCGTTCGCACCTTGCAAACCGACGGTGAACTCCGTTGCGCGAATGTTGAGCGTCGTGAGCGGTT
>DAOMZH010000495.1:0-7990 GCA_035437985.1 Polyangium sp. (in: bacteria) | reverse complement strand
AAAGACCCAACTCATCCGCCTGCAATTGCGCCGCCTCCGGTGGTTTCACCGGAAGAACCGCGCGCGCCGGCATCGGTGGCGCCATCGGTTCCCAGTCCGCCATCGGCGGCTCCGCCGTCATCCGTTGCCGCGGCTCCGCCGGTGGCCGACGAGACGGGTATTCGCGCGACGATCATCGAACGTCTGCGATCTGGAGTGCCTGCGCCGCTGCATGGTTTGTCGGTCGTTGGTGCCGATCTCAGTGGACTCGACATGCATGGAGCGAATCTGTCAGGGCATGACTTGGGTGGGGTAAAGTTTAATAAGACAAACCTGAGTGGCGCTCGTCTTGGAGGAGCGCGGCTCGTCGATGCGGACCTCGAAGGCGCAGATCTCTCGAATGCTGATTTGGCTGGTGCCGATCTGACCCGAGCGATCTTGAACAATGTGCGCATGTCCGGGGGCAACATCGACAATGCGTGTTTTTCCTCGGCCCAGGGAGCGGGAACGATCTTCGATGGATCCAAAGGAAAAGCGACGCTGTTCGTCCGGGGGCAATGGCCGAATGCCTCCTTTCGCGGAATCGACGTTCTCAGTGCGGACTTTACTGGCGCGACTCTCGATGGCGCAGTCTTCGACGCCGCGGTCCTTCCCGACATCAAGCTGAACGATGCGCGCGGTGCTGGAGCCACCTTTGTCGGAGCGCGTCTCGATCAAGCGCACGCCGATGGTTCGGCACTCACCAAGTGTTCGTTCGACAAGACCACGGCCAAAGGTTCCACTTGGGAAAACGCGACGCTCGATGGTTCGTCTTTCGAAGATGCGCAGATGGAAAATGCCGTCTTCGTTCGCGCGAGTTGCAAGGAAACCAAGTTTGTTAATGCAAACATCAAGGCGGCGAACTTTGGACGGGCCCAAGGCGATGCCTCGGATCTCAGTGGCGCGAACCTCGAGGGGGCCGATTTTCGTCAAGCGCGCTTTGCCGACGCCAAATTCGAAGGTGCGCGGATGCCGAACGTCCTCGCGCCGCGGGCCGATTTTTCACGGAGCAACTTCAGCCGCGCAGACCTGTCGAGCGGAAGTCTTCGAGCCGCACAACTCGGCGGGGCGAACTTGGCGCACGCGATTCTCGATAGTGCCGACCTCCGCGATGCCGACCTCAAGCGCAGCGTTCTCTTCAAAGCTTCGCGCACGGGCACGAAGCTGAGTGGCGCGAACACCAAGGACGCGATCGAGCACGAGCCTACGGAGTGAAACTACACGCATCGTGCATGGGGTGAACATGTGCACCCCACTCGTGCTGTTTGGTGTTTCGATCCCTCCCAACAGGATCTTCTCTTCGTGACGCTCTGAGTTCCCATGTCGGCGTCGAGTGGCGTTAAGATTGCGACACGTCTGCGACATGATCGGCTCCGTTTCGTCTGAACACCTTCATGCCCTGCGTGCATCGCTGGATCATCCGCGTGATGTTGTGCATGTTTCATGCGGATGGAGCGCTTGCGCATGAGCGTCTCGAGCGACGACGTTTTGCCGCCCGCGGCATGCCGTGACGAAGAAACGTTGCGCGAGTTCATTCAGACGAAAATCAGTCCGAACGCATGGCCGATTTTCTCTCCACTGCTTCGTCGCTCCATTCTCGCCGAGGGCATAAACCTTCGAGCCGTGCAGCAGTTTTCGATGGATGCAGACACGATGGAGCGGCTCATCCGTGTGTTCTACGTCCGCATGAGTCGCATCGAGCGCACACTCGGATTCGACAACGCGTTTCATCGCGCCTTGCACAACCACGAAGTTCTGTTGCGCTTGCTGCTCCTCGAGTGGCCTGAGTCTTCGGCTCCGCCCGAATACCTTCAACGTGCAGCCCTCGTCGTGCATCCGACGATCGATAGTGTTGCTCACGTGGTCAAACGGGCGCTCGCCGCGTTGCTCGCAGAGGGGGTTTCGCCAGCCGTACTGGCGCGTGATGTGCTCGCTGCTGCCGGTCATGACTATGGGCATTCTGGAGGCACCGATCGCCTCGATGCATCCGGCACACCTGCGCCGTTCACCCATGAAGAAATGGCGGAGAAACACGTGGCACCGATCGGGCTCGAGTTCGGTATGCCTGTTGCGCTCGTTCTCGAAAGCATGGCGGGCATTCGGGCGACCACATTTCATTCGCGTCCCGGGCGCGATCGCATCACCGCGGCGACCGAGTTCGAACGCAAACTCACCCTCGCCGACATCATGGGTTGCGCATTGCCGCCGCATCTTTGGCTCACGCATGTTGGAGCTCCGGTTCTTTTTGAAAAACTCCCTGTGTGGCGCCGACGTTTGGCTCAAATCCCCGACGAACTTCGGGTCATCGACGAACAGTTGCACGCGACGAACCTCTCGAACACGGAGCGTCAACGCCTTGTTGCCGAGCGCGAGGTCCTGGATACCGAAGACGCGCGCATCATCAAACATCTGGACGAATGGTTTCGAAGTGAGCGTGGGTTTTTCGTCTTCATCGAATCCGCGCGTTTGTCGACAGTCCCCCGGGCCAGCGAACTTTGGGGCGAGATCCTCCGCGAAAAAATCGCGCTCATGGATCGGGTTCTCGCGCGGCGGGACTTGCTCGATCCGCTCGGCGCTCTCGGCTTCGCCTTGCTCGAGCAATACGCGTTGCTCCTGGCGAACGCGAAAGACCTCCGCGATGTCGTGGCCAACCCCCACGTCGACGCGCGTTTGTCGCAGATCTTGGCGATGTTCCTCCCGGACAAACTCGCCGCTAAAGTAGGCTGATTTTCCAAGGCGTAGGCGCGGGATCGTACGACAGCGCCAGGATGCGCGCGCGATACGCGTCTTGCTTCGACTTCTCGTCCGCGAAAGCCGTCGTGATGAGTCCAGCCCCCGCTGGTTGACCAAAAGCTTGATCGAGCGCGGCGACGCGATCGCCACTCAACACCAGATCATCCACGTACACGACGATTTCACTCGGTAACGGACGACCGATGTTCACCAGGTTCGGGGCAATCTCGTGAGCCGGATCTTCTTCGTAAGAAAAGCGCGGACGCGTAGCTTCTTTGTGCACGAAACATTGTCGTACCTTGCCAAACCCGAGGCGCTCCAGCTCCGTTGCGAGCTCTCGAGCTGGCCAACGATCAGTCATGCGATTTTGCCGCATGATGTTGGGTGCAGGCACCGGAACGAGCGCGATGTTCGGACGCGAGATCCCCAACGCCGAGCGCACATCACGGCCATGCATCGAGATGATGTCGGCCACGTACGAATATGCGTTCGCCGGTGTTTCGAGACGAACCATCTGGTTGCTCGGATGCATCGGATGCTGAATCGAGCTGGGAATCGGCTCTTTGCGTTGGTTTGTCACGAGGTACACGAGGCCGCGCATGGGGTTCGCGTTCAAGCCCGCTTGGGGCGAACCCAGCTTGTAGTACGAGCCAATCGAGTACCCCTGGACGAGCCTCACGCAGAGATCTCCATGAAGGTCGTGCCCATCTCGTGCGCCGTACGGACGCGTTCCCACGCGCCACGCAACGCATTGCACATGAAGCAATCATCGAGAGCGCTCGAGGCGACGCCCTGTCCGAACAACATCGCCGCGAAGGTAACGCGGAGACGCACAGGAAGGCCACCTTCTTGACACATCGAACGTTGCGCCCTGTCCGTCGTCCATTCAGGAGGAAGGCTTCGCGCGCCCCACGGCGGGTGCATGTCGCGCATGATATATGATTTCGTAACGAGGCGTATTTTCGTGAGTCGACATTCTTCTCGTCGTGGAGGGGCGTCCCGTCGTTGGATCGGGTTCGTCGCAGCGCTCCTGGGAATTCCAGCCGCAACACTGGGTGCTTGCCGAGCCGAGCGAATTCTGGAGGAGATCAGCTCCGAACGAACCGAGACGACAGGAAAAACACGTCCGCGTACGACAGCAGCCCCACAGCCTCCACCAGCTGCACCCACGACGACTGCGCGAGGCACCTCGCAGTCTGTCGATAGCAGCATCCATCTCGCGATGGGCGTACCCACCGACGATACGCCCGACGATGAACACTTGATGCGCAAGCCTCAATACGCGCTTTCCTACAATCCAAAACGCAACGTTGCGAACTGGGTCAGCTGGGAACTCAACGAAGGTTGGTTTGGCTCGGCACCACGTCTCAAAGGTAAGTTCCTCGAAGATCGAGAACTCCCAGGGGGCATGTATCGCGTCTCGCACGATGACTACACCGGCTCGGGATACGACCGTGGACACATGGTTCGTTCGGAAGAACGCACGCGCAGTCCCGAAGACAACCGCACGACGTTTTTTTTGACGAACATCTTGCCGCAGTATCACGACCTCAACGCGGGGCCTTGGTTGCGACTGGAAGAGCACTGTCAAAAACTCGCCACCCGTGAAGGGCGCGAACTTTTCGTCATCGCCGGCGGTGTTTTTCCCCCGGGCAAAAAAGTCACCGACACGATCGGCAAAGGCGTCGCCGTGCCCAAGTCGTACTTCAAAATCGTCGTCAACCTTCAAGCGGGGCAGGGCGCTGCCGACGTCCAGAACTCGACGCCCATCATCGCCGTCATCATGCCCAACGAAACGGGCATCATCGATCAGGGCTGGGAAAAGTATCGCGTCAGTGTCGACGAGATCGAAAAACGCACGGGCTACGAGTTTCTCTCGGCCGTACCGGAGTCCGTGCAACGCGTGATCGAAGCGCGCAGCGGAGATTGAATCAGGTCTCGACGGCCTTCGTTCGGACTCCGAGCCACGTGCCCGAGGCATGACGTCCCAGGACAAACACTTCGAGATCCACTGCACCAAGGCGATAGGCGCGAATCTTTTCGAGGTTTGTCTCCAACAACTCGATCAGCTTGCGAAAACGTTCGGCGGCGAAGCGTGTCCCCTCCGAGGCATCTTCCTCAGCCTCCGTCAGCCCGGAGAACGTGTCGGCCAGGGTCGACTCTTCGACGGGACTGTCTGCGGCGAGTCCACATCGTTCCAGCAACGCTGCAGCGGTCGGTTCTTCTTCCCCATGGGTATATGTTTCGATCGGAAAGTCCGATTCGCTGGGAAACAGCACTCCTTGCGTTGTTTCAGCAATCGTATTCAGCAGAGTCGTTGCATCGAGCGTCATTCGTGGGCTCCAGACAAGGCGTTCGGCCGATGATCGAGTTCTCGTCCAAATCGTTCAAATCTTTTTTGAGGACCGCGCGTCCATGGGAGCGTCATGCGTTGGCCCTCCCGTACCCTCTCCGCCGTCAGTTTCGTCTCCACCCTTCTCCTCTCCTTTGTGTCCACTGCCAATTCCGAACGTCCTGACGCACCGTCCACCCCGACGATGCAGGCGCCTCGGCCGCGTGGAAGTACAGTCGCCCTCGATCGAAATAACCTCGTTGCGTATGTCGCGGACAGCGACAACCAAGCGCTGCACCGTGTCGATGTGGTTAGTGGCTCCGTCGTCACGACACCCCTTGGTTGCGTTCCCGCGGATGTACTTCTTCTTGGAGAAGATCGCGTCGCGATCGCCATGCGCGGATGCAATGAAGTCCGCATCGTCGACATCAACGCGGCCGGGGAGGGGATCACGGCGGCCCGCGTCGATGTCCCCACCGAACCTTGGGGTTTGGCACTTGGAACCAACGACGCCCTGTTTGTCACGTCCGCTTATGGTCGAGCATTGACGGCGCTCGACGCGCAAACGCTGACCACTCGTTACACCATTCCCCTGGCTCGTGAACCACGCGGTGTTGCCATTACGCCCGATGGAACTCGCGCCTTCGTCACCCACGCCGTTGGCGATGCAGTCTCGGTCGTAGAGATCGATGGAGGTTCGTCCGGAGAAGCTCCTCGCGCGCGATCCGTACGCATGCTCGGGGGCAAGTACCGCAATCGCGTCGACGAATTGGTTGGAGCAAAAACGATGCATCCCACGTCGTCACTTGCTTATGCGCCCGTGCTCAATGAATCCGGAACACGTCTGTTCGTCTCGCATCTCGTCGTCCAAAATGGCGAAAGCACCACGCAATTCATCGCTTCTGGCTACGGCGGCGTGTCGATTGAAAACGATACGTCCGTGCCTTCCGTGGCGGTGATCGATGTGGCGCGGGAACGTCCTCTCGGCGCAGTCGAAGGTCCCGTGCCGCATGATTTCATCAACATCTCGGCACAAGCATTCGTGGGCAATGCCGTTGCTCCCGTTGGATCCTCAGCTCGCCAAGCTCGCGCCGCGGCGCTCATCGGCGACGCACTTCTCGTTGCTTCTCGAGGCACGGGTGAACTCGTCGAGCTCGACGCGCATTCGCTCGATCCGGCACTCGCTCCGAGCCGTGTGTTTCGTGTGGGTGAAGGTCCAACGGGAATCGACGTCGATCCACGCACCGACATCGCCGTTGTTTGGAATCAGAACTCGCACGACCTGGCCGTCGTCAGCCTCGGTTCAGGAGACGTCGATACGATTGCCGTTGCCGGTGAACCGCTGCGTGCAGATCTCGCGCGGGGTCGCTCTCTGTTTCATGCGGAACAAGATCGCCGCATCTCTCGTGACGGCCGAGCTTGCGCCAGTTGTCATCCCGAAGGTCGTGACGACGGTATCGTGTGGCGCTTGGGTGATGGTCCGCGACAAACCCTGACGTTGGCCGGGCACGTCGAGCATGGACCTTATGGTTGGCACGGCGCGCATGAGACGCTGGAAGCCAACATCGGTGAAACGATCGTGCGCCTTGGCGGCTCCGGATTGTCGGAACAAGAGCTCAAAGATCTGGCGTCCTATCTGCGCGAAGGATTGTTTGTGCCCCAACGACCTGCACCTTCGGCGGCATCCGAAACGCTCGTTGCTCGAGGGCGTGACCTCTACATGTCGGACAAACTTGGTTGCAACTCGTGTCATGAAGTGGGTCACGGGACGACCGATCGTCACGTGCATGACGTGGGATCTCAGGCGAAAGGCGAATCGCGCGCAGCCTTTCGCACGCCGTCGCTCGTGATGTTGGAAGCGACCGCGCCGTATTTCCACGATGGTCGCTACGCCACGCTCGAAGCGCTTCTCGACGACAATCTCGATCGCATGGGACAAACCAGCCATTTGGCCGCGGACGATCGCGCCGCGCTCCTTGCCTTCCTGAGGACCCTGTGAAACTCGCGTACCTCGTTGCATTTGCCTCGTTGTTCATCGGTTCCGGTGCCGAGGACAAACCTGCGGAAGCGGATGAGCCGGCCCAGAACGTCGTTGTGGCGCCAGCACGACCCGAAGTCGTTCCGCTGGGTCCAGTGCTCGAAGAAAGCGCGCCCAAAGCCGTGAATCCCGAGCCCGAGTTCGTCGCTCCGGAACTGCCAGCGGGCATGAAGGTCGTGGTGAATTCCAAAGGCGGCGCGAAGATGCTGACCTTGGTGCACCAGGGGCATCTCGTCTCGCTGCGTCGCGGAGATGCGGTGATTCTCGGGGAAAATGCAGCTTCCGCGCCGATGAAAGACGTTACCTCGATGGTCTGGGAGAGTTCGGATCGTAAAACCTTCGAGACGTTGCGCGGAGTCGTGCAATGGGATGCACAAGCGGGGGCGCGCGACGTTCCGACGCTGCGAACGACAGCCAAGGTATCGCCAACGCGAGGCATTTCGGGGGCGCGTCATGAATGTAAATCATTCGAGGAAGCGAACGACGTCGTGGCCGTCATGTGTCGTGTTGATTCTCTTGCCGTTGGCGCTGCGCGACCTTTTGGAGCGAAACCGCAAGCGGGCATTTCAATGCTCGAAACTGGCGAACATCGGTATTTTCGGATGGATCTGGATACGAGCAGCAATGAATTCGATGCCGTCGTGATTGGATATTCGGATGGCGCGCGTGGGCACGTCATTCGCGCAGAAGCGAGCAAATTGCCCGGAGAAACCAAACCATCGTTTTCATTGCGAGAAGCGACGCGCGCGCAACCGGTTGTCGTGCGCCGTTTTTTCCACCATCGGCATCCGCCCCACGACTTCGACCTACTTTGATTCAATTTCCCGCAAATCCATAGGTCCCCCAATACGCGGCGGAGCCTCGCCCCC
>DAOMZH010000494.1:0-7997 GCA_035437985.1 Polyangium sp. (in: bacteria) | reverse complement strand
ACGAACCGTACGATGTTCGAGCATGCGTAAGAGTTTTAGTTGCATATCGAGGAGCATTTCGCCGATTTCATCGAGAAATAGCGTACCTCCGCGCGCCGCATCAACGAGCCCCGCGCGCGCGGCGTGCGCTCCAGTGAAAGCGCCTTTTTCATGCCCAAAAAGTTCAGATTCGACGAGTGCTGGGGAAACGGCGGCACAATCGAAAACCACGAATGGACCGCTGGCCCGGGGACTCGCTTCGTGAAGCGCTCGGGCCAAGAGTTCTTTGCCAGTGCCCGATTCGCCGAGCAAGAGTACGGGTTCGTTTGTCTTGGCTGCACGTTCGAGGCGAGCAAAAAGAACGCGCATGGCGACGCTTTTGCCCACGGCCGCGCCAAACCCAGATCCCGGGGACAACATGACCTTCGTGGGTTCGCCCGCGACTTCCACGGTTAAGGACAAACCGCCCATTTGTACGCTTCCGCCAGCCGGGATCAATGCTTCGTACACGCGAATCGATTGCAACCATACTCCATTGCGACTTCCAAGATCGCGAATCACGACGCCTTTCTCGGTCATCGTCAATGCGCAGTGACGCCGCGAAACGTAAGGATCGTTCAATATGATGTCGCAGTCGGGGGCGGAGCCGACCAGCACCGGATCTACCCCAAGGCGGACGGATTGGTCTTGTCGATTGGGGCCACTGAGACGCACGTGTACGATCGGCAGTGACAGGAATTCCCCGTCCTTTTCGCGGATCAACGTGAGCGTTGCGGAACGCTGTTCAAGTGCCATCCGGTTCTGGTATCATGGTTCGATGATGACCGTCCAGTGTTAGCGATGAAGCGTTCTTTCTTGACGATATCAACGTGCATTGCGGCGCTTGCGCTGGCAAGCGGAGGTTGTGACGGATCCTCAGAACCGGACAAACGCGCCCGCGCGAAGTTGGAAACCCCTGCAATTACGAATCGAAACTCGCCGACGTTCGGGCCAGGCACTACAATCGCCGCGGGGATCTCGCCCTGGGCCATTGCGATTCATCGAACCGGTGCGCATATTGTAGGTATGGGCGCACTTGCGGCGGTGCACGTGGACACGCTCGATTCGTTTGCCCGCGTCAATACGTTGGGACCGGCCTGGGATGTGGCTCTGGCAGGTGACGACCTATTCGTTGCCGATGGGCGTTCTGGTTTGACCAAGTACACCATTGACGCTCGAGGTCTACCTCAATTTGCCGAACATGTTGCTTTGTCGGGCAATTGCAAACGCGTCATCATGCTCGAGTCTCGGGTGGCGGTTCTCTGTTCTCCGCGGACGCTTTTAATCCTGCGTTCCGGTCAGCGTCCACAATCGATTCGGCTCCCCGGGGATCCAATCGACGCGACCTACTCGAATGCCTCCATCTGGCTAGCCTGCCCCGGTGACGGTCTTGTCCGGATAGACGAAGATATTCGCCGTCCTGTCGCCACGTTTAACCATGAAAAACTAGATCGAATTTTATCCGTCACGAGCGTTGGGAAAAGAATCTTTGTCGGTTTGCGGGACAAACGCGTGCTCGAACTCGAGCCCGAGACCGGAAAAGTCTTGGGAGAGTCGTCGGTATTGAGTCGCCCAATGCGGCTCTTTGCTGGGGAAAACCATTTGCTGATTGCGTCCACGTGGCTGGGCGACACGGGCGCCACCTGGGTCGACATATCCGAGCCTGGGCATCCTCGGATATCGGGCCGATTGCCTTTTAGTGTGGCCACTGCGGCTCATCTCGGCGCAAATCGGTGGATCGTGGGACGTCCCGACGGGAGTTTGTCCGAGCTCGCGGACGATGGGCAAGTATTGGCCCATAAAAATGGCGTGCGTTTCGAGCGGCTTGGCTGGAGTTCGTCATGGCGTACGAGTTGGGCGGACGAACGGGAGGCATCGTGGAATTGGGCGCCGCAGGCCAATGAAATGTCGTTTGCGTCGCGTAAGATTGCCGATGCTACGCCGTGTGGAGCTGCGCTTTGCACACTCGAAGCAGCTGGGCGCGTGTGTCGTTGGCAAACGGCGGACCAGGAGCCGGATTGTCTGGATTTGTCGCGCGAAGCCACAGCCTTGTCGTGGCAATCGAGTCGCCAGGCCTTGTGGGTGATCGACGCGAATGGTGGTCTGCATCGATTGCTTTTGAATCCGAATCTGCATGAAGTGCAGACCGTACCTCGGGCGGCGACGACTGCGCCGCAGAATTTAGGGCGATTGACGATCGACGGAGACCGAGGTGTTGCGGTCGACGTTGATTTCGGAATTCTGCAAATCGTCGACTTGGGCGATACACCCCGATTTCGTGGACGTTTTCTCTTGCAGGCGCCGCCCAAAGCCGTCGCTCTCGTCAAGGATGTGGCGTTTGTCGCCGAGCCACAGGGCGGGTTGCAGGTCATCAGTATCGACGAACCCGATGTGCCCCGGGAACTGGCCTGGAAGCCGATGGTTCAGGGGGCTTCGGGGGTCGCTGCGCGGCCCGACGCAGCGGGGCGATTGGTCGTCGTTGTTGCCGAGGGAGAACGAGGTATTTCGGTTTGGCGCTGGAATGACGAACTTCGACAGCTCACCGAGGTTCGTCATTCCGATACGCATGGATTGGCCTCCGAGGTGGTCATTTTGGAGGACGATGTCTTCGTCGCCGACGGTTCGAGTATCCTTCGTTTTTCCTGGCCGGAGCTTGCGCCATGAAACGTCTTGTTGCGGCGATCGCGCTCGGCAGCGTCGTTTGGCCCGGCAATACGCGTGCCGCTCCGGCGGAGACTTGGTATCCCGTCGAATCGCCGACGAAGGTGGAGCTAAACGATGTATCTTTTGCGCCAGATGGTGCGGGATTTGCCGTGGGCCAAGATAGCACGGTGCTGCGATACGATGGATATGTTTGGCACGTATTGCCATTTCCGTTCGCGCCGATGAATTTGAGTCTCGTTGCGGCATTGGAATCCGAGGAAGCTTGGGTTTTCCCGCGCATGAACAATGTCGCCTATCATTACCGTGATGGACATTGGCAAACCGCGACGTTCGATCGGGAATTTGCCATTCAAGCGGCTCATTTCTTGCGGCGCGACTTGGGATACGCCGTGGGTCTATTTGGGAGGATCTATCGTTTCGACGGACAACAATGGGAAAGGATGATGGCCCCAAATCTCACAACGGATCGGGAATCGCATTTGCGGGGTGTGGCGATCTTGGCTCCCGATGATGTGTGGGTGAATTCCGAGCAGTTTCTCCTGCATTTCGACGGCGCCCATTGGACTCGCGCTGCGCTCCCGGGCGAGAGTCGCGCGTTGTCCCAAGTGCTGCGCGTGGCGGATACATTGGTCGTCGCGGGACAACCGACGCTCATTCGAAAAGGTTCGTCCTGGGAGGTCATTGATTCGGGTACAATTACGCGTATTGCTGGTTCGCCGGAACGATTGTGGGCGCTTGCTCATCGCGATGGCCAGAATTCGCTCGAACGGGTCGTGCCCAAAGGCGCGAACTGGGCTTCGACGGGACGAACCGTACATGCGTTGAGCATGGGAAAACATGGATTGTGGGCCGTTGGGGAGCACGGATTGATCCTGCATCTGGAGCCGAATACATTGCCGTCGTTTTTGGATCGCACGTTCGACGCCGGCGCGGGTGTGCAAGCCGAATCGACGTTCGTGTTTTTTGCGGACGTCGATGGCGCGGGTATTCGGGACCTCGTATTGATGAATCCTTTTGGACGCAATAGTTTTTTGAAAGCCGAGGAATCCGGTGCATTCCGCCCCATGCCGCTCGCTACTCCGCCCATTAGCGAAATGCCGCCCGCCAAAGACGGGGCGATGGCCGATATGGACGGCGATGGGCGGGTGGACTTCATCTTGCGTTGTGATTCCGAGCCAGGTACGGCCAATCTGCAGATCCTCCGTAATCTCGGCGATTTTCATTTTTGGAATACACCGAGTGGCATACGGCCGCTGACCGCGGAGGGCTGGGCGGTGAAGGGCAGCGTCGAGGTTTTCGATTTCGATGATGATGGGGATCTGGATATCTACGAAGTGCGAACTTTGTCCAAAGTCGGTGGGTTTCCGATGCCCAATCTCTTGCATCGTAATGACGGATTTGGACGCTTTGCCACCGAGTCTCTATACCAACACGATGGCGGGGCGGCGTGGGGTTGGACGGAGCGAGTATTTCCGGCGGATTTTACCGGCGATGGCCGCACCGATCTCCTCGTCGCGAACTCGTGGGGCAGCGGAAACACGTTTTACAAGAAAACAGACGATGGGTCTTTCGAGGACGCGACGGAAGAATCGGGTTTTGCGAATGATTCGCATCTGGCCGTGGGCGTGGCCGCGGGAGATGTCGATAATGATGGCGCTCTCGACGCGCTCTTGCTTACCTCTCTCGATTTTGGACCTTCGCGATTGTACCATAATGACGGACACGGCCATTTCCACGATATGACCACGGAAGCTGGGTTGGATCGAATTTTCGCCTCGGCGATGCAAGCGCAATTTGTCGATATGGATCTGGACGGCGATCTGGATTTGGTGCTGGGAAATGCTCGGGCACCGAACGACGACATTACGAGTACAGGTCGATTGCGTTTGCTCGTGAACGATGGCCGCGGGCGATTTTCGGATGCCACGGTGAAAGCGAACATGGATCAGATGACCTCCGCTTTCGTCGCGGGTGATTTCGACGATGACGGGGACATCGATTTGTACCTCGTTCGAGCCGGAGAATCGAATCGTTTGCTCGTGAATGAACCTCCTGGACATGGATATGTAAAAGTGCGCCTCGAAAGTGCTGCGCCGAATCGAGTCGCGCTCGGTACGCGGGTAGCAGTGTTTCGGACTGATCAAACACTGGTCGGATTTCGCGAAACCAATTGGCAGGAGCCCATTGCCCATTTCGGCCTCGGAGATCTCGAGGTCGTGGATGTCGAAGCTTATTTTCCTTCGGGACGTGTCGTTCGTCGCCGCAACGTGCCGGCGCGCTCGGAAATATCCATTGCCGAATTTTCTTGGCCCCGGCTCCGCGCGTACGATGTCTGGTTTTTTCTTCGGCATCGCTGGGCTTGGGCCGATGGACGCCGAGATCTCGTCTCACTGGGCGCATCGATCTCGTTCTTGTGGGGCATTTGGAGGCTGGCGAAAGCGGTTGGGGCGCGGTTCATCGTTCGTCGCCGCCTGACGATGATTCTGTTATGGGCGATGTTTTTTATCGTGCGTCTGGCCTTCATGCCCATTGAACCCGTTTCTGTGTTTGCCCGTTATGGACCATTGACGTCATTGTTCGTGGTGGGTCTGGCGCTGCTCGTTTGGGATCGCCGCGCCACGCTTCGCGCTGATGCTCGATTTGTTGGGCCTTATGAATTGCTCGAGGAAATCGGGCGCGGGGGAATGGGCATCGTGTACCGCGCGCGCGATTCGAGTCTGGCCGGACGACCCATTGTCGCGCTCAAGATCCTGCATCCCGATCGCGTTCGTGATCCCGCGAGTAAACGCAGGTTCGTGCGCGAGAGTGAAATCGGGGCCCGCTTGCGCCATTCCGGGATTGTGACCATGCTGGCGAGTGGCGAATGTCGCGTGCTCGACCATGGCACCTGGCAATCTACGGCTTATTTGGCGATGGAGTTTGTCGAGGGAACATCATTGGCCTCCTTGTTATCGGGCTCGGATCCATTGCCGCTCGTCCGGGTTCTCGAAATTGTGCGCGATGCCGCGTTGGCTTTGTCCACAGCCCACGAATTGGGTATTCTGCATCGAGACGTCAAACCGGACAACATTTTGCTTTCGCGGGCAGGTGTCGTGAAACTCGTCGACTTCGGCATTGCCTCCGTTTTGGCCGCTCCTTCCCAAACCGAGATGGGATTTTTAATTGGAACCTTGGCATATATCCCGCCGGAACGAGTTCTGGCCCAACCTGAAGATCAACGAAGTGACTTGTATTCACTGGGCGTGACCATGTACGAAGCCATTTGTGGTCGGCGCCCGTTCGACGATCGTGCTCTGACGACGGCCCAATTGTTGCGAGCGGTGGTTGAAGTTGTTCCGGACGCACCCATTACGTTGCGTCCCGAGCTGCCGGGACGTTTGAACGATTTGGTTTTTGGCCTTTTGTCAAAAAGCCCCGAGTCCCGGCCAGCGACGGCGCAATGGGTGGCCGAGGAACTCCAGAACGTTTTGCGAGAAATGCGGGGCGAAGTCGTGACCTCGCCGCCCCTCGTCCCGCCAAACCTTTCGAGTGTTGCCCCAGTGCCAATGGTTGCGCCTACGACGCTCGAAATGCCAGCGCCCGAGGTGTCCGGTGTTTCCGGGGTGGGATTCGATGCGGCGTTCGAGCGAGAAACATTGGACTTGCCTATGGATCGTTCATCGCCAAGCGAGTCCTGACAAAAGTTTTTTGCGGGTCGGGAACATTTTTCGGGGTTCTGCGTCCATGAGCAACCATGAACCAACCCCCGACCGTTTATAACTACAGGTCATTCCGATTTCTCCCGCCACTCGCCGTCATGATGGGCATATCGACGGCAGCAGACGCAGCGCCTCCTGCTTCTGCGGCAGATCCGGCGACGGCAGCCCAAGCGCACATCGACGAATGGAACGCGCAAGGCAAAGCGGCTTGCGAAGCCAAAGCGGCGACGTGTTCCAAGCTCGCCGAATATCTTTATAATGCAGCCGCTGAGTATCAAAAGGCTGGCGATCGTAACAAAGCTATTGCCGCCCGGCTCCAACTCATCGACCCTCGTTATCATCTCGAGTCGACCGACATTGCCAAAAAGGCCCTTTTTCAGCTGGCCGAGGATTACAAGGCGCTCAGCGAATACGCCAAGTCCGCTGAATTTTATGAAAAAGCGGCGTTGAAAGCATCTTCGATGCCCGAGGCACCCGACGGGCTGGTCGACGCTACAATCTTTCGCCTCAGCCTGGGAGAAATTGACCTCGCGGTCAAAAATGCCGAGCTTTATGATAAGTTGTTTGGTGCCGCCAAACCCGAAATGGCGGTGACGGTTTGGCTCGGAATTGGTCGAACCTTGGTCGATGCGCAGCGATTCGAGGAAGCCAAACCCATTCTCATCAAGATCATGCCCCGGGTCGACAAAGTGGGAGCCGTTCGCGATCGGTTCCTCGCGCACGCGGCGCTTGGACGAACCTTTTCCAAATTGAATGACAAACAAGGCGCAGAGCACGAATACGATATCGTGCGGGCGTTGTGGAAGAATACCGAAATACAAAAGCGTCTGTCCACCGATGCCGAGGCGGATCCGCGCAACCTGGGCAAAGTATTGAATGCAGTCGGCGAAGCATTGTTTTTCTTTGCCGAACAAAAGCGTCAGGCCGTCGATGCAATTCGCTATCCTGAATACAAGGGACCTGCGGAAATGGACCAGATGTTGAAACACATCAATACCAAGGTCGTCGATTGGATCAAGCAAAAGAAACCCGCCATCGAAGAAGCGGAGCAGGCGTATTTGCAGATAGTTAATTTGCAGCCGGCTCCGCCGCCGCGTTGGCTCGTGGCCTCATCGTCTCGCGTGGGCGCGATGTGGGCGAAGTTCGTCGCGGAATTTCGTGCTGCGCCCATTCCTGATGCGTGGAAAAAAGGTGGTCCGGTTCCCGGCACGCAAGACCTCACGTTCGAGGATATTCGCAAAGAATATTATGCGAAACTCGACGAAGCATCCGAGCCACAAAAACAAAAAGCCAAAGCGGCGTACAAGCAATGCGTTGGTTTCTCCGCCAAGTTCGAATACAAGGACGAGTTTTCGCGCTCGTGCGAAAATTGGCTCGAGAAAAATTACCGCAAAGAGTTCGTGCGGGTCGATGAATTCATTCCGGCCATTCGCATGCCGTCCACGCCGTTTTCTCCGCCTAGCGTTCTTCCCGATCCCCGAACTTCCAAGTAATCGCGACGCTTTGGGAAGGCTGTACCAAGCGCCTCCTGACGCCTCGGAGATGCGGTCACGTCGTCTGAGAATCAAAAGCTCGCGGATGTATCTTCGGAGCAAGTGACGATTGATTTGCGTCATG
>DAOMZH010000493.1:0-8002 GCA_035437985.1 Polyangium sp. (in: bacteria) | reverse complement strand
ACACCTGCCGCTCCTTGACCCGCCGTCATGCACGTCTCGGGTGATGCTCCACCCGCCACGTTGAGTTCGACACCCGCAACCGTGTCAGGTGCCGGCGCGCCGCGGATCCAAATCAAACCACCACCACCCGAACCACCGCTTTCCGCTGCCGCTTTTCCGCCGACCCCACCATTGGCCAGCAGTTTGGCTTTTGGTCCCCAAACAAAGTTCGAGGCTTGCAAGCGAATCTCACCACCTGCACCACCACCCGATCCAACACCGCTGATGCTCAAGCCATTGCCACCAGCCACGGTGATCGTTCCGTAAATCTCGATCGTAGCTGCTTCCAAAATGACACTGCCCCCGCCATGTCCGCCAATAGGACCAGGGGTTTTTCCTCCCGCACCACCTGCGCTACCCAGCTCGAAGGGCGGAGCAACCATTCCGTAGCTCATGCCGCCAACACCAAAATTTCCCGTTCCACACATCGAGTTTGTCCCGGCCGCACCCACCCCGAAATACCCACCGCCTCCGCCGGAATAGTTCGGAGCGAACCCGCCACCTCCAGGACCGCTCCCGTTGTTGCCCGTCAGGCCGCGATAACCCGCCGCCGCCGCATCCAACAAGCCCGTCGTCTTGATGATGATCCGGTTGGCTTTGATGTGCACTCGGCCCGTGCCGTCAGGCGTACCAACAGGAATGACCTTGAGGATGCCGCCATCATCGATCGTGAGCGTGTTGTAGAAATACGGCGTGTTACCTCCGAGGCTTTGCTGCAGGTCTGCAGTCACCGTCAGCGAAGGTGCAGCTTCCGCGGTGCTCGACCAAACGAGGCCCAGAGCTACAAGCGGCAGAGAAGCAAGAATACGGAAAAAGTTCGAGCGAAAGAGCTGGGTTGTCATGGCAAACGTCTCGCGTCGTTCGTCGGAGCGGATGCTGTCGAAGCGGGCCGCGCCGGCGCAGAAGATGGAGTGGAAGTAGGCGCCGATGACGCCGGACTCATTGAAGCAGAAAGGGCAGGTGTAGCGTTGGAGTTCGATGCACCTCCGGCATCTTGAACGTCGGAACCACCACCATCGTGACCCGTCGAGCCCCCATCCCCAGCAATTCCCCCGTCCTCGATCGGCGTCGGAACCTCAGCGGATGGACGTATTCGTGGCACACGTGCCGAGGAAGGACTGCTGCTCGCTCGCGGTCGCTCCGACACCGATGACGATGGTTCCACCGAAGCACTCGGCGCCGTCGGCAGCTTCAACCGCGGATCATCCTCGTGCCGCATCGCCGTGTGCACCAAGAGCGCTGCAGTCACCGTCACGACCGATGCTCCCAACACCACCTGACCCCACCGTCGCTCTTGCGGCGGCAAAATCACCACCGGCACTTCCGGAATAGGCATTCGTCCTGACGAACTCGTCATCATGGCGCGTGGCGGAGGCGTGATCACGGGCGCGAGCGCATCGGAGAGCAATTCGCCGAGAGCCTCGCACGAGGGAAAACGATCGAGAGGTGAACGGGCCATTGCGCGGAGGAGAACTTCATCCACTTCGCCCGGTAAGTTACGCGCCGACGCGAACTGTTCGGGCGGATCGTTGGCAATCCTGGCGGCTACTTCGACCGCGTCATCTCCGGGAAAAGCGCGTTCACCACGCAATGCTTCGTAGAGAAGTGCAGCCAGGGAAAACTGATCACTGGCAGGTGAAAAGTTTTTTCCTCCAAATGTTTCCGGAGCGCTGTACGCCGGTGTGCCCATCAGGCCCCCGGCGTGGGTCAACGTTGAATTGGGGATCCGGGCGATGCCGAAATCGGCAATTTTCCCGCCTGTTCGCGACAAAATTACGTTTTCCGGTTTTACGTCGCGATGCAGGATGCCTTCGTTGTGTGCGCACGTGAGCGCGCTGCCGAGTTCCCGAGCCAAACGTGCAGTATCGGCAGGAGACAACGGGCCTTCGAGCAAACGTTGTTTCAGCGTCGGGCCTTCGACGTATTCGAACACCAAATAAAGACCCACTTGCGGATCTTCACCCATGTCGTGCAGCGTCACGAGGTTTGGATGGGCCACACGCGCTGCCGCACGCGCTTCATTACGCATGCGCGCGAGCAAGCCTTCGCGAACGTCCCGCGGTACGGCCAAATCATCGCGGAGCAGTTTGACCGCGACGTCTCGCCCGAGCACCGGATCGTGCGCGCAAAACACGCGTCCCATCGATCCTTCACCGATGAGGCGCAGGACCTCGTAGCGCCCAATGAGCTTGGGAACCTCGATGTCGGGCTGAGAAGGCAAGGGCGATGACGGCACGCTCGGGGAAAGTTTTAGCGTCGTAACGCCACAGTGGGAAGAGCGTGCCCGAAGTTGACCGCGCTATTCGCGATATTTCCGATTGAAATGGCCCGCGCAAGACGTTTCACGATCGAAAGGTTCGTCCCGCGTGCTCAATCCCGAGCCGACCTTCCGCCCAAAGCAGTGCTCCCGCCGCAAGCTCGAGATGCCCGTGGAAAAAAGCCAGCCGCAAGTAACCATCCCGCGCCTCTCCCGGGGCAAACACCGCCCAGCCGATCAACGCGAGAGCCCCGAACACCGAAATCCAAAGCAGAATTCCGCCGAGATCTTTCGTGAGCGCACGAAAACTTTGCCCATACGACCGTGGTGATTTCATCGGTCGATCATCTTCGGGAACGAGACGCAACCACACGACGTAATGTGTGGCTTGAGCAAATGCGTAGAGCACCACGAGACGTACGGAATTCGGGTCCAGCGGATTCGGCGTGAGTGATTGACACAAGTGGAACATGGACATGCCCGTCCACGGAGCTTCGAGGCCCTTGGTGAATGCAGCCAGCGGCACCGACCCACCCAGCAAGATCGTCACCGTTCCCAGCGCGAAAAGCCCGAGCGGCAACAAATGCAATCGGGTTTGTCTTGGACGCCACGCCCACCAAATCAAGACGCCGATGAAATTATGCAAATGCGCAAAAGCCAGGTCCGCCAGGTACGGCTCGTGTTGCGCCAACGTGAACAGTCCCGCCACGATCGCAAGACCTCCAACGCGGCGCATCCACGAAGTCCGCGCAATGCACAACGCCAAAGCTGCCCCCGCCAAACCTCCACGTACGCCAAACCCAAGCCCCGCACCGAGCACGCCAATCGCGATCGCCGTGAGCACCAGCGGTCGATGATGAAGACCTGGTCGCGCGACGAGATACCGCAAGTCCGCAAGCACATGCGGAATGCCCCAGATGATCGGTCCGAGAACGAGCATCACGACGGGGAACATCGACGTGCTGAAAAACGCGATCGTGATGAGCAAACAGCCAAAAAATGCGGTGCGAGTCTCGCGGCTCGTGAGTACGCGTTGGGCAAACGAACGTCCCAGCGTCGTCAAACCAAAACGACGAAAATCATCGGCGGTATCGAGGAGCGCATCCAGCGGTGGTGCTGGCAACGCGCGGATCGATCCGACAAACCGGACGAATCGTGTTTGCATCGCGATTGGCTGCGCCCCCGACTCGTTTGGCGCAGCTTCCCCTTATGCCATGTACCCGGGGCACCCTGCGAGTAGGTCGGCACAAACGGCTCAAGATGGGTGATCCGTGACCAAGTGTCCGCAAAATTCGCGCAGGACTCTAGGCGCACGTCCAGAGTCCGCGTAATCTGCGAGCATCGCTGCGAGTCCTCAAATCAAACCCGGCATGAAGATCGGGGGAAAATATCGACTCGTCCGCCTCCTGGGGGAAGGCGGCATGGGCGTCGTGTGGGCTGCAGTCAATGAACTGACGGAGCGCGAAGTCGCGCTGAAGCTCATTCGCGGCATCGAAGCGAGTGACGATGCTCGTGGGCGTTTGTTGCGCGAGGCTCGGGCTTGCGGGCGCATCGTGCATCGCAATGTCGTGCAGATCTACGACGTGGGCGAAACGGAAGCTGGCGATCCGTTCCTCGTGATGGAACTGCTCAACGGGGAAACCGTCGGGGACAAACTCGAGCGCGAACTCAAGATTGCGCCGGATGTTGCGCTGCGACTCATCGCGGACACAGCGCGAGGCTTGCGAGCTGCTCACGGCGCACGCGTGATGCATCGCGACCTCAAGCCTTCCAATCTCTTTCTCCACTTCGAACCCGATACCGACGCCGTGGTGCTCAAGATCGTCGACTTCGGCGTGAGCAAGACGCTGCAAACGACGTCGGATCTCACGGCTACGGGACGCACGATGGGCTCACCGGCGTACATGAGCCCGGAGCAAGTCAAAGGATTGAAGACGGTCGATCACCGCACGGATCTTTGGTCGCTTGGGGCGGTGCTCGCCGAGATGATCAGCGGCAAGCGCGTATTCCAAGGTCTCACGCCCTACGGTGCTGCGGCTGAGGTTCTTTCGGGGAAAATTCGCAGTTTGGCCGATCTCGCGCCGGGAACGGATCCGCGCATCGTGGCGATTGTCGATCGCTGTTTGCAACGCGACCTAGACAAACGTTTCTCCACGGCGGATGAAATTCTCGATGCGTTGAATCCGCTGCTCACCGACGACATCCCTCCCGCGACGACTCGTTCGATTCCACCACCTCCGCCGAATTCAGTTGGTCGAGCCTCATTGCCACCACCCGGACCTTTGCCGGTCATCAACATGACCGAGGACCTGACGACCGAGATGGTCGCGCAGGAGGTCCTACAGCGGGTGAAGTCGCCAGCCGAGACAAACCCTTCGGCGGTAGCTGTCGCGTCCAGTGATGCTGCGGCACCGGGGAGTTTTCGGGGTTTGCCGGTCATCGAAGACACGGAAAATTCCAGCATTCACATTGGTCTGCCGATCGACCTTGGTGACGGCATCATGCTCTGGTCGGACTACGTGCGGCAGAGTGCTGACGGCGACAAACCTCGTTTGTCACAGATACCTCCCGACCCAGCGGTGCAACCGACGTCGCGACGTTTTTCGCAACCTCCGCCGGAACCGGTAGCTCCTGGATCGATTCGTTTGTCGCAGCCACCGCCAGCCGATCTCCATCCGCCGCTCTCCAAAAAAGCCAACCAGAACGCTCCATCTCCACCACCTCCAACCGGACCTGACCTCGCCCCCGGATCGTTGCGGCTCAACAAACCTCCGGCTGATTTGTTGCCGTCCGTGGTGGGATCTTCAGATGTGGAACGGATCGACGCTGCGGACAAACCCGTGTCCGATGCGCCGTTGGTCGAAGGGAAGACGCAAGCTCCGGCGAAGCGCCTGAACGTCTCGCTCATCGTGGCGTTCTTGTTGTTCGCGGTGGTGGCTGTGGCCGTCGTGATGAAACTGATGAAGCGGTAGGTGGGCGAATCATCACCCACTGCACTCGGGACAGCTTTGACGAACGCGTTCTGTTGCAGCACGCACACGTTCACGCGCGTTCGTGCAGTTTTCGCTCTCGTCACCTGCCAACACGCAAATGTGCGTCATGGCCCGGTTCATCGAAGCCAGAGCGCGACACGCCGTTTCACATGGACTCGTTGATGACGATGCTGCATCGGCACCAGCAGTCGTTGGAGCAGCGAGCCGCGCTTCTCCTTCTTTGGCCATGTGATCTTTGTCTTGCGGAGGTGGAGGGGGCGCTGCTTCAGCCGTTGCCGACGGAGTGGCCCCTTGCTGATTCGTCGCTTGTCCAGGAGGTTGGGCGAATCCTCCTTGCAACTCGGGTTTGTACTGACCGAACGATCCCAAAATGCGTTGTTCGGCAGTCGAGAGTTGCGCCTCTGCTTCACCTAGATTTTGGGGTGCAGGTTCGCTCATCCCCGGAGCTTTCGAGTCCGCGGTCGCGTACGGCGTCATCGAACCACCACAACCCCCACCAACGAACGACGTTGCCACGAGCAACGCGAGGGTCATGGAAGCCAACCGAGGGGCAGGGGAGCAAGGTCGTTTCATAAAGGTCTCTGCACTAGACGTTCAGACCGTACGATTCGGCTCACGAAGGATGTTGGGTCCCCCGTGAAACGAGCATCTTCGGCGCACCTTACACGAGCCCGCAAGAAACATGCAGCGAACGTCCCGTGCGTTCGAGGCACCGGTTGCGATAGGCTGAGCCGCCATGTCGCTCCCTTCCGACTACGAAAAAAGGTCTGCTCGAGAAAAGAACGATCTGATCTGGGCAAACATCAATTCTGATCCGCATTCGGAGGCGAAGTTACCCACGAGTGCACCTTCGCCCATTGCCCGGTTGAAGCTCTTCAGCGTCGACTTCAACAAAGGGTCGTTTGCTCCCGGCGACGAACTTCCGCCCGAGCGAAAGAAGCTCGTCCACACCTACGGCACCTGCGCTCGCGTCTCCCTGCACATCACCGAGAAGCACCCGTACACCGGCATGCTCGAAAAAGGTGGCGAGGCGATTGTCCGTTTTTCCGATGCCAAAGGCGGCGGAAGCTTCATGCCGTCGATGGCCTTCAAGTTCTTCATCGACGGTCGTTTGTCCACCAACGTTCTGGTCTTGCCCTCTGCGTATCGCGAGAAGGGCGACATGCGTTGTTTTTCCAGTACGTACTGCAACGGCACGCCGCCCGCGAAAGAGCTCGACACGAAACTCGTGCAACGTGCGTTTCAAAAGACGGCCAAGTCGTTGAACGCGACCCGCCTGTACGCGGTGTACCTGCCGCTGCATGACTTTTCTTCGATTCGTGCGGACGGAACGAAGCCCGAGAATCCAGTCGTGCCCGATCGCGTGGAGTTTGTCCCGACGGATGAGGTAAAAAAGGCGTGTCCGGACCTGCCGGATTTTCGTCAAGCCTTGGCCAAGATTCCTGCAGGTACGGTGTTGTTCAAGGTGTTTGCCGCACCGGCCCTCGACAAACCTTCGACGCTGGTGGGTGAACTGCGTCAGGACAGCGCGTGGGTCGCTTCGGAGTACGGCGACACGCGGTTATTCTTCCAGCACGATCGCGGGCCCACGGGTGACCACGGGCATTGATTCTTGTCTTCCAATACGCATTGACGTTACGAGATCTCCATGAACCGCACCGTCGACGTCGCCACCTCCCTCTTCGCTAGCGGTGCCCGTCTCGGCATGGGCGTCCGCGTTGGCCACCTCGGAGCGCGTCCGGACAAACTCCTCGAACTCTACGACATGGAGGCCTGTCCCTACTGTCGCAAGGTTCGCGAAGCCCTCAGCATCCTCGACCTCCAAGCCATGATCCTTCCTTGCCCGCGCCAAGGAAAACGCTTCCGCCCCATCGTGCACGAGCGCGGGGGCAAACAACAATTTCCTTGGTTCGTCGATCCAAACTTGGGCGTCGAGATGTACGAATCCGATGCGATCGTCGAGCATCTCTTTCGCCACTATGGGGATGGCAATGTTCCAGTCTTGTTGCGTCTTGGACCGGTCACAAACGCAACGGCGTTTGGCGCTTCCGCGTGGCGCATCGGGCTCGGACACTACGCGCGCCCGTCAAAAGCTCCTGCAAAACCCTTGGAACTATGGAGTTTCGAAGCTTCGCCGTTTTGTCGCATCGTGCGCGAGGAGCTCTGCGTCCTCGAAATTCCATATCGCTTGCACAACGTCGCCAAAGGCAGTCCCAGTCGCCAAGCCTTCTTCGCGCGCAGCGGACGCATGATGGTTCCGTTCCTGCACGACCCCAATACGGATGTGGACATGTTCGAGTCGGCAGACATCGTCGACTACTTGCGGAGGACGTACGCGACCCGCTGAGAACGCTCCGAAAAATGCGCCGAAAGAACCCATGGTCGGCCCCAAGTCGACTCTGTTCTTCGTCATTTCTTTTCGGCATCCCGATGGTCTCGCGGGCAAGTTCGATCTCGAGCGTTACGAGAAAGTCTTGCTCGCCAAAGGCGATTTCAAGCCGCGAAAAATCGACGATCCAGCGCTCCTTCCGCATCTGAACATCCACGTCCGTGACGGACGTTTGTTGCGCGCGTACGAGCCCACGGGGCAACTCGCCAATCTTTTCGATCCACGTTCGGTTTGGCTCTTCGAACGCGCTCCCAAAAAGTCCAAGCCCGAGACCGAGGATCCCGCGGGAAAACCTAGCCCGGCCAAACCCGAAGGGGAACCCGA
>DAOMZH010000492.1:0-8002 GCA_035437985.1 Polyangium sp. (in: bacteria) | reverse complement strand
ATCGAGTCTTCAATCGGGTTTTGTTGCTGATCAAAAATGTTCGTCAGGGATCGTCGGAGTCATCTGGATCATCGAGGATCCAGGTGCTCACGAGCGTGCGCGTATGCGGCGTTGTCGTCAGGTGCAGCGAGTTGTCGAGCACTTCAACTGGTCCAAACGCGTAAGGTTTGTCCTGTGAAATCGGCGAAAAATGCCTTGGTTTGGCGGGGTATTTCAAGGCGTGTGGCGAGATGAACGAAGTCCGATGTTGCAGCGGGGAGATGCTCGAAAGCGGAAGCGATGTACCAACTGCTTGGAGGTCAAACGAGTCAACCCAATCAGTCAAGAGTTACGATTTGTGGATACGGCAATTCCACGGCGTATCGAACCGACGGCGGGCGAAACTCGATTCGAGGCGTGCGCCGAGCAGCATTTGAAATGGCGAATAGCTCGGACCAACATACGCGTAGCTAGGAAGCTATCTTTCTAGGTAATTGCATGACAAAAGTGACCGTGTTGATACCTAGGAACCTAGAAAACTATGACGGTTTCGATCGGAATTCTGCGCCTTGATGTTGTTGAGTCGAAAGCCGAGGTCTGGACCCATCACGCGGGACTCCTTCCTGTTGCATCCAGACCGACGACGCGTCGAAACGAGCCAAAAACAAGGGTTGACACGTGCCTAGCATTCTATGTACCTAGGTTCCTAGGTAACGAGGTTCCTCATGTCGAGCGCCTCCATCGTTGTCGTGCCGCGTGCTCCGATTGCGTCGCCGAGTCTGGCCGAGGACGTCGCGCGCGCAGCAGCACATGCGATGCATGCTCGGTCAGCGAACACGCGTCGCTCGTACGCGCGCGAGTGGGAGCGGTGGGAAGCGTATGCGTTCGAGCATGGAGCGAGCGCGTTGCCTGCATCGCCGCTCGTGGTTGCGGCGTACATGGCGCACCTCGATGCCGAGGGACTCGCGCCGAGTTCCCTCGATGTAGCGATGGCTGCAATCGTTGATCGCCATCGAGCTGCGCGAGTTGCTTTGCCCTCAAACGATCCAGTGGTGCGTGATGTTCGAGCGGGAATTCGTGCACGGCGCGGCGTGCGACCTCGAGCTAAGTCACCGCTCTCGCCGGCAGAGCTCCGGGCTATCGTGGAAGCACTTCCGGCAAGCGTGCTTGGATTGCGAGATCGAGCGCTCTTGCTGGTGGGTTTCGCGGCTGCACTTCGCCGCGCGGAGCTCGTCGCGCTCGATGTCGCGCACGTGTCGTTTCATCGCGAGGGCATCATCGTGCACGTTGCGAGAAGCAAAACAGATCAGCTCGGCGAAGGTGCCGATGTGCCCGTGCATGCAGCGGGCGGAGCGTTGTGTCCGGTACATGCGTTGCGAGTGTGGCTCGATGCTTCGAAGATCGTTGGAGGTCCAATCTTTCGACGAGTGGACCGATGGGGTCGTGTCGGGACAAACGCGCTCACGGGTCGAGCGGTAGCACTCATCGTGAAGAAGGCGGCCGAGCGCGCGGGCCTCGATGCCGAGGACCTCGCGGGGCACTCGTTACGGGCGGGCTTTGCGACGACAGCGGCGCGTGCTGGTGCAAATCTCGCGGAGATCGGGCGAGTGACTCGGCCCGCGAGCGAAGGGATGATCCGGCGGTACATCCGGCAAGGGAGGGCGTTTGAGTGGAACGTTGGGTATATAAGCCGCAAAACAAATGCTTGCTGTATCTGGGCCATACTGATATAGGGGAAAGGCACGCTGATTTTTTCGATTGATGCAAGAAGGAGGCGATGCAATGGTCCGCACGCAATGGTTTGTCGCCGTAGCGACGCTTATCTGCGCAATCAATTGCTCCGCTTCAGACGGGCCAACGACGGTCGACAATGATGGTGGTAGCGGTGGCACCACGATGATGCCGCCAGCAGATGGAGGTAGTAGTGGCACAACGATGATTCCGCCAACGGATGGCTGCACCATGAACGGTGGAGGGACGTGCAGCTGCGTTCTGACATGTGGCATGAATGTGTTCGTCCTCGATTGCGATGGCAGTGCGTGCACATGTATAAAAAATGGCTCGCCCGGTAGTAAGTTCGAGCAAGGGACAGCATGCTCATTTTCGGGCGATACAAAAGAATACGCCTATGGTCTGATCCTGCTCGGTTGTCCCGGCGCCTATCCATGTGCAGGACATTGAACTGGATACTCGCATCGCAATTGCGACGTCGAGACTTCCGCTAACCTTCCCTAAGCGGAAGTGTTTGGGGCGAAGCTAGCAACCTAGGAACATAGAAAACAAGGTCTTGTTACTCAACTGGATCGATTACCCATGGTCACTGAGTTCGTCATAAAACCGTGGTTTTGGGTTTGGCGTGGAACGAGGGGCACTGATTTGGTGCTCGATGGCCCCGAACGTTGAGTGAGTGCTTCGGCTGCGCTCGGCCGAAGGCGTAGCCCTTTGTCCTCCTGGGCGGCGTTACATCGTGTTCATTTATGCGAGCTGGAAGGGATAGGAACCTAGAAAACTAGGTTCCTATCGAGGTCTGTTGGCACGAACCACCGAAGCTTGTTTCGTTACTGCAGTACCCGGGGTTGACTCAATTCTTCGTCGAAGCTTTTCCCTTCGCCTGATGATCTTCATTCGTCGAATGCATTCGAGAAGACCAGCACGAAGGGAACCGTAAACGAGCACGGAGTCCAGGTGCACGTTACGGGCCACGATTCTACGCGCGACATGGGGCTGAATTCCTGTGAACATCGCTGTCGCGCCAAGCAAACGAACCCCGCTCACCACTCGCAAGAGACCATCAACCCAATAATCGTCATCCAGTTGGCTGCCGTCCAGGGCGCTGACGTCAATGATTAAAAAGTACGCCTCCTTGTCGAACACCGTAGTGCATGCCCCTTCCGTCCACATCCACGCACGCTCTAGCTCCAGGACTTTACCTCTTGGCATGAACAGGACCCCGTCCCAGATCTCCGCGATAGGAGATGAATACTCGCCCATGGCTTTCTGAAGTCGCCTCAGTTGCTCGCGCGTATCTTCGACTTCCTTGCAGAGTGCTTCGAGTTCTGTCAGGCGTTGCCCCGAAAGTTCAGCCTCGCCGATCGTCCCCCAATGCCGGATCCATTCTCCAAAACGCTCGGCAACGATTGACAAGAATCGCTGCTTTTCTAACGGCAATGGTAAGTTTTCCGAGGTTTGTCCTGTCACCTGGACCAACAGTTCGCCGATCTCCTGTTCGTCCCAAAAAACAATCGTCGAATGCGATTCTCGGCTATTTCGAAACCCGGGTGTTGAAAAGACGTACTCGAAAAGCCGGACCTGAGCGCTCACTTCTTTTGGCGCAAGGAATCCGCGCGGCACGAGGTCGACCATTTCTTGGAGTTGATCGTCGAGCAGCATTTCTTTGCGGGGAATGAGCAACTGCAACGCCTTGAGGCATGACATCTCCTGCGCTCGCTCTGCATTTGCCATTCGCAGTTGGGCGATTTCATCGAGCAGCGCATCGAGTCGAGGGTTCTTTGTTTCGGATGCGTCCTGCATGCCCGAACATCATGCCACACAAATGATCCACGTCCCAAAAATTGCGCTATGATGCGGCCCCAATGCCGCCCGTTCAAGAAGGACAATACCTCACTTCGACGCTCAAACTCGTTCGCTGCCTCGGCTCAGGTGCGATGGGCGAGGTGTGGACTGCCGAAGACATTGGACTCCGCAGACGAGTCGCGGTCAAAGTCATGACTCCTGGGTACGCGAATGATGCTGTCTCAAAACAGCGATTTCATAAAGAAGCCCAAGCCGCAGGCCGTATCCAAAGCCCCTACATTGCGACCATCTTCGGTCATGGCGTTTCGGACGACGGGCAGCCGTTTATCACGATGGAGTTGCTGAATGGCGAAACTTTGCGTCAGCGAGTCGAGCGGCTCGGACCATTGCCCATTGAAGAAGTGGTGCGTTTGTTTGAACAGATGGCGAAAGGTATCGCTGCTGCTCATCGACACAGTGTTATCCACCGCGACATCAAGCCCGCCAACCTATTCGTCATCGATGACGGAGGCGCACCGTTCATCAAAGTGCTCGATTTCGGGATTGCAAAGCAGCTCGATGCAACCACGGAGCTTACTTCGACCAGCGCAATCATGGGAACCGCCGCGTATATGAGTCCCGAGCAGTTCCATGATACCAAACGAGTCGATCACCGGACCGATCTTTGGTCCCTCGGTGTGGTCGTTTATGAGGTACTTACCGGAAAAATGCCGTTTTCTGGGCCATCTTTTTGGGCGATTGGTCTTTCCGTAATCAAGGGCGAATTTACACCTCCGAGCGCGTTACGCGCGGATTTACCAAATGAAATCGACACCTGGATGTCACGAGCCCTATCGCCAGACATTGCCGCTCGGTTTGGTTCGGCAATGGAGATGTTCGAGGCACTGTCGGCCGCAGCGAAACTACCCATGGCCCAACGTCCATCGGGTGCCGCGCCAAAGCTCGAATACGCCGATACGGAAGTGTCACTGCCGGGGAAACAACCAACACCAAAGTCGATTCCAACAAAGACCGCGGCGCTTGGCGATTTCATCAAGGCAGGCGGAAAGGGTCCAACGAAAGCAACGGTGCAAAAAGGGGAAGAACCACGGATTGAAATCTTCGAGGATGCCGCACAGGGTTCATTGGCTTTGTCCATTGGCGGAACACCATGTGTTGCATTGGCTTTTGACAAGACGGGCGACTCGCTTTTCATGGCTTTCGCAACGGGCCAGATCATTGGTTTTGCTCTCCAAACGAACAAGATCAAATGGTGGTTGCGATTGAATGCAAAGCCGATTTGCCTGGACACTAGCCAGAGTCATTTCGCTGTGGGCTGCGCCAATGGGAGAATCCACATATTCGACGCCGGGAGCGGAGTAGAGCAAAATATTATCAAGACGGATTTTGCATCCGTTCAAACTCTCGCCCTCGAGGCCACAGGACAAACACTGGCGGCGAGCGGGGAAAGCAGTCTGATCACGTTTTTGCGTGTCGCGACCGGTGAGTGCATGCATGTGGCAAAGGAACACACCGACACTGTTCGGGCGCTGGCGTTTGACGCCAGGAACGGCTTATGGGCATCTGGTGCGCGTGATAGCACGGTGCGCATTTGGGATACGTCCTTTCGTCAAATTCAGGTCTTACGCGGAGGTGTTGTGCAGTGTGCCGCATTCGCTGCGGATGGGAGCTATTTCGCGGCCGGATACACGAATGGGTCGGCAATCTTATGGTCGACACGACAGTGGGAATTCGATAAAAAGGTCGCTGGGCACAAAGATCGCATCAATGCACTTGCATTTGCTCCCGGCACAGGCGTCGGAGGCGTAGTCGTCACCGGTTCTGATGACGGCACGGTCGGCGTCTGGGGGATTGCCACAGGCCGACAGCAGCAAAGCGTTGCTGCTGGCCAAACACCCGTCACGTGCGTGAATGTATCTTCGGATGGTCAATACGTGGCCTCCTTGTCTGCCGACGGCACCGTCCGTATTTATCGATGGCCGATACGTTCGATAGCGGTTGCCCCTTCAGCCAAAAAATAAATCGCCACTGCGCGCTCGAGGTTGCATCTCAATAAGGCGGCAACATTCGCCGGAAACCATGCGCAAGCGCGACGGCCAGAAAAATCATGTTGCGCACAGGAGTCGCGGGCCAAAACAGAGACAACGGGCCGCGATCGGTTCCATCGGGTTCGTTTCCACCAAACCTCGCCGCAAGTTGGGCACCGAGTTTTCGCATCCATGTAATCGAGTAGGGCCAATCGATGATTCCCTCGATCCATTGCGAAGGAATTGCTCTTGCGCCAGCCGTCGCGCCAGCCAACGCACCCACGATCGCCCCGGTGCTATCGGCGTCGCCGCCGAGTAAAATGACGTCCTCGACGCACCGCTCGATGTTGCCAGGATTCGATAACCAGCAAAATAGCGCAGCTGGAACGGTGTGCAGCATGTACCCGCTGACGCCATTGGTAAAACCAAGCGCTTGCGCAAATTCGATCGGGGAGGCATTGCGCACGAGTTGTTCGCTTACCTGATCGAGCGCCCGGCGAAATTCATCATTGCGCACATGTCGTCGAATTTCGTCGAGCAATGCATCCGGTAAAACGCCTCGAGGTCCATGCCGCATACCGTGGGCCGTGGCGAGGGCAATGGCGAGCGCGCCTTCCGAGGCGCGGGGATCGGTATGCGTCATGCGCGTCGAAATACCAATGAACGCGAGGATTTTTTCTGGCTTATCGGCAAAGCAAGCTCCGATCACCGGCGCGCGCATGGCCGGACCATTGCCTGCGGAATAAACGCCGCTGTTCTTTGGAGAAAAACCAATCCACAATTTGACCATGGCTCGCAATGTCGCCCATCCCAGGGCCGCCGGCATTGCGGCAAACCAACCTCGAAGGCGCCAGGCCAACGAATGCGCGAAATGATTTTCGTCATCCAATGCGGCAAGAAGGGCTTGTCCCGTCAAACATGCGTGCTCGGTGTCATCGCTGATCATTGCCCGACCAAAAAGGAATCGATGACGGAGCGGCCCAGAACCATACATTCGCGCAGCGCGTACGGGCGAAAGCCCCTCCCGCGGCAAACCAAGTGCATCACCAACGGCAGCACCGAGAAGGACACCTTGAAATTGATCCGAGCGGTCGAGCGAAGACGCATGCATGAGCGTCGCCGGAGCAATGGCCGTGCCCTGCAGTCACGCCGCGCAAATCAAGGATTTTGGTGCAAGCGACGCGCCCCCCCGAACCATATCGCTCGCCAGGCTGGCATGAGCGCACGTTCAATGGTGTCAGGTTGGCAAGGGCTCTCGTGGCTGCGTGTTGTGGCCCGATGCACTTTCGACATCCTAGCTACCTAGGAAGCTAGAAAACTTGGGACCTAGGGGGTGCGGCTTTTTGGGCATCGATTCGGTGAACGACAGGCCAGACGCGATAAGCCAGGCGTTATCTCCCGGTGCCCATAAAACGCCTAGGGTCGAGGCGGACACGTTTCGTAGAGCCCGCCGTTCCGGGAAATCCTCGGGCCGCACGCGCGTGTTTTCGCGCTGACACAGGACGGAGGCTCGTGATCCGCCCCATAAACACCGGGGGCGCCCGGGTCTCGGCAAACCTGACCCATGCGGCACTTCGTGCCCCCACACGGAAAACGTACGTCGACGTCCGTTGTGGCAGCGGATGCCGACACGCTCGGAGCAGGAGGGGGCGCACTCGCCGCAGACGCCGACAAACTCGTCATCGGCGGCAACAAACTGGCCGCAGACGCCGACAAACTCGCCGCAGGTGGCGCCACTGTCGCTTCTGCCGTGATCGGCGGTGTTTCATCCGTAGGCTGGGGAGCACCGCGTGAGCACGCGGCGAGGCAGATCAACGTAAAGGGCAGTGCAGCTCGAGGCATCGGGCCAAGTTACGAGGTAATGGCCGCGAGCGCTACGGAACGAATGGAATACGCGATAAGCAAGCCATGGCGCCAGGGAAGGTCGCCTATTCATACGAGCGTCAGCTTCTTCGTCATGGGCCGCGCATTCGCTCAATAACCGCGCGGGGCTTGTTCATGGTACAGGTTCCTGAGGCGGCACGCAGCGACTCGGGTGCTGGCACGTCGAGCCGTTGCAGGTCGTGCCGTCGGGACAAGGCGTCGTTGCGTTGCAGAGGCGGAAGCAGTTGCCGCACGCATCTCCCGTGAACCCAGGCTCGCAGTGGGGCACGCTCGGCGCGCCGCAGTTGTTCCACGCCGAGGCCTCGGGCGACTGGCACACGAGGCCTGAGGAGCAGCTCACGTTGTTGCCGCAGAGTTCGCCGGCCAGAGCCCCCTTCGACGTGTGGGCAGAAGAAGCGGCGTTTCTCGTTCCCTCGTGGGCTTTCGAGGGCGACGACGCGCCTCCGCACCCCACAAGGGCGACCATCGAAGCGAAGAGGATGCCTTGCATCCAGCGGCAGACAGCGCGATCTGATGATGTGCTCATGGCTCTAAGCATATACATGTACACCCGCCGAATACGATGTTCGTGTATGCGA
>DAOMZH010000491.1:0-8005 GCA_035437985.1 Polyangium sp. (in: bacteria) | reverse complement strand
TCAGCCGCGATCGTGAGCGCAAGCGTCGTGCTGTATCGACAAGCCAAACGAGCGCCAAAAGGTTCGGAACTCGCAGCAGGATCGGCGCCACGATCGTCGACGGACGCTCGTTCGGCCCGACCACCACCTCCACGTCGACAGGGATCATCTGTGCAGTGTCGTTTGGACCGACGACCAAGATGTGTTCGCCACGCGCCCTGGTCACCTCCAACGACTCGCGTGACCGCTCCAGCGTCGACCTCTCGGTGGTCGCTACGCCCAACCGATGTCCGGAGGCCGTCGTCACGTCCGCGTCCTCCTTTCCCAACAAGCAACACCCGATGTCGCGGTGCCACAACGCGCGCAACGCCTTCGGTGCGTCGAGAAAAACATGCCCGGAAAGGTCAAAGAAAGCACGACTCACCGTGGCCAACGCCTCGATCGCTGCCACGTCTTTTATGACGACCCCTCGGGTTCGCGCCTCGAGCACCACCTTGATGCGAGCGATTGGAACTCCAAACATGAACGCCGCTGGTGACGCACCTGCAAGGACCGCAACGCCCGCCAACGCTGCCCCTGGATGCAAAGGCGCACGTGTCGACGCCACATGCACAACCAACGCAAACACCGCAAACCACACCATCACGATCGTCAACGTCTTCGCTACCAACGTCTCGACCCTCGCGTCTTCACGCCGCCACGCCGCCTCCTGGATACGTCGAGTCTCCCGCGCAACCTCGAGCTCGGACTCCGCACGAGCATCGACGACCCCCACATCATCGATCCGGCCAACTGCCCCAATGGACACCAGTCGTTCGCCTCGGAACATCGTTTGTCCTGCAGATCGCTCTTCCACGCGCCCCGATTTCGTCGTCACCCGCGCGGCAACATCCAGCTTCAAATCCAGAGGTACGACATCGCCCATGACCAACCGCAGCCGATCCCCAGCGGCCACCAACGCTCGAGGCACCAGCGTTTCGCCCCCGTCCGCGTGGACGTGACGAACCTGTGCGTACTGCTGCCGTATCGCTCGTTCTAGATCGACAAACTGACGTCCGATGAGCGCTGCGTGCACGTGATTGGCAAGAAAAACAAAGCCAACGATCGAACCAGCGGCCTCGAACGCCAGCGCACTTGCCCCGTCGGGTCGCGGTCCAAAGCGCAAGAGAAAGTTTGGCGTCAAAGGAATGGCGGTGCCGCCGGCAACGAAGATCGCTACGCCGATTCCCACGGATCCGAAACTGGCGATCAGCGCGACGAGGTCCGCGCTCCATATGCCGCGCTTCGCGTGATTGTAGGCGCGAACCGCGATCGACGGTGATGCGAGCATGAGCAGACACAACGCCAGACCAGCCTCGACCCAGGGCAGCTGCGGCGCCACCCGAGCTCGCGG
The DNA here is from genome assembly GCA_035437985.1 of Polyangium sp. (in: bacteria). Lineage (GTDB taxonomy): Bacteria > Myxococcota_A > Polyangia > Polyangiales > Polyangiaceae > Polyangium. The sequence goes on along the minus strand of DAOMZH010000491.1, from coordinate 6,633 downwards.
CCAAACCGCAAGACCCATGAGGTTTCCGATCAAGGCGATGACCAACCCGATCCGCGGGGCATCGAACCAGGACGGGTTTCCGAAAGACAAACCAAGCGCTGGGGACAACCAAAATCCCCTTTGCGCCATTGTGGCGATGATCTCCCGCTCGTGGGTGAATCGAGGGTCATGACAAACGTACGCCGTTCGCTCGGAAAAACTCACCGATGCCGAAAGAATACCCGGCAATTGGCGCAGCATTTCGCGCATCTGCCCGGCCATGTGGCGGCATGACAAACCATCGACCCGAAACACGACGTGCCGTTTCGGGTCTTGGCGACGTGGAGCGTCCGTTCGTCTTGCCGAGGACGATTTGAGCCCGGACGAACTGGACTCGTAGGTTTGCATCGTGGGCGATGCAGTAATGCTTGCGAAGATCGAGCCGAGCTACGTGCGCAGTCAGTGCACGTTTGGCCGGGAGGGGGCCCGGGGGAGGGTCACTTGATGTAGATCTGCGCAATCGCGAGGCCCGCGCCGCGCGTGGCTTTCACGATCACTTTGCCAGGGCCGCCGACCGGAAGCGCATTCTTGAAGCAGCCGCTCGCTTTGCCGCCGAGAACGGCCGTGCCGCCTTGCGTGCTGTCCTGAGCAAGCACCTGCGGCGGAAGCGGAGCCGGGTTGAGCAAAAGCTGAATGTCGAGCTCTTGAACGCCCATGCTCGCTCCAACGACCGAGTAGCACTTGCCCGGTTGGATCGTGAATTGTTGCTCGAGGATTTGGCCCTCTTGGAAGTTGCCGGCAAACGCCGAACCTTCCGGCTGCATCCCTTGAACTTCACCGGCCGCGAGTTGCGTGAGCAGCGGTTGAATCGCTGCAGCCGCAGGGACGGCAATCGGCGTTGCGGGGCTACCACTTGCCGCACCCGACCCCGGCATGCCCGTTCCTGCAGGCGGAGGCGTCGTGCCCGCCGGCGGCGTACCCGTGTATCCGCCCGCGGGCGTCGTGTTGCTCGGCGGCGGCGTGTATGCCCCGTATTGATTCTGCTGATTGGCGGGATCGTTCGGATCTGTAGATGAACCGCCGCAGCCACAAACAAGGGCGAGCGTGGCTGCAGAGATGATGACGGAAAGGCGCATTCTAGGAGCTCCTTGCGAAGTTGTTCGAAACCTACGGCTCGAAAGCCGCGCTTCGTTCGAGCTCCGCACGCGCTGCGTGTTCGAGCTCTCGCTGAAGACGTATGAAGTGCCGATGTTCTTACACCGAATTCGTGCTGGCATGTAAACGGAGTTTGCCCCGCAGCAAAGCAAGGCACGACGCCGACGGCGCAGCGTCGTCACAACAAGGTCACGGCGGCGCTTGGATGCAGCAGCCCGTCAAGCAGTAATACCCGATCGGACATAGGTCCTGACCCGGCAAACCACAAGGTTGCTCACCGCCCGAGCATTGCGGAGGCGGCGGAGGCGGCGTACCCGAATCGACTCCAGAGTCGGGCGGAGGCGTACCCGAATCAGGCGGCGGCGGGCCACCATCCACGGGCGGCGGCGGGAAACACTCCGGCGGCAAGTCTTCCGGCCCTTTGCCAATGCAAAGTTCGCACGTACCGCAGTTATTGTAACACTCGTTTTTCACCTGCGTACACGGCGCACAAGCCGTGTCCTGCTCCGGCGTGCCGAGTTTGTCCATGCTGCAGGTGTTGAGTTTGGTGGCAGGGTCGATCGTTCCCAGCCAAACCGGACCGTATTCGATGCCGTTCTTGTACAAAACGCAGCAACCGAAACAATCGCATCCGTTGGGGACGAGCTGCGGACAAACCGCCAAGCAACTAGCCGGTTGCTGGGTTTCCAGCTCGCTACAGCTCAGTGGTGTGCCCGGCGTATTCGCGTTCGTATTGACCACACACGCCGTCGTTTCGGGGTCCAGCGTGTCGCACTCATGATTCCAATAACAGCCGTCGTTACCCGTGCCCGAGTTCCCATCCCAATAACAATCGAGGAAACACGCCGGGCCGTCGCCTCCAGGAATGTTCAGCTGCAAGCCATTTTCGCTGTTGTCACACGGTCCGAGGCAATCCGGATCTTGCCAATCGGTCAGCCCGTCGTTGTCATTGTCGATCGTGTCGCCGCATTGGTAGACCTTGCCTTGGCACGTCGCCATAACAAACCCGCCGACCCCGCCACCACCCGCTGTCCCCGAACTGCCGGTGGAGGCTCCGCCGGTGCCCGCTCCTCCCGCACCACCCGATGCGCTCCCCGCACCACCCGTCGACCCGTTGCCACTTCCCGCATTTCCAGAACTACTCGCTTCGGTGGTTCCACTACCGCCCGTCGTCCCAGTGTTGGTCGGTGTGTCACTGCAACCTGCCGCAATGACCGCCGCTATCAGCGGACTCGCCAAGAGCAGGCACAAAGCGCTTTTCGAGAATGACAACATCGTTGGTCTCCTTGGAATCTGGTTGGCCATAAAGCCCAAGAACAACCCAGCAATAAGCTTGGAAGGGGCATTTAGATGAAGCCCCTCAACAATACGAGGAAACGACCAACCGCGTCCATGGCTAATTCTTGCCTTTTTCGATAAATCTCGCTGTTTTCGTCCGCCCCAATCATTCATAACTGGTCAATCGAATGACCACGGCGTTGCGAATTGATAGCTCGTCAACGCTCTCGATTGACCTTTTCGTCCGCGATTGACGTTTCGCACGGTTCCACAATTGGTTTTTCAAGAAATACGACACCCACGTCCGCATCGACGACCACCACCTCGCCGTGCATCCCGCGCGAGTTACGCTACGTTAGGTGTCTCGAAGGTGGTCCATGAGTGACGTCAATCGCCGTATCCAAGAAATCATCGAACAAAACCGCGTCGTGCTCTTCATGAAGGGCACCAAAACCTTCCCCCAGTGCGGATTCTCCGACCGCGCCGTCAAAGTGCTCCAAGCCGCGGGCGCCGAGTTCAAGGACGTCAACGTCCTCAAAGACCCTGAAATCCGCCAGGGAATCAAAGATTTCTCGAACTGGCCGACCATCCCGCAAGTCTACATCGACGGAAAATTCGTCGGCGGCAGCGACATCATCCTCGAGATGCATCAGTCCGGCGAACTGCAAAAACTCGTCGCCAAATCCTGACGATTTCAGCGTCGCCGACTCTGCGCGAGCGCGCGTGACAAGACCTCGTCGAACATCTCGGGCGTGAGTTTTCCCGTCTGCGTGTTCTGCTGGCTCACGTGGTAGCTCGCCAAAACCCACGCTTTCTCCCCGGTTCCTCGCGGATCGGGAATCTCCACCGACACTCCATGGGCAAACGCGGGCAACGTCATCGCTGTTTGCCCTCGTTCCTCCAATGTTCGTTTGGACAAGCGCAAAATCGCGTCGTGACCAATTTTGCCCAGCGCCAAAAAGACCCGCGCATTCGGCAACAATTTTAGTTCCGACATGAACCAATCCCGACACGTTTCCAGCTCTTCCGGCAAAGGTTTGTTGTCCGGAGGAACGCACCGACATGGCGCCGTGATGAACACATCTCGCAATTCGAGACCGTCGTTTCTCCCGACGCTCGTGGGCTGCGACGCCACTCCCGCCCGATGCAGGGCCGCATAAAGAAAATCTCCCGATCGATCGCCAGTGAACATTCGTCCCGTACGATTCGCCCCATGAGCCCCAGGCGCAAGCCCCACGAGCACGAGCGACGCGTTCGGATCGCCAAACCCAGGCACGGGACGTCCCCAATATTTCTCGTCCCGATATGCACGACGCTTCGTCTCCGCGACTTCTTCACGCCAGACAACTAGACGCGCGCAGCGGCGACAATCAACAAGTTCGTCATGAAGAACTTTCAACGCTGGTCGAGGCAAACTCATGCCCTAGTTTGTGTCGACGAACTCGCTGGTGCACGTTCCGAAACAGGACCCCGCGCTTGTTGTAGATGTTCCCCGACAATCATGCCGTTGACGACCCGGTCCATGACCACGTCGAACCGCACTCGCTGAAACCGCGCGCCGCTCGCCAGCCAATCCGTGTGCCCTCCCGGTCCCGGGAAATGCCCAACGATGTCCAGATGATCCGCTTTGCCCACCCAGATGAGATCACCCCAAATCTGCGACGTCACGGGCACGACCCCGTCATTCGCCCCCGGTTCGATCACTTCCCCGAGCATCGCCTTGAGTTTGGCCTGCGCAACTCCATCCGCTGGAGCACATGGATAACGTTGATCGATCCGCGCCGTCAGATTGTACAGAGCCGTAAAGATTCCTGCGCTCATCGCGGCCCACGGCGAACGCAACGCTGAAAGCCAATCTTGCACCGCATTTTGGGGCGCGTACGTCGCGACAGACTGATAACGAACCCCAGGTCGATCCTCCACACCCGCGTGAAACAAGTCCATCGCTTCGGGCATCAACTGCACGATCGCTCCTTGGTCTTCACGCAACAAATCCAACCACATCCGCAATTCGCGACTCGATGCTTCGTCGAGCAATTTGGACACCGTATCGACCGAGCGATTGATGATGTCGAGCTCGATGTTCCCGATCGACAAACGCCCAAACGCCGCCACCAATGCCGATGTTGCAGCGAGCGGAGGCGCGCCTAGTTTCAGCGCAGTCACCGTCAGGGCCGAGATCGCATACAGAAGTCGCTGGCCACTGACCGTCGCGAAAAACGCCGCGAGTGGCGTACCGTAGTGCGGCGTGTTCATCGTCGTCACCGATGCCAAACGCGGCAACCACGCAAGCTCGCTCGGACTGACTCCCGGCAAACGTCCCGTCGGCGAAGCGACAAGCCGCGCATCGAGACCACCCGTCGAGTGACCTACGATGTGAATCGGCGCCGAGTCGTTTCCTGCTGTCGACGCGATCATCCGCGCCAGCTTCGTCGCGCGTCGACAAATGCTCGCCGTCGGATGAACGTCGCAAATGTGAACCGAGACCTTTCGACCGCGGCTCCGAAAGCGTTCCTCGAGCGCGACGACCAAGTGTTCGAAGTAATCGAACGAAGCCAGACGCGCGAAGCCGAACATGCCGGGCGAGAGGTAGATGTGCGCAGTGGACGCCATGTGTTGCGACTTTAGCGCGAAGCTCTGCGCCGTACGCGTCGTCTTACAAAGCCCGAGCAGATACCCGCCATCAACACGCCCAAGGGCACTGTTTCGTCACGATTGCCCGCAGTTCGACATCCACAACCACCCACGCCATCGAACCTCGGTAACGTCATGGTTTGCCGACACGAAAGCTCCGTCAGCGGCGCCGACGCCTTGTGCAAAACACCTTGGCTCAACGCCACTCCCAAATTGCCCGTGTTGCGATTGTCGTGGTGAAAACTCTCCCACGCGATCACGCCGTTCGTCGCACCCTTCGTATGCCACACGTACAGAGTCCCGCTCCGTGTACCCACCGCGACTTCGAGGCGTCCATCTCCGTCGAGATCGCCTACCGCGGGAGTCCCCGCGATCCATTGACCTGTGAACTTGGGAAAACCCTCGGGTTCGACCCCACAACCATCATACGCATGCAGGTACGGACCTCCGCTGCCGCCGATGATCTCTGGATAATCATCCCCGTTGAGGTCCGCGATCGCGCGATCTTGCAACGTGCTGAATTCTTCGAGCGGAAATGGCGATCCGGGAAGCATCTTGCCCGTTGCCCCACTCCAAACGGCAAGCAGGTGATTGCTTTGAGCTCCAAGCGAATCGCCACGCAATCGCTGCACCAGATTCGTCGAACCTCCCGCCGTGACGACATCAGGCGTGCCGTCTTGATCGATGTCCCCAAGTGCCGGGCTCGAAAGCAGAGCGACCATCGTGCCTGGTTGCGGAACACGTGATAGGGCCCCAAATCGATCTGGTGCGTCGAGACCTCGAGAGGTTTCATGTTCCGGAAGGGCAAACCCGGGAAGTGCTCCGTCTGTCGGTTGTGGTCCAGGAGGCGAGGGGAGCACGAGGGGTGTACTGCCGTTGCCTTGCGCCACGATGGCCATCTTCGAGTCGAAATTGCCGATCACTGGTGAACTCGTTAGGCCCTCGGCATAAAACGCGGTCGAGTTTGGTGAGAAAAACGTCACAGGCCAGCCGGCAAGCACGGGAACTTGGGGGGCGGCGAGACCCCGTCCGTCGACGACGAAAAGCGCTCCGAAATCGCCGTTGTTTCCAAGAGACATGCTCGAGCCGAGCGCGATGTTCATGATGCCGTCACCATCGACATCACCCACGGCAGGTGTGCTCACCAGGCGACTGGCGACCGGAGTTTGTCCTTCCTGCACCACGCGTACGGCGAACGGAAATCCAAGAAGGTCCGCGCCATCGGCATCGATCGCGTACAACTGGCCATCCAACGCCGCTTGCACGATGTCGAGTTTTCCGTCGTCGTTCAGATCGACGAGAACTGGCGCCGCGAATGCTCCCCGCGCGATGTGGTTTGTCGCGTTCATACAAGGAAGACCGGGTGGAGGTTCAACCGCACCCGCAGGACACGACGGCACACGAGGCAAGCTTCGGGGAAAACCCGGCCGAGACGAACCATCGGGTTCGATGACGTAAATCGTCCCGGCAAACGATGACGCAACGATCTCCATCGTCCCATCGCCATCCAGATCCGCGATCGCCGGAGCATTCACGAATCCTTCTCGCGCGCCGTCCAGGGAAACGCTAGACGACGCGTAACCCTCC
>DAOMZH010000490.1:0-8010 GCA_035437985.1 Polyangium sp. (in: bacteria) | reverse complement strand
GATCAGGACGCTGCGGCGGCGGCAGCGACGGGCGCAGGCGGGGAAAGGCGTTTGTGCAGCGCGTAGGCCACACCCATCAGAGCCACACCAATGAGTTGCGATGTCGACAAACCCAACAGCGCACCGCGATCATCGGCCCGCCAGAACTCGAGCACGAATCGACCGAGAGCATAGAGAGCAACGAACGCCACGAAGACTTGGCCGTCGTAACGTTTTCTCGGGTGCACGTACATCAGGCAAAAGGCTGCGATCGCAAACGAGACGGCGGATTCGTAAATCTGCGTCGGATGCACTGGATGCGACACCATGCGTTCGGCGGCGAGTTGTCCGAGTTTGGCTTGGGTTTGGCTCGCCGGACTCCCTGCGGGGAAGGACAAACCAAACACGCTCTCGGTTTGCACCCCGAAACAGCAACCTGCGAGCAAGCAGCCCATGCGCCCGAATCCGAGGCCCAGCGGCACGGTAAAACCTGCCATGTCCGCCGCTTTCCAGAAGGGAAAACGATCGCGTTTCAGCAGGTACACCGCCATCGCGGACGAACCAATGAACCCACCGTAATACGCGAGTCCGCCGTTCCAAAACTTCGCCCACGCAAGACAATCTTGACCCGGTGGATGACACGCATTGTTCGCCGCATCCCAGACCCCCTTGGCGACTCTTCGTTCCTCGCCAAACGGATACCAACTCCCAATGTGGAAGCTCGAACCTTGCGTCACGACTTCATTGCACTGCGCTTGATTGAGCTGCCAGTTCACCTTCGATGGGTCGAGACAAACGTTCACGTAGTCCCAGAAATACCCATCGGCGATGACGTGCAAGAGCCGCCCACCCACGACACCCATGAGCAAACATGCCAAACCCAGATCCACGATGACATCGGGATCTTGTCCGATCCGGCGAGCCCACAAGGTTCCGAGGGCCGTGGCGAACAGGAACCCGGTGAGAAGAAGCCCGAAATAAGCGGGAAAACCGATATCGAAGTAAAATACTCGAAAAAGCTCCGGCCTCATTTCCTGCTATTTCCTGCGATGCAGCCGTCATTGCAGCGATCATGATTCGCTGTCGAGCGCGGCATTTCGCCCCGTACCCTAGCGTTTTTCTTCCCGCTGTGGCCAGTGATTTTCTTTGGGTTTGGGGCGTAGGACGCTGCAGGCGATCCGAAGCTCAACTGAATACACAGGGAAATGTGTCAGGCAGGAGGTTGGGCGGCAGCTTTTTCCGCAGCTGCTTTCTTCTCGGCTTTTCGCGACTGAAACATGTCGACAGCCATGAGCAAAACCCCAGCGACGATCGCAATGTCCGCAATGTTGTACGTCGGCCAGTGATATCCGACTCCCACGGCCGGCCCGAAGAGTTTTACGCGGATGAACGCCGGAAGCGCCGTGATCGCCCGATCCATCGTCGTTCCGGGCAACGTGTACATGTCGATGAAGTCGATCACGTGCTGGTAACGAATGCGATCGATCAAGTTTCCTAACGCCCCACCGAGCACCAACGGCAAACCCCAACGAAGGGCAGCCTGATCCGGCGCGAGCTTGCGGTAGAGCGACACGATGAACGCGATCGCCACGACCGAGACCAGAATGAAAAACGGCACGCGAATCGAGCTGCTCTCTTCGTGCAGCAATCCCCACGCGCCTCCAGGATTGTGCGCCAACACGAAACGCAACCACCCCGGCGCCACATCGTGAAACTTGTGCGGACCGAGGTTGTTCACGGCCCAATATTTCGAGCCCAAATCCGCGGCCAGAGTCACGATCGACACAACCGCCAAGAACACGTACGGCGGTCGATAGGGTTTGACGGGGGCGGAGCCCTCGACGGCTTGCGGTGCACCTGATTCCTCTTTTGGTGCAGCTGCCAGTTCTTCTTTTGGCGCAACCGGTTCTTCCTGCGGGGCCACGGATTCTTGTTCTGGCGCAGTCAGGTCGTTCTCCGGCGCATCGGATTCGTCCATGCCGATGTCCTTGGCCTCTTGTTTCGCCCCTTCAGTCGTTTCGGCTTCGCTCATAGTTCATCGAAGGGGCGTCGTCGATTTCAACCCCGCAGATCCGCATGTTGCTCGGTCTCGCCGCTATCCCACGCCGCGGCTGTTGTCTACTCTTTTGGCATCGCTTCCAGCACGCCGCCAGATGCTTCCGCTGCTTGCTCGATAGGGGGAACTGCAGTTGGCTCGGGCAAACTCGGCGTCGCGGACGAATCGACGTGCCGTCCCGATTGCGGCACACGTGGTCTTCGGCCCGCAAACGTGTCGAGCGCCATCAACATCACCCCCACGACGATCGCAATGTCGGCGACGTTGAACGTCGGCCAATGCATCTCGCGTCCCTTGTAATTCAAGTACACATCGATGAAGTCGATCACCGATCCGTACCGAATGCGGTCCACCAAGTTGCCGATCGCTCCGCCCAAGGCCAGCGGCAAACCCCAACGCATCGCCCACTGTTCTGGATGCAAGCGCCGATAAACGGAAATGATGAAAACGATCGCGGCCGAAGACACGAACAGGAAAAACGGACGCCGCAAATTCTCCGGCAAACTCCGCAAAAAGCTCCAGGCTCCGCCCGGATTGAGCGTGTAGATGAAGTCGCAGTGATTCGCGAGCACCGTGAGGTGTCGCGGTTTGGACTTGTCCACCCCGCTCAACATCGCTTTCGCCCACCACTTCGTCGCCAGATCTGCTGCGGCCGAAATGATCGTCAATACGACCAGAAACGGAATGGACGCATGGTAGCCGTCCGACCTTTCAGGCTCGGCAGCATTGTCGTCAGGACGATCCGCTCCGGGAGTCATGGGAGGCCCATCTCTACGCGATGAAACCGATGGAAGCAAAGTCGTCACGTCATCCCATCCCGAGTAGCGCATAGCGGTACATCCGTTTAGTATCGCCCTCATGCCGCGACCCCCTTGGAAGCAGCCTGTCGGCGTCGATGCCGTCATTGAGCAATGGATCGAATCCGGTGATGTCCGCCCATGCATCACGGCCGATCACCATCTGCCCGCATCCGAAGGCCAGTATCGAAGCATCCCGGCCGATTTGCCCGAACCTCTTCGTCGCGCACTTCATTCCCGCGGCATCACGAAACTCTACTCGCACCAAGCTCAGGCCCTCGAAGAGGCCAAACGCGGCAAGCACGTCGTCGTCGCGACTCCTACCGCCAGCGGCAAAAGCCTCTGCTTTCACTTGCCGGTTTTGCAAGCGCTAATGGCCGATCCCGATGCCAGCGCGATTTATCTCTACCCCACAAAAGCGCTCTCTCGCGACCAAGAAGCTGGCGTGCAGAAGCTCGTGCGCGACGCGGGACTCACCATTCCGGCCATCGTCTACGACGGCGACACTCCCGGAGATGCCCGCCGCGCTGCACGCGAACGATGTCCGATTGTAATGACAAACCCGGACATGTTGCACTCGGGCATCCTTCCGCATCACGCTCATTGGGCCCGCACTTTTCAACGATTGCGTTACGTCGTCATCGACGAGCTCCACACCTATCGCGGCGTTTTCGGCTCGCACGTCGCCCACGTGCTCTCGCGCCTCGTCCGCGCAGCACAGTTTCATGGCGCAAACCCAGTTTTTCTTTGCGCAACAGCGACGATCGGAAATCCTGCCGAACATGCCTCGAAGTTGCTCGACGTTCGTCCTGAAGAACTCGTCGTAGTGGGAGAGTCGGGGGCGCCTCGCGGGGCCCGGCGGATGTTCGTTTACAACCCACCCGTCGTGAATGCCGAGCTCGGCGTTCGTGCAAGTACGCTCAAGAGTGCCGTGCGTCTCGCCGTGGATCTCGTAAAGGCGAAGGTGCCCAGCATCGTTTTTGGTCAGTCCCGAAATTCCGTGGAGATCATGCTCAAGTATCTGCGGGATCGGGTCGGAGATCAGGTTGGTCCCGACGCAATCATGGCGTATCGCGGCGGTTATCTTCCGGAAACACGAAGAAAGGTCGAACGCGGGCTCCGTGATGGCGAGATCCTCTGTGTGGTCGCGACAAACGCGCTCGAGTTAGGCATCGACATCGGCGAGCTCGATGCCGTCATTTGCGCCGGTTATCCAGGCAGCATCGCGGCGACTTGGCAAAGGTTTGGCCGAGCTGGTCGACGCGGAGGCACGAGCATCGCCGTCATGATCGCCAACAGCACCGCCCTTGATCAGTACCTCGCGCAAAACCCCGACTACCTCTTGCATGGGGACGTTGAACAAGCGCGCATCGATCCGGAAAACACCGAAGTCCTGATTCAGCATCTGAAATGTGCGGCCTTCGAACTGCCGTTTGTCCGCGGCGAGAGTTATCGCGAAATGGCTTCCTCCGACACGAGCGAAGCGCTGCAGTTCTTGGCCCAACACGGCGTCGTGCACGAGTCGCGAGACAAGTTTCACTGGGCGACGGATGCGTACCCGGCAAACCACGTCAGTTTGCGCACGGTTGGCTGGGACAATTTCGTCATCGTCGATCGCGTCGAAGGCAAAGTCCTCGCCGAACTCGATTGGCGCTCCACCCACACGATGCTCCACGAACAAGCCATCTATCAACACGACGGCGAACAGTACCAAGTGGAAAAACTCGACTTCGAAAACCACAAAGCCTTCGTCGCGAAAGTCGAGCCGGATTATTTCACGACGGCCATGACGAACCGCAAGGTCACGGTGATCGACGAATCTGCTCATGGCCCTCTTGGCCGCGCCCACATAGGGTTTGGCGAAGTCAGCATCGTCGAGAAAATCGTCGGCTACAAAAAGATCAAGTTTCACACCCACGAGAACACTGGTTACGGCGATGTGCGTTTGCCCGACATGCAGATGCACACCACGAGCTTCTGGCTCACCGTTCCCGAAACGATCTGCCTGGAGATGGGCATGGGACGAGCTGCCGCCATCGAAGGCATGCGCGGTATCGGCAAAGCCCTCGAAACGGTCGCGACGCTCGCGCTCATGTGCGACCCGCGGGACATCGGACAAACCCTGGGCGATGGCGGAGAAGAAGGCGAGCTCCCTCCCCGGGCTTCCGGTGGATCTCACGCGGGGTTTGACCCGACAATCTTCTTGTTCGACAACGTTCCCGGGGGCGTGGGTTTGGCCGAGCGGATTCACGAACGCGCGCACGAGCTTCTCTCGCGCACGCGGCAGCTCGTGACCACGTGCTCGTGCAAAGCCGGTTGTCCTATGTGCGTCGGCGCGACGAGCTCCGATCCGATTCGCAAAAAGGCCGCGATGGGTTTGCTCGACTCAATTTTCGACGCCTGACGCGTCGTCATCGTCATCAGGATCGTCGGCAACTCGACTTCGATCCGAGATCAGCGGCGGATAAAGATTCGACACGAAGCGCTCCGAGATGAGGCTCGAGACACGTCCGTTCATCTCTTCGAGGTGCGACCGCATTTCGGCGATGGCCATTTCCAAATTCGCCTTGTGCGTCCGTTGTCTGGGCAGAGCTTCGAGTTGAAAAGCCTTTTGTGCAGCAAGGAGTTGGCTCAGCTGCGCATTGTCTTTGTCCTGCGCCGATGTCCGCAACATGTCGTCCACCAGGTGCGCCGCGCGAATTGCCCCGCGATACTTCACCCGCTCTCGTTCAAGGAAGTCGCGGTAAGCCTTGACCGCTGCGGAGAGGTTCTGGATCTGTTTGTCGAGGCGAACGAGCTCTTTCTTCAAAGCTCCGCGTAGTTCAGGCCAAAGGTCACTGTGTTCCACGTGAGCCGCGAGCGTCGCGTACACTTCACGCGACCAGCGCAGATGCCGCAATCCCGAAGCTCCTCGTGCCAGTTTTTCCACAGCGTTTTTCCTCGTCAGCAGGGTTTGCCCTTGCGTTTGCCCTTCAACTTTTCCCGCATCTTCGGACAAACGTCCTTGATGCTCTTCACCCGTTCCTTGTAGGCACCCCGTAGTTTCTCGAATTCTTCGGCTTGTGTCTTCTTGAGATCTTTCTTCTCGTCCCAATCATCCTTGACGTTGAACAGTCGCCACGCCTCGTCGTCCCCTTCGGCGATGAGTTTCATGTCGCCTCGGATGAATGCGCGGCGGCGATCGTTGTCGCTCGTGCGCGGCAGGTCGACGATGACGTCTCGTGCCTCGGGATCCTTTCCATACAGCTCGCCCATGAGGCTCGTCCCTTGCATTTCCGGATCCTTTGGTACTCCAAGGAATTCCAAGATCGTGGGTGCGAGATCGACTCCGCTGCGCGGCGTATCGATTTGGCGGGGCGCGATGCCTGGCGCGCGGATCATGAGCGGAACGTGCGTGAGGATGTTCCAGACCTCGAAACCGTGGCGGTACATCTTGTGTTCGCCGAAAGCTTCGCCGTGATCGGCGGAGATGATGATCGCGGTGCGTTTGCCCCATTCTTGTGAATCGACGAACGAGAAGAGGTCCCCGATGTGTTTGTCCGTGAAGGTGATCTCCGCGTCGTACTTGTCGCGTGCCGACTTGCCGTAGGGGCCGATTCCGTCATGCGGCATGTATTCATCATGGGGATCGAGCAGGTGAAACCACGCGAAAAACCGGCCGTTCGTGTTGGCCTTGTCGGATAGAATCTTCTTCGCAAGCTCGATGTGTTGCGGGCTCGTGATGTTTTTGTCGGTGTGGTTGTCTTTGATGAGTCCGGGGACGATCTCGTAGACGTCGAACCCTTGGCGGAAGCCGGCCTTCTGATCGAAGTAGAAGTGCGCGTGCGCGGTGAGCGTGCGAATGCCGGCCTTTTGTAGGAGTTCCGGGAACATCAACACACTGTCGGGATAGTTGCCGAAGAAGTAACCGCTGCGTTCGAGTTCGCTTGGATAACGCCCTGCGAGAAAGCCGCCGAGGCTCATCGCGGTGTACGACGAGATCGAATAAAACCGCGAGTAAGACACGGCGGTTTTGGCAAACGCCGACATGACGGGGGCAATGTTGTCGCGCTTGTAGCCGAGCCACGGCATATCGGCGCGCATGCTGTCGACCGTGATGACGAGAACGTTAACCCCTTTCGCCGGAACGGGGGGAGTTGCTGCTGCAGGCGGTGGGTTTGTCGGAGCAGAAGTCGCCGAAGCAAGCGCCGAAGCAAGCGGGGGTGGAGGTGTTACCTCGACGGTCGGCACGGGCTGTGTCGTCGCGGCTGGAGAGCCTGTGGGCTTCGGAGGTCCCGATTCACCGCCAGCTGTGCATGCAGCCGACGAAACGACGAGGGCAGTGAAGAGGACCAAGCGTTCTGTCGAAGGACGGATCGATTGCAGCAACATTAAGCCGCCTTATTAGCGCATTTGTGGTGTAAGGCCGCAAAAACGACGCCGTTTGATTCCGTGGGGGCGTATCCTTTCGGCTTTCGAGGGTCATGATGATCGGACAGTTTCGTTCGCGGTTGGGCTTGGTGGGAGGGTTTTTCCTCGTTGCGGCAGCGATGCCCCTCATGGGGTGCGCGCGAGGACCTGATGTGGAGAGTGCGCTTTCGTTGCAGCGCGTCGTGATTTATCGCAATGGCGTTGGTTATTACGAACGTCGCGGACACGTGGAAGAAGCCGAGGTTTCTTTCAAGGTTCGTACGGAACGTATCGGCGATTTTCTCGCGACGCTCGCGGTGATGGAGCAAGGCGGAAGCAGCGTGCGCAGCGCAGCGTTCCCCGTCGATATCGACAAAAAGAAAGGTCAAGAAGCCGAAGAGGAAGACGAAGAAGAAGCTGACGACGAAGCGCAGCCTCCGCCTGATCCGCGTTACGGATTCCCGGTTCCGCCGAAAAAACCGAAGAAGAAAAAGAAGAAGGACGATCGCGAAACGGTCCGTTTGACGCTCGATGGAAACGAGCACGAGCTCGTGGTCGGGTACGTCGCGGAAACACCCGTTTGGCGGCCCTCGTATCGTCTGGTCATCGGCAAACCTGGTACGGGCGGAACAGAACCCACAGCTGATTTGCAAGCTTGGGGCATCGTGCAGAACCAATCGGGCGAAGATTGGAAAGGCGTGAAACTCACGCTTGTTGCCGGTGCACCGCTCGCGTTTCAAGCGACCCTGGACAAACCCGTCATCCCCCAACGACCTTTCGTGACTGATC
>DAOMZH010000489.1:0-8031 GCA_035437985.1 Polyangium sp. (in: bacteria) | reverse complement strand
ACCCTAGGCTACGACAAACGCTCTGTCCACATCATTCGTCGCAAAGCTCAAAATTGTCCCGGCACACGCAGATATGCGTCAATCATCGAAGGCGCGTGCTCAACGCAACTTCCGATGCGTCCAAAGGTCATGCAGCGCGAGGCAATGGCATTTGTCGGAGTCGGATCAGCCGAGCATGCGCAAAGCAACAAGCCAAACTTCACGATGTGGAAGTGGATAGGCATGCGGCGAAGGATGGCCGCAAAATCAGCGCCGAGGGAGGATCAGCCAGTGTAGCGGAGGAAATAATCAGGCGTCTTGCCGTGAAAATCTCCACTCCACCAGCCGCTCTTGTAATTCGCTTCCGCTACGCCTGTTTTGGTCTGCGAACCAATGAAAATTCCGTGATCCGGATCCAGCACGATTCCAATGTGCCCCGGCCAGTGAATCAAGTCCCCGGCTTGCGGTGTATCGACTTTCCGAAAATAAGGCGAGTTGGCAAAATCGTCTGCGCGCATGTCCGGCAAGCGCAAACCGACACCCCGAAATACCGCGAGGACGAACTGGTTGCAGACCATTTCACCGTAGCTGATCTGATGGCCCACCATGCGTTCGTAATTGCGCGCATAACTTGCGATATCGTAACCCATCGTTCTTACCTCGTTTCCCGAATCTCCCAATCCCACACCAGCCACCTCGAAATGGGAACTCTTTTTTATCCAAATCGTCAACACGTCTCGCTTATTCGCCTCCAGCGTCACGTAGCCAAAGCTCGTGTAGGCCAATGCCGTACGAGGGAAAACGTCCGTTGTCGAAATCCTGCCTCGGTTCGACCCTCCAATCACCGCGGCGCCGGTTTGTCTCGTCCGCGAGTTTTTCCTTGCGTTTCTTCAGAAGCAGGATACAAGGTGGCGATCGTTTGTCGAAGTGATACTTTTGTCCCTCGACAAACACCAAAACATCTCGGGGAGACACTCATGGCCAGGACCAGCACGTACCTCAATTTCATGGGCAAGACCGAAGAAGCTTTCGAGTTTTATGCGCAGGCGTTCCATTCGAAGATCGCCGAACCCATCCATCGTATGGGGGGCGTTCCTGCAGGTCCCGGCATGCCCGTCCTCTCCGATGCCGAGAAAAACCTCGTTATGCACATCGAACTGCCCATCCTCGGCGGGCACATGCTGATGGGCACCGACACGCTCGAATCCATGGGCCACAAGCTCGAACTCGGCAACAACGTCAGCATCAACCTCGAACCCGATACACGTGCGGAAGCTGAGCGCCTCTTCGCCGCGCTCTCTGCTGGAGGACACGTCGGCATGCCCCTGACGGACATGTTCTGGGGCGCTTACTTCGGCTCGTTCACCGACAAATTCGGCGTTCGTTGGATGATCAATTGCTCCGAACCCAAGAAGTAATTCTTCGAGGTTGGAAAGACAGACCTACCCAAACTGCACCGATCGCATCGATAATGAACCCCAATCGAACCCAGTGATCGGACTCGTCACCACATCGGCTTCACTCGCGGCACCGTACGCGTACAGAAGCGGCAGATAATGATCCGGCGTCGGATGTGAACGTTGACCGTTCTCCGTATCGAGCGCCCGAGCCAAAAAGCCTTCATCGCGTTGTTCTAGCGCTCGCGTGATATCGGCATCGAAGCTCGTTGCCCACTGCGGGGTTTGCCCTCCACGATTCGAAAATGCGTGGCGCAAGTTGTGCGTGATGTTTCCGCTCCCCATCACGATCACGCCGTCATCGCGTAATGGCGCGAGTGCTCGTCCAATCGCGATATGCGCGCTCGCGGGCAAACTTCGATGAATGCTCACCTGCAGCACCGGAATATCTGCTTTGGGCCGCAAGTGTTTGACCACGGACCACGTGCCATGATCGAGGCCCCAGTCGGTTCGTTCTTCGGCCCGTCGTTCGGCGAGGAGGGTCGTGATGCGTTTGGCCAAGTCCACATCGCCGCGGGCCGGATACTGCACCTCGAACAGCTCCTGGGGAAACCCTCCGAAGTCGTGAATCGTTCTCGGCATCGGGTTTGCCGTGACAAATGTGCCCCCGACGAACCAATGCGCTGAAATGCACACGATTGCCCGAGGTTCAGGGAGGTTTGTCCCGAGCGACACCATCGCGCGGCTCCACTGATTGTCTTCAATGGCATTCATGGGACTGCCATGACCGATGAACAACACCGGCATACGTCGAGGGCCAATCTGTGCGGACGAAGTGCTCATTGTTGTGTTTCCTGGCGGTTGTTCTTGGCGCGTCTGCTGGCAAGTCGCACCGAACAGGCTGCCGAGAGCCACGAGAACTGCGCGACGAGATGCATGTTCATGGCGACGGATCCCGCTCATTTCATGCGTGAGGGATACGTGATCGTTGACCCTCTTTCCACTTTCGGGCTTGCTTCCATCCATGATGCGCCCTCCGCGGCCCCCGGAACCTGACCTCTTCGACGAATCATTCCCCGAAGTGGCCAGTGCTGCGGAGACACACAAGCTTCCAATTGGCCCAGGGCAACGCACGTTTTCGGCTCCACTGCCCGAGGAGCTTGCTGCGGACACGCCCGAAACTGGACAAGAACGTTACGTCGCCAAACGACAACTCGGTCGCGGCGCGATGGGCGAGGTGTACCTCTGCAAAGACACGCGCATCGGACGCGAAGTCGCCCGCAAAGTCATCCTGCCGATGTTCCAATCCGAACCGCAGGTGCGGGCGCGTTTTTTACGCGAAGCCCGAGTGCAAGGGCAGCTCGAACATCCCTCGATCGTTCCTGTCTACGACCTCGCCACCGACGCCAATGGTTCGACGTACTTCACGATGAAGTGTCTGCGCGGTTTGACCTTGTCGCAGATCATCAAAGGTTTGCGCCACAAGGAGCCGGCGATCGTCGAAAACTACTCCCGCACCAAACTCTTGCGCGCGTTTGGTTCCGTTTGTCTCGCCATCGATTTCGCTCATTCCCGCGGCGTTTTGCATCGCGATTTGAAACCGTCGAACGTCATGCTCGGAGACTTCGGCGAAGTCTACGTCCTCGATTGGGGCCTCGCGAAGTTACGGAAAGACGCACCCGAAGAGCGCCTCGATTTCGAGGACGTCAATGACGAGGTCAAGACCGCGGCGGGCAAAATCCTCGGCACGTTTGGCTATATGTCGCCCGAGCAAGCGATGGGGCGAGTCGCGGCGCTCGATGCCCGTTCGGATGTGTATTCCCTCGGCGCCATCTTGTTCGAACTTCTCACGCTGGAAACACTGCATGCGAAGGACAACTGGAACTCGATGATGATGGCCACGCTCAACGGCGTAGAAGCTCGGCCCTCCATTCGCGCTCCGCAGCTCGAAGTTCCGCCAGCGCTCGATGAAATCTGCGCAAAGGCCACAGCGCTCGAACCGAAGGAACGATTCGCGTCCGCGCGAGAAATGCAGCAAGCCCTCGAGAACTTCATGCACGGAGATACCGACAGCACCGTGCGCAAAGGCATGTCGATGACCCATGCGCGCTCGGCCGTCGAAGCAGCGCAACGTGCGCAAGCCGAGGGCGGCGATGTCGCAGAAGCGCGGCGAGAGGCGATGCGGGAAGTTGGCCGAGCCCTCGCGTTTGATCCGACAAACGCGGAAGCCATGCGTGTTCTCACGGAAATCGTCACGACTCCGACGTCCAACATTCCGACGGAAGCGCGCGCCGAAGTGCGTAACCAAGGTTTGGCCCGGCTGCGTTTGGCGCTGCGTGACGGAGTGCGCTTCGATCTCGCGTCTCTCGTCTTGATGGTTCCCCTGGCGCTGTGGATGGGCGTGACGAGTTACGCGTACTTGCTCGCGGTCGTTGGTCTCACGGCCATTTCGTCGGCGCTCAAATTGCTTGCAGTTCAAAGCAATGAAGTTTCGAAGCTCTACGCTTTCGGCTACGGCGCATATCTCTTCAACGTTTTGGCTCTCGTCCTCATTGGTCGCACGTTTGGACCTCTTTTCTTCACGCCGCTGCTCATCTCCATCTTCACGTTCTCGTTTTCGATGACGCACTCCTGGCGCTTTCGCGGGCTCGTCATCGGCACCGGCTGCTTGGCGATCGTTGGTCCGTTGGTGCTCGAACTCATGGACGTCATTCCGCACTCGTACGTTTTCGAGAACGGCAAGATGACAATCTTGCCTCAGGGCTTGGCTTTGCCCGAAACGCCGACTTTGTGCGCGCTTACGCTCGGAACGATTTTCCTCATCGTTGCTCCGAGCGTGATCATGGGTCGAGTTCAAATGGCTCTGCGCGCTGCGGAAACACGATCGGCGATGCAGACGTGGCATCTGCGTCATCTGTTGCCCGATGAAGCTCGTCCCAAATCCGTGCCTCCACCGCCCGTCAGTCGCCTCTGACGCATGTACCTGCTAGCAATCGAAACACATGGACACGTTGACTGACGATCCTGTCCCGGACAAACCGTCTGGCGATCCTGTCCAGGCTAAGCCGGTAGGCGATACGGTCCCGGACGAGCCAGCGGGGGATCTTAACCAGGACAAACCGGCCAAGGATCAGGTCCAGGCCAAGACGGCGGGGGTTCCTGTCCCGGACAAACCAAAACGTCCCTATGGCTGGATCGCGTTCGTCATCCTCCTGTTGCTCATTCTCGTCACGCTCGTGCTGGGCCATCGCCCCTTCATTGCGTGGTGGATCAAGCGCGAAGCGTTGGCTCGCGGCTTCGACCTGCAGTTCGAGGATTTCAACTTCGTCCCCGATCGCGTCGTGTTGCAGCGCCTGCAAGTGAAGATGGTCGACGTGCCCGGGGTCGATGCGCGTTGCGAAGAATTGATCGTCGATCTGCACGAGTTCAATCCGCAGAAAATTCAGTGCACCGGGGCTGCTGTCGATGTCGATGGTGCCCCAGACGAACTCCAGCAAAGCCTCTTCGCGTTCAGCAAGGCGCATGAAGACAGTGTGCGTTTGCCCCTCACGCTGGAAGGAACGTTTCGCTACGGCCCTCGAGACAATCCATTGGTCACGATGGTGGGTCTGGTGGACAGTCCAGGGACCGGCGATCTGAAGTTCGATGGGACATTTCAGCTTCTGCAAGCGAAGCTTGGCACGCTCGCGCTCCGAAGATCCAAGGACAACAAAGTCGACCTCGGGTTGGGCCTGACGTTGTCGGAAAAACCCATCGTCAATGTCGTGCTCGATGCGAGCGCTGTTCCGTTCAAAGGCAGCGTCACGTTCGTGTCGCAAAAGGTCGAAGAGGTTTGTCGCGCCTTCGCCTTGCCGGTTCCGAATGGGTTTGCAGGTTCGTCAGTAGAAGGCACGGTGTCATTCGTGATCGATGGGGCGCTACCTTCGACGCCGCATCACGGGAACGCCTCGTTTGTCGTGACCGGATGGGTGCCGCCACATCCTCGGGAGCTGGATGGCATCGTGTTTGGAAAGACAACCAAGACGGCAACCACGTTCGAAGTCGCGCCGGATCTCGGGGAAGTGCGTTTCACCAAAGCCACGGTGGATGCAGGAGCGCTCCATCTCGAAGGCAAAGGTAATGCCGTGCGGGATGGTTTGTCTGCGCGAACGAAATTCGATTTGAAGGGCGCCATCGCGTGCAGCGAACTCGGTGCGTCGGCCATTGGTTCCCGTGTGCAAGGGATCATTGGCGATATCTTGCGCGGCGTCACGCGTTTGGCGGTGGGGGGAACCGTCAACATTCGCGTCATGATCGATGCGGATACGAAATCGTTGTCTGCTGCCAAGGTCGACCAGGCCGTCGACATTGGCTGCCGCTTGCGTTGACTTGGGTCCTCTTAATGTCCTCCGATAAAAAAATTCCTGCTAGTCGATTGGGTCGTCTCGTTCGTCTTGCCGAACTCGGGGCGCGCACGGGTGCGACGATGTTGCTCGAGCGCGATTCCACGGATGCGGCGAAGCGAGCTGCTGAAGTATTGGGAAATCTGCGGGGAATTGCGGCAAAAGTTGGGCAGATGGCCGGGTATGTCGATGGTCTCGTGCCCGAGGAGCATCGCGATGCGTACCAAGCGTCAATGAAAATGCTCTTGGCGCAGGCACCGCGTTCGTCGCCGGATGCGATCCGGCATTTGGTCGAAGAGGAATTGTCAGGTCCTATCGATCGTCTCTTTGCGGAATTCGATTCCGTGCCGGTGGCGAGTGCTTCGATTGGTCAGGTGCATCGAGCGATATTGCCCAATGGCCAGGAGGTTGCGGTCAAAGTGCAGCATCCGGGCATTGCGGAGGCGGTCGAGAGTGATTTGCAAAATGCGGGGCTCGTTGAAAGCTCGTTATCGATGATGGGCACGCGGCGGCTCGATTCCAAGAATGTGCTCGAAGAAATACGGGCTCGTTTTCGGGAGGAGCTGGATTATCGCAAGGAAGGCGAGCGCCAAGCGGCTTTTGCGCGCGTGCACGAAGGTGACCAGCAGATCATGATTCCTCGGGTTTTTCCGGAACATACTTCGCGGCGCGTATTGACGACTCAATTCATGCGGGGCGGGTCGCTGGATGATGCGAGTCGTTTGCCGGAAGGCGAGCGTATCGCAATCGGGCAAACGTTATGGCGTTTCGTTTACAAAGGCACGCTCGTGGGCGACATGTTTAATGCGGATCCTCATCCGGGAAATTATTTTTTCTTGGATGGAGGTCGCGTCGTATTTTTGGATTTTGGTTGTGTGCAAACGATTCCCGCGAAAAGGCAGCCCATTGCGCGGCGATTGCATCGGGCCGCGTGTGATCGAGACGAAGCAGCGTTCACCGCGGCGGGCAAATTGATGTTGGAAACGCGCGGAGGGCCGCATGAAAAACGCGTGCTTTCGTATTTGCGCCGAGCGTTCGAGCCACAGTTTTCTTCGCCGTACCGTATTACTCGCGAATATGTCGCGTCGCTCGTGGGACAAATGAAAGACGCCGGGACCGAGACATTACGCCAAAAAGACGATTCATTCGTGCCCATGCCGGAGGGCATGCTCTTCATGAATCGTTTGCAGTTCGGATTTTATTCGGTGCTGGCGCGGCTCGACGTCGCGGTGGATTACGCCGCTGTCGAGAAATCATTTCTTCCTTGATGACAAAGCCGCGGGACCTGTGTTCTCGTATTGCGATCGAGGAAAACCCCATGGCCACCAAACGCTCTGCATCTTCGTCGAGTTCGTCCCGTGCAACTCCAGCGGCCCCTGCGGCTTCGTCGCGCAAGCGCGCTGCGGCCCCTGCAGCAGCGCCCGCATCCGCCCCTGCGCGTAAACGTGCGGCTGCAGCTGCACCCGCAGCACCTGCACCTGCGCCCGCGCCTGCAGCACCTGCGCCCGCACCCGCACCTGCAGCACCTGCGGCGGCTGGTAATCGCACGTATCTCGAATTGTCCGAAGATGGCGGTGGTTCGCATAAGTTTTACGAAGTCATCGTCGACAAAACCAAAGTATCCATTCGTTACGGTCGCATTGGTGATCCCGGACAAAAGCAAGAACAAAAGTTCGGTTCGGCCTCGGAAGCCGAAGCATTTGCGAAAAAGAAGATCGGCGAGAAAACCAAAAAGGGTTATGCGCCTGCGGTCATGGGTGAGCGGCAGAAACGTCCCGTCACGCGGCGGGCGATCAAGAGCATGCCGTCGACGGCCAAACAGGCCCCGGTGCTTTGGAAGTTTGCCTCGGGATCGCCGGCATTCGGCATTTTCATCGACAAGAAACTTTTCTGGGTTGGCAATGAAGCTGGCGCGATTTATGCCGTCACTGCGGCAGGAACCGTCGAACAGCAATACAAGCTGCCCGATGGCGTGAAATGCCTCATTGCCGACGATGAATGGCGTTATGCCGGATGCGACGACGGAAATGTGTACGACCTCGGAGGACACGTTCCCCGATTGGCGTATGAAATCGACGCATCGGTGAATATTTATTGGCTCGATATTCATCAGGGCAAACTCTGCGTTTCCGACGACAATGGCGGCATTGCCGTATTCGATCACGAAAACGAAACGAATTGGCGCAAAAAGAGCTCGGGTTCGAGCGGTTGGATGGTCCGCGGTGACGACGACGGCGTGTATCACGGGCATTCCGATGGCGTGACCAAATACG
>DAOMZH010000488.1:0-8038 GCA_035437985.1 Polyangium sp. (in: bacteria) | reverse complement strand
CTTCTTCGGGTTTGTCAAACCGCCCCGCCCATAACTGAAAATCATCACCCACCGAAATGGCGCGCGTGCTGATCCGGAAGCCTCGAGGTGTTCGCCGCAAACTGCCTTCGACCACCACCTGCACGCCCATTTCGTCACCGATTTCTCTGGGCTCCCGCTGCGCATTTTTGAATTTCGCCACCGCACTCCGCGGTTTCACCCGAATTCCTTTGGTCATCGACAAGGCATCGAGCACATCCTCCCAAAAACCCTCGGCCACGAAATCGTCCTGCGCCGGGCCAATGTTACGAAAAGGCAGCACCGCGAGGGTTTTTTCCTTGGCCGGACGTGCGGCTACCAATGGAGCGGCGGTCGCAGACGCCACCCCGAATGTCGTCATTGCAATATGCGACAATGCCGCAACCACTTCGACCGCCGACGAATAACGGTCGTCGCGGTTTTCAGCCATGCAACGCATGACGATTCGCGCCATTGCCGCCGGCAAATCCTCACGCTCCCGCGTCGGATCCGGCGGTGGATGCCCGAGACGCGCCATTGCCGTATCCAATGGCGTCGAACGACTCCACGGACGTCGCCCCGTCAGCATTTCATAAAGCATCACCCCAAGCGCATAAATATCGGCACGAGCATCCAGATCAATCGCTCCTTCGACCTGCTCCGGCGCCATGTACTCCGGCGTTCCCGCAATGATGCCACTCACATCGTGCGTGCTGCGTTCGCGCGCAATACCAAAATCCGTAATGACCGGACGCCCATCCTTCGTCATCAACACGTTGTCGGGCTTGAGGTCCCGATGCACGATACACGCCGCATGCGCCGCATCGAGCCCCGCGCAAATGCCTTTGATGACTTCGATTACGCGCGGTACCGCGAGTTTTCCTTCTCGCGCCAGAATGCTCGAAAGCGTTTCGCCATCGATACACTCCATCGTCAAAAATCGTTCCCCTCCGTGCTCCCCAATATCGTACATCCGTGCGACATTCTGATGGGTGACTTTGCGCGCCAGCTTTACTTCGCTGCGGAGCCGTTCAAGAGCCTCTTCCGATTGATCCGAATCGTGACGCAGCATCTTCAGCGCCACGATTTCGCCTAACTCCGTATCCCGCACTCGATAGACGGAACCCATTCCACCTTCGCCCAATAGTCCCAAGATCACATAACGTCCCCCAATGCGATCCCCCATCTCGGAAACCGTCCGAGCGGAAATTCCACTCGCCGGCGTGAATGTAATGGCACTTTCCGCGAGGAATTCACCTGTATCGGTTGCTTGGGAACGCAGGAATTCTCCAGACTCATTTGGCGCGCCAGTCATCTGCATGCCAGAATCGTTTGCTCTAGCGGCCAGGAATTCTCCGGTATTGAGCGCGGCGTCGTTCATGTTCCAGATGTAAATACGGACTCTCGCGCGAAAATGCAGTGACCGGTGGCGCCATTGTAATGACTTGCGACGCCAATCTGCTTTCTGGCATAATAGGCGCATGCTGGACTCGCCACCCTTTCTCAGTGCCTCCATTTCACATGCGTTCGTTTTTGGAGCAATGCGCTTGGGACTCGATCCCGCCGACCTCTTCAAGCAAGCGGGAGTTGATCTTGCCATACTCGATGATGTCGACGCTGTTGTTCGTTATGACAAACACATGCTCATGACTCGTTTGATTTTGTCTCATCATCCGCGCAACAACGCCTGTCTCCACATAGGCAAACACTTTGTGCCCAAACGATATGGCCTGCTCGGGCACCTCATGCAGAGCGCAGCGACGTTGGAGCAGGCGCTCGTCGATTTTCATCGCTTTCAATATTTGACCAACAATATTTGTACTCGTCGCTTGTCGCGAACGCCGGAAGGTCTCCGTATTTCGGTCGAAACGCATCCCACCGTGCGTCTGCATCCCGATTTTTTGGCGATACCTTCGCGGCACGAGGCTCCGCTCACAGTCCCCTTGGCGCTTGCGCGGCATTTGACAGGTAAGCGCATTATTCCTCTACGCGTATCGTTTCGCCATTTGCCTTCCGGTGACCGTTCCGAGCACGACGAGTATTTCGGTGTGCCGGTGCAATTCGGCATGCCGACGGATGAAATCATTTTCGATCCGGAAACCCTGCGCACGCCGCTGCTCGAAAAGGACGAAACCAAATATCGCCGCGCATTGGATTTGGTGCTCGCGCATGTCGATCCCATTGCTGACTTAGCCCCGGTTGGCGCGATGCTCCGTCAGCGGCTATTGCAATCGATACACGAAGACGTCCCGAGGATTTCTGTTGTGGCGCGAAGTTTGGGCATGTCGACGCGGACGTTGCAGCGTCGGCTCGAAGCGGAAGGCACGAATTTCGATAGTGTCGTCGATGCTGTGCGCCGCGACTTGGCTTTGCAGCATCTGATCAATCCGTCGATATCGATGTATGAAATTGCGGGTCTGGTCGGGTTCGTCGAACCGAGTCCATTTTTTCGAGCATTTCGACGTTGGTTTGGCTGTACGCCCAAAGAATGGCGGCACAAGCATCGAGTTACTTGAGCGGCGTGGGGGCGGGGACGGGTGGGGGCGGGGACGGGTGGGGGCGGGGAGGGGCAAACGCGGGTCTATTGGCTCAGGGACAAACGACCGGCGTGTCGAAGGCGCATTTGCCCATTTCGCAAGAGAGCTCGCCTAGGCAATCGGTCATATCGGTGCATGCGGCGCCGGCAGGGAGATCCTTGACGCACATCGTCGTCGCCTGATCACAATATGCGTAATCGACGCAGCTGTCATTCACGCACGCGGAGCCAGGCAAAGGTTTGGTCGTGCAGACCTTGGTTGTCGGATCGCAATAATCATCGGTGCGATCACAGAGGGAGATTCCCATTGGATTGCATGCTGCGCCATGCGCAATGGGAGCTTTGCAGGTGCCCATCATCGTCGTGAAATCGAGGTCGCACGTAGCTGGCAATTCGCATTGACCAAAGCTGGTACACGGCTTTCCGGCACCGACCGTCGCGGCACAGGTCGTGGGCATCCCCATCGTGTCCGATTGGCAATATGCCCCCTTTTCACAATCGAAATCTGGACATGGTTCGCCGATTTTCGGCAGGACCGGGGGTATTTCCTTCGCCATGCATTTGTTCGCGCAACATGCATCCGCGCAATTCGGATCCACCAGGTCGCAGTTGCCACTGACGCATTGCTCGTCAATGGCACATGCCGTGCCTTCTGCAAGCGTTCCCTCGAGGGTCGGGGCGCACGCGGTTTCGAGGATATCGATCCCACCCTGGGCGAAGACTTCCGTGAGCGAGCAACTTCCGAGGACGGAAAATGCAGCGATACACGCATCGGTGTTTTCGGGGTGGAACTTGATCGTGCCGTCGTCAACATACTTCTGGTATTCGGGGATTTCAGTCTGCTGCGTGGCGAGGCATTCGGCATTTGTCTCGGCGCGATGGCATTCCACGGCGTTCGCACAAAGTGCCTCGTTGAGGCTATTGGCGAAATCCGAGAGGGAGTCGGCGTTTCCACCGCTGGTTGTCGTTTTGCCGTCACCGCTGCAAGCAGCAAGGAAGAGTGACGGAAGGAGAACGGAGATGGTCTTGACTAGGATAGAGAAGCGCATGGCATCGAGTTACCCAATTTCCTGAGCAATGTCAACTGCCCCGAGAAGGAAGCTAAGTACAGCGTTCCAGAAGTTTGTGACCGCCAGGCTTCGTCCAATACCCCGCGCGGGATTGAAATCCCGCGCTATACACGGCAAAGTCCTCCACTACCGTTCCGGACTGGCGTTGTGGTATTTCGTCTTCTTATCGAGATTTGCTGTCGATTTCGCAGGAGAAATCATTTCTCGCAAAACCCGAACGAGGACAGTCCGGAACGGTAGTGGAGGACTTTGGTCTGTGTAGCAGCGGGTTTTAACCCGCTGCGGGGCGGCGGGTGATGCGATGGTCACCTATTTGCAGGGCGCTGTACGAAGGTGCCAACCACGTTAGAAAAAGTGACCAGTTGTACAGCTTGACGATGCGCGTGGTGGCGACGGGCAGATGCGATAGAGAATCGGGGCCTGACTCATTGCATCCAGACTTGGACTATGAATGTAATGGGTCCATGTCTCGAAGCCAATGAGTAGATATCTCGAATGTACCTAGATATTGGTTCAATTTTATTATGGTAGAGGTACGTATGAATTGAGGCTCGAGCTTGATGCATTCAAGCCCAAGCCTTGATGGGTTCAAGCCTCGAGCTCGAATGACGAGAGCACGAAAATTACCTACAAAAATAATTGCATTTGGGATCGATGTTCGTGATTCTGCGGTTGGAGGTACCGATGTCGAAGGCAAAAGTCGAGAAGAAATCTGCAAGCAAGGCGAAAGCTGGGGCAAAAAAGTCGTCGACGAAGTCGAAATCTGCAAAGAAGGTCGTTCCGGCGGCTCTATCGATCGAGGAAAAGCAACGGATGATCAAACCGCTCACGGGATTTGGGGAGCTTGTCGAGCGTTTGGTCGAAGTTTGGTCCGAACATGGGACGCTGGTCCGTGTTCCGGGGCTGACACCAGCGAAATTGGCAGCTATGTTGCGCGCCGCGGAGCGGGCGAACAAGAAAGAAGATGCGCTGCGTGCGGCATACGAAGCGAAGTTGCAGCCCTTGGCCGACGCGCGATTACGAGCCGAGCATGAGGTTTGGAAAAACGCGCTCGATTTACACGCGATGGTGAAAACGGCGGCCCGGACGAATCCGGCAATCGCCAAACCGTTCGACTTTTTTGCGAGCGCGTTGGCGAAACGAAGGTCGGGGGGAAACAAGGAGCCGAAAGCAGACACGAAAACGGAAGAATGAAGCAGGCGGGTGATGGCGGGGGTGAGCGCCGTCTTGGCTGAATCGTCGATTCGAGGCATTCGCCACTTTTGACGTGGTGAGTGGCTCGAAATGTTGACTTATGCCCCGAGCCTGGCATTTTGCGCGCGATGTGTACGTCGATTGGAACAGCATGGTTGACGCCGACCTCGATCGAGCAACGGCGTTTTGCCAACCGGGACAAAGAATCGCAGAAGATCGACGACATTCTGGAAGATCTGTTTCAGAGCAACGAGCGACGATACCGGCTCGGTATCTTTGGTGAACGGGGCATTGGCAAGTCCATCCTGACCAGCGTCGTGGTCAAGAAATTTGCGCAACGTCACGCCGATCGCGTCATTCGCGTCGAAGTCAATGGTCGTTCGATTGGGTTTCGCCAATTTCTGAAGTCTCTGGCCAGCGGAATTGTGGAGCATGCCAAACCCCTTTTGCCCAACCTTGGCGACAAGGCGCGAATGCTGGAGAAGTGGCTCGACGAGCTCGCTCTGTTGGCCCATAACGATCAGATCTCGGAAGGCCAGGTCAATACGATCAACACGCGATATGGGATAGGGGCGTCTTTGGGGGCTGATTTGTTCCTGACCCTCAAAAGCACCTCGTCTTTTTCTTGGGAAGAAAGTCGGCAACGCGCTGCCTCATCGGGTCGAACGCAAAACGTGACGGATGAGTTATTGCATATGGCGCTCAAGACGACGTTGCAACAAATTCACGACACGACGCCGTGGACCGTTTTGGTTTTTTTTGACGATTTGGATCAAGCGCATACATCTGATGTGAGCAACATGAAGCCGGCGCTCAAGAACATTTTGGATGTCGAGCCATGTGTGGGCATCGTGCATATGCGCACGGAGATGTTGTTCGACGATTTGCGGCGGGAAATGGACGCCATTTTTACGGTTGGCCCGATTGATAAAGACGGGCTGCTTGCGATTATCGAGCGGCGTTTGGACGCAGCCACGACGGAAGGTCGGGGGCGATTTCGCAAGCCGGAAGTGCAAAATGCGCTGAGTAAACTTACTACTGTGACGGGCAATCCGCTGGTGCTTTTGCGTTGGATTCATGGTTTTTTGCGTTCGGGGCATTGGCCCGCAGAAAATCCCAATGCCTGGTGTACCGATGCTGCGTTGCTCGATGCCGTGAGGGAGGGAGCCATCGTGCCGGGGGTCGAAGATGATTTGCTCGTGCGTTTGGCGGTCATAACGGATCGTTGTTTGCCCCGTGGCAAAGACGAGGTGCAGCGCGAAGATTTACTCAATGGGCGGCTCAGGACAGATACGACGCGCGACGGAAAAGTCATTACCAAAGATGAATTTGAAAAGTTATTGAGGATCGGGCTCGTGATCCCGGTCGATCGTTTTCGCGAGGAAGCGGGATATCGAATGGATCCATTGCTCGACCTGCTCCGGCCCAGCGTGGCAGCGCGATTGCGAGATTCCTGAGCCGTGCGTCCGCTGCATTTGCTCGGATTGATGCCTCCCGATTATCGGTTTTATGCGCCGGATGGGAGCCCGTTGGTCTTGCCCGGTGCTATTCCCCGGGGCGATCAGGAGATTCTTTTGGCGTATTATCAGCAGGTCGTGACCGAGCGAATCGTGCCGCGGGTGGAGGTCGATTGGTACACGATGTTGCTCGAACCCAGCCGGCATTATCTGGAGCGTATCTTCGAACAACGCGGATCGAGCGGGACGTTTCTCGTCGTGAAGGTGCGGCAACAAGGGGTCGATTTGCGCGAGATCATGGTTCATCCAGTGATTCGAGCATTTGAATACGTGGCGATTTCCAACGTGCATCCCGGGGGTGGGGAAGAATTGCGGACGCTGTTGGCGGTGGCGTACGATGCAATGAACCGGGCCCGGGATTTGTATGATGAAATGACGGATCGGTTGGGGTTGCGCGAGGATGGTTGGCAGCTCATTGTGGATTTCGTCCGGACGTTGCAAAACCCGATTGATATTTTGGAAACGGTGAACGCGCTGATTGAAATCCAGCTCGAGAAAGTCCCTCCTGAAGATCAACGAAAACGAATTTTGCATCGGATGTTGATTCGGCTGCTGGAATGGCGTCCGGCTGGAGAATTGTGTGCGCTGACGTGGATTGCAACGAAGGGGTATGACGTGGCGCAAACGAAGCTGGCGAAGGAGGCTACGGTCTTATTGGCGGGCCTCGAAGCGCAGGACTTGCTGCAGGAAAAGAAATTGCAGCAATGGGCAAAATACTTGGAGCACAGGGTTTTGTGGGAGGGTATTTTTGCGACGGAGGGACGATTGCCCACGGCAGCGCAGTTGACCGAGGGGTGGGCGAAACGGGTGCGGGCCGCAATTCGAGTAACGGGGCGGCGTTCCCCATTTAATGTAAGTGAGCACAAAGCCGAGATCAAACTGGCGAAAGAACTGGCGAGTACATTTCAGGATGCGGTGGAAGGCAAATTGGCGCGCGCGAGAGAGCGCATACAAGCAGTCGAACGGGAGATGAACCGTGGTTTTTTCAGCGCGGGACTTCACGGATTTTATTGGTACACGCTGGGGAGGATCGAAATGTCGGAAGGTGCGAACGAACAAGCCGAGGGTTCGCTCCGAACTGCAATGCAATTTGCTGGGCGATCGGCTGAGCGAGGAACCATGGCTGCTCGGGGGCGAGGGCGGATGGCGTACGCCTTGGGCGACATTCTATTTGTAAACAAGAAATATGAAGAGGCCGAGCTAGTGTTGCGCGACGCATTGCAACTTCGTTTAGAGGGAGGGGAAACGAAGGAAGGGTTGCAAAGAACCAAGCTACGCCTGAACGAAGTCCTCCTAGCCCTTGGAAAACCGCCCGAATTCTAAAAGCTCCCCCGCGCAGCAATCCCCGGCATTTGCCTCGTTCCATCCGATACCACCGTCGGCATCATCATGAACGGTATTCGGTTTGTCGAACTTCGTTCATGCTTTGGCCTGTCTCTCGGTGTGGGAATCGCCGTCGATAACAAGCCGTGCATGAACAATGCCGAAGACCAAGCAGTGAGGGCAATCCATGCGTGGCGATCGGCGTCGGGATGTCCAATGGATTGATAAAGCCCGACCGCAATGCTCGGCGCCGTGCCAATCATTTCCATGATTCCAAATACGGGACCGGGGAGCCTCTTTCCAATCGCGCCGCTCACCGCGCCCACGGTAAATGTCAAGTTTGCCCCGATTGCCCAAGACAATCCATATTGTCCATCAATGCTCGTGCGCTCGGAGGCCAA
>DAOMZH010000487.1:4606-8038 GCA_035437985.1 Polyangium sp. (in: bacteria) | reverse complement strand
TTTCGGTTGATCCGGTGTTATTCGAGCAAGTATTCGTGAATTTGTTGGAAAATGCGGCACGTTACACGCCTGCTGGTTCGTCGCTCGAGGTCATGGCACGAAAAGTCGAAGAAATGATGGTGATCGAAATTCGTGATTCGGGTCGTGGATTCGAACCTGGGACCGAAGAACGCGTTTTCGAGAAGTTTTTCCGCGGAAAACATGCAGGAAACGGAGGGGCGGGACTGGGATTGCCCATTTGTCGCGCCATCGTCGAAGCGCATGGGGGAACGATCCGCGCCGAAAATCGTACGACGGGCGGAGCCGTCGTACGAATCGTTTTACCAATCGAGGAACAAATGCCATCTTTTCCGCCCGAACGCGAGAATGTCGAGGAGGTGTCTCGATGACCGAGCCACGAACACTCGTTTTGGTGGTCGAAGACGAGCCGCAGATGCGGCGTTTCATTCGGGCTACACTCACATCGCACGGGTATCGTCTACTCGAAGCAACGACTGCGGTTGAGGCATTGACGCTGGCCACGACGCACAATCCCGAAATTGTCCTATTGGACCTTGGTCTTCCCGATGGGGACGGAATTGAAGTCACGAAAAGAATTCGAGAATGGAGTCGTATGCCCATCATCGTCATTTCGGCGAGGGGCAGGGAAGACGACAAGGTCACGACGCTCGATGCGGGAGCGGATGATTATTTGACCAAGCCTTTTGGCGTCAATGAGCTTCTCGCCCGTATGCGTGTAGCCTTGCGCCACGTGCAAACGACTGCATCCGTGAGCGCAACGCAGGTGATGGAGTTTGGCGAGTTGAAAATCGACTTGACGCGGCGGGAAGTCACGATGGGAGGAAACCTCGTTCATCTCACGCCGATCGAATACAAATTATTGGTTTTTCTGGCCCAACATGCGGGCAAGGTCCTCACGCATCAACAGATCCTCAAAGAGGTGTGGGGCCCGGTGTATGCCAACCAAGCTCATTACGTGCGTGTGCACATGGCGGAATTGCGGAAAAAAATCGAATCGAATCCCGCTCGTCCCAAATTGCTCGTCACGGAACCCGGCGTAGGTTATCGATTGCGTGATCGGGGCGCCGAGTCGAGCACTTGACGATGGGTTATCCGACGTCGATTTTTGTTGTCAGTAGCGATGAAATCAGCTGATCTGAGCAGATGCGCGTCCTCGTGTTTGCCGCCATTGCGACGTTTTTGAGTGTGATTTCCGCGGATGTTCGTGCCGATCTCGGACCTCCGCCATCGTGTCCGCCAGGCACCTATCATGCATATCTTTATGGGCACCGATGCGTGCCCAATGGTTCGCATCTGGAGCGTGATCCGGAAGGGGGCGTCAAAATTGTCAAAGATGGGGCGACACTCGACGCGCCGCCGAAACCCACATTTGTTACGCCGCCCAAGT
Source organism: Polyangium sp. (in: bacteria) (assembly GCA_035437985.1). GTDB lineage: Bacteria > Myxococcota_A > Polyangia > Polyangiales > Polyangiaceae > Polyangium. The sequence continues at coordinate 6,630 of DAOMZH010000487.1, read as the reverse complement.
CACCTCCGAAGGTAGATCCATCCGATCCATTATCGGGATCGCTCGATTCTCCCGCCACACGTCCCACAACATCGGCAATTGCTGCACCTGTGGAATCTGCGTCGACCGCTCCCGCAAATTCGGTAATGGCAACTCCCGCGCAATCAGCCACAATCGCTCTTGCGAGTTCGGCTGCGGCACCTACTCCAGCCATTATGCCTCCCGCCGACGCATCAGCCAATGCTCCGCCTTCGCCCACATCCGCTGGTGGGTGTAGTTGTGGAGTGCCGGCTGCACCCGAGGAACGAATTGGGTTTGTCTTAATTATCGCAACTGCATTGTTTGCATTGCGCCGAAGGAAGCGTCAGGATCGCCTTTCGCGGTGAATGTAGCCTCCGGAGTCATTCATCATCGCCGGGAAAACGGTTTTCCGAACCAGGCAGATTGCTCCAACCCAGGGATTGCCGGTCGAATTGCTTTCCGCGATTGTCTATGATTTTCGAGGAAACAACCAGTCCTTCTTCGATTTTGATGTGCACCTCTTCCTCATAGACCGAGCCAAACCCCATGTGGACATATTGCAAACATTTACCACGCGGAATTCGCAACACCCCTGAAAACCAATCAGCCAAGAGCGGCTCGTCGCCACTCAAACGCAATCGCCCAATCAAGTTCGTCAAATAGAACTTGTCGTCCTTGATTTCCCACGTGCCGATATATTGGCGCCAACAAGCCGTCGAATAACACGAGCCATCTCGTTCGGTTCCGGGCACCCCAGCGGCGTCTCGGTCAATAATTCGTGGATGGCCGTCAGGAAGCGGAGGGCAAAATGCCATCGTGGTCGCTTCGCCATTCAGAATCAAATGCTCGTGGAGCTGTGCAGTCATGATAGTAGAAGCGAGTGTGCCGGCATTCGAGGCTCCTGTCAAGGTTAGGTGCAAAGGTGAGCGAAGGTTGCTAAAATAACGAATGAATAAAGCCGTTGCCAGGGCATTTCATCTCTGGCATGATGGTGTGCTCTTCGACGAGGTTGCCCCTATGCAAAAACTGAAAACCGTATCCATGCGCAATCGATTGCGATTTGCCACGGGAATGTTCGCGATCCTATCCACCGCCGCGTTGATCGGTTTTGGTTGTGGAGGTGCGGGGGATACGGCCGAGGTAAATTGCGCGGACGGGATCAAAAATGGAAACGAAACCGACGTGGATTGCGGCGGCGGAACGTGTCTGCCATGTGCACCAGGGCAAGCATGCATTGGCGGAGATTCCTGCGAAAGCGGCGTGTGCACAAATGAGATGTGTCAAGTCGCAACGTGTATCGACGGCGTGCAAAATGGTGACGAGACCAGCGTCGATTGTGGAGGAAGCTGTATTCTTCCGGAAACATGCAACGGTCGTGACGATGATTGCAATGGCAAAATCGACGATGGTTTGCCCTCGACCACCTGCGGGCTGGGCACGTGTCAAAAAACAGTAGCCGCATGTGCGTCTGGACAACCAACAGTGTGCGAACCCGGTGTGCCGAACACTGAAGTTTGTGACGGGTTGCTCGACGAAGATTGTGATGGTCAAGTCGACGACGGTTGTTCTTGCCAAACTGATAGCGTACAAGATTGTTATTCGGGATCGCCAACGACCATTGGGGTGGGGGTTTGCCGAGCGGGTAAGCAATCGTGTGTCGATGGAATGTGGGGACCGTGCGCGGACGAAGTGACACCGACCGCAGACGTGTGCAATGGCGCCGATGACGATTGCAATGGGCAAGTGGATGACGGGATCGCGGACCTCACTTGCGGCATGGGAGCATGTGCGGCGATTGCTCAAGGTTGCGTAAATGGTTTGCCGGGGACGTGTACGCCCGGACAACCGAGTGCGGAATCTTGTAATGGTCTCGACGACGATTGCAATGGCCAGATCGATGAAGGCATTGCCCCTGCCAGTTGTGGCGTTGGCACATGTGGGGTGACGGTTCCCGGTTGTGTAAATGGCCTGCCCGTCCCGTGCACACCCGGACAACCAGTTGCCGAAATCTGCAATGGCTTGGA
>DAOMZH010000487.1:0-4506 GCA_035437985.1 Polyangium sp. (in: bacteria) | reverse complement strand
GGACAACCGAGTGCGGAAGTGTGCAATGGCCTGGATGACGATTGCAATGGTCAGGTCGACAATGGCATATCGCCGCTGAGCTGTGGCATTGGTGCGTGTGCCGTGACCGCTCCTGCGTGCGTGAATGGCCAGGCTGGCACGTGTACGCCTGGACAACCGAGTGCGGAAGTGTGCAATGGTTTGGATGACGATTGCAATGGTCAGATTGACAATGGTATTACTCCGTTGAACTGCGGTATTGGAGTATGCGCCGTGACCGCTCCTGGGTGCGTGAATGGCCAGGCTGGTACGTGTACGCCGGGACAACCGAGCACCGAACTATGCAATGGCTTCGATGACGATTGCGACGGGCAACTCGACGAAGGATGTAGCTGCATCAACGGAACGAACCAAAGCTGCTACGATGGACCGACAGGCACGGTCGGCGTGGGGTCATGTCGCGTTGGCTCGCAGATGTGCACGAATGGTACGTGGGGCGCGTGTACGGGGCAAATCTTGCCCGGAATGGAATCTTGCAATGGCGTCGATGACGATTGCAATGGACAGATCGATGAAGGTATTGTGGTCCTGAACTGCGGCGTTGGCGCGTGTGCGGCGACGGCTCCAGGATGTGTGAATGGTCAGCCTGGCACGTGTACGCCCGGACAACCCGGCAATGAAACGTGTAATGGTCTCGACGACGATTGCAATGGTCAAACCGACGAGGGCATCATGCCGCTCACGTGTGGTTTGGGCGCGTGTGCGGCGACAGCTCCAGGATGTGTGAATGGCCAGCCTGGCACGTGTACGCCCGGACAACCCGGCAATGAAACGTGCAACGGCATCGATGACAATTGCAATGGTACGATTGACGAGAACAATCCTGGCGGGGGTTCGTCGTGTAATACCGGAAATCAAGGTGTCTGCTCTGCTGGAACATTGACGTGCTCGTCCGGGATGCTTGTTTGCGTGCAAAATACCCAACCGGCACCTGCGGAAAACTGTGGTACGACCGTCGACGACGATTGCGATGGCCAAATCAATGAAGGTTGTGTCTGTACGCCGTTTGCCACGCGCAGCTGTTATTCAGGGCCTGGTGGAACAGCGGGCGTGGGCATATGCCGGAGCGGTACGCAGACGTGTAATTCCGCGGGAACGGCATGGGGGGTCTGCACGGGTGAAGTTCTCCCAGGGGTCGAATCCTGCAAAAATAACCTCGATGACGATTGCGACAACGCAACCAACGAGGGGTGCGCAGCGCTGAATTGCCAAGACTTCTACGTTGAAGACTTCAACGATGGTAATGCCGGGTCGATAACGGGCGTGTATAAAGTCGACTGGTGCAATTCGTACGTCGCCACCGCCGCCAATACCCCTGCCTGTATGTTGCCTGGACAAACAACCCGCACCAACGCAACGGGCGGCACGAATGCATTCGTCGGCATTTGGGTGAACAAAGCCACCGCGAGTTGTTCGGCGGTGCGCTTGTCTTATGATTGGTATCAATTCGCAAATGCCGGGGCCGTCGTCGAATACAAGCAAACAACCGATACATTTGCGTCGTATTCGTCGTGTTCCGCGAGCAGCGGATGGACGACCGCCGTCCCTTCAACATCGATGTCGACCCTGCAAACTTGCAGTTCGATCGTCAATATCAACATTCCCTTTGGTACGTCGCCAGGCGTCTACATCAAATTCAAGAGCACGAATGCGCAGAACAACGCCATGTGGTGGGATAACATCAAACTCACCTTGGTCGGCTGCGATTGTTGATAGAATCGTCGTAAGTGCGCATTACGTCATCGCGCACAACGAAACCCTATGAAGACATTCGAGTAGGTCGTTTTGTCAAAATAAACGCCGCGCCACGTCGTTCGAAGCTGGTTGGGATCGGACCCATAATGCCCACCCCGCACGACCTTCAGATTCCCACCAGCTTCCCAGGCCGCGCTATCCACGGGAGCGCCGTCATAGGTTCCGTGCCAATCGTCATAAATCCATTCGTAGGCGTTGCCTGCCATGTCGCATAACCCCTGCACGGTATTGCCTGTAGGTTTTGTACAAACCGGCTCGGGAAAACCAACACCACAGCTTTGCGTTACCGCCAAGTCGCAAGACGGGGTCATTTCACCCCATGGGTATGTATTTAATTGTCCACCCGAGCGTGCCGCGTATTCCCATTCGGCTTCGCTGGGAAGCCGTCCCCCGACCCACTCGCAATACGTCTCCGATTGTTCCCAGGTCACGCAATTGACTGGGCGATTCTCGTTGCCCGGCTGGTTCCAATAACATTTTTGGTCCCATACCCCAGGCGTGATACATTTTCCGTCTGTTACGCATTGCATGTATTCCGAGACGGTGATTTCAGTTCGGGTCAGGGCGAAAGCATTGACCATTACGCTGTGCACCGGCATCTCGGCGGTCTTTCCGTCCTTTCCCATATCGAAGGTGCCTTCAAAAAAATCCACCCAAACGGTTTCACTCATTCCGCCCCCCGCACCCCCAGTGCCCCCAGCGCCGCCAGTGCCGCCGGCCCCCCCGACGCCATTGGCACCCCCGACTCCACCGACTCCACCGACTCCACCGACTCCACCCGCCCCACCCGGGCTACCTTCAATGGTGCCGCCTTGTCCGCCAATGGAACCCGTGGACGTTGCCTGCTCGATCTCTGGCAGCGAATACGTACATGCGGCGACGACGAAAATGGGAATTGAGAATGGCCAAATTGAACGCATATCGATTACCTCGAGGAAACGTTGGAGAAGCAGTCGATTGCATGTAGTTGTGCCGCGCGCTCGTTGCAAGTGGAATTTCAACGGCGCCGCTCGTGGCTCGTCTGTCCGGCCATCAACCCGTTTCAATGGGGGTATCTGATCGACTGCCCCATTCGGTCCACGAGCCGTCATAAACAGGCGCGGCTGGTAATCCCGCAATTTGCATTCCGAGCGACAAGATACACGCGGTCACGCCGGTTCCACAACTGGTAATGACGGCTCTGTTTCCATCCACGCCCGCTTTTGCAAAACGTTCTCGCAATGCATCAATCGGGAGAAACGTTCCGTCAGGTCCGAGCAATTCGGTATAGGGCAAATTGACGGCGCTAGGAATATGACCTGCCCGGACGCCTTTTCGCGGCTCGGGTTGTGCACCGGTAAACCGGCCAGCAGGCCGCGCATCGACTACGAGTTCGCTTTTCGATTCCAAATTGGCGAGCAAGTCGCCCACCCCGCGTATTCGTTGCGCGCGAAATGCCGCGACAAACGCAGTTGCTTCGGCAGGCTTGGGCTCTCCTGATTCAATGCTCCGCCCTTCTTTCCGCCATTTGGGAAGACCGCCATCGAGCACCGCAACGGCGTCGTGCCCGAACAAACCCAAGAGCCAATATCCACGAGCCGCCGAGGCCAAACCTTTTTGATCGTAAAACACGACCCGCGAAGCGTTCGTCACGCCAAGCTTGGCCATGCATTTTTCAAAGCGCCCTGCAGTCGGGACCATGTGTGGCAAATGCGTATCTTGATCCGCGACTTCATCGATATCGAAAAATCGCGCCCCGGGAAGGTGCGCTCCAAGGAATTCATTACGGCCGTCGCGATTTTCATGCGGCAAGAATTTGGTCGCGTCGAAAATGACGAGGTCCGGTTTTCCGATTTCTGCGGCGAGCCATTCCGTGCTGACGATCGGGTCCATGAGTGCCTCCTCGATGTTGGTTGCTGCTGTTGATTCCACAACTCTTCCGCGCACGCAACGGCTACTTGTCGTCACTAGAAAATGAAAGCCACAGCGTTCCAACGTTTTCCGCCAAAATCGCTCGACAAGCACCTGGCGTTTCTGGTTATCCTGAACGAATGACCCGACTCGATACTTTAGAAGCACGCAAACGAACGAGACGGAAGGTGGGGTTTGGAATGGTTGCTGCGGCGCTCCTCGCGCTCGGAGCCACAAACCCAGGATGTTCGAGCGCCAAAGACCCGGCCGCTGAAGCTGCGAAAGCATGCGCGGAAACGCGACAACTTTTCGCTGAACAAGTTTGGCCCGTCCTGAGCTCGAAATGCACAGGATGTCACGCGCCAGGTGGTTCTGCCGCCACGGGTGATAATCCAAAGTCAAGGGCTGCGGCATTCGTTCTCGAATGGGACGCGTATCCGGACTTCCTCGATGTCAACCTCGATCAAGTTCGCCGCATGGTCAGCGAACAGATTGACGGCGAACCAAAGTTTTTGCTCAAGCCAACCGGCGGCGATACCCATATCGGCGGCGCGCTCATTCCGAAAGACAGCGCCGAATACAAACTCTTCGATCAACTCGCAAAGCAGATCGAAGCAACCGAAGGTCAATGCGGTGGTGTCATCGTCGATCCGTTGGCGGGTGTCGAAGTCGATAATTGGGCCCTGACCTATCGCCGAGCGGCGATCATTTTGGGCGGGCGATTGCCTACCGACGCCGAGAAGGCCATTGCGGACGAAGGCGGATTCGACAAAGCCCTCGATGCCCTCATGTCCGAGCCAGGATTCATCAATCACGTCAAAG
>DAOMZH010000486.1:0-8059 GCA_035437985.1 Polyangium sp. (in: bacteria) | reverse complement strand
AGACCGTGCGCGAAAACTTGTTTGGCGAAGCAATGCCCATGGGCAAACGCATTCTCATCAAACAAATGTCGTGTCTCGTCGTGGGTGTCCTCTCTCCCAAAGTACAAGCGGCAGTAGGTGGCGACCAAGACGATGTCGTGCTCATGCCGCTCGCGGCATTTCAGCGCCGCGTTGCCGGAAATCAGAACATCGGGTCCGTGTACATCCAAACGGAACGCGCAGAATTGACCGCATCCGTGCAATCGCAAATCGAGGATCTTTTGCGCGAGCGTCGCCGCATTGTTCCCGGCGCACTCGACGATTTCAACGTGCGCAACATGCAAGAAATCGCCGATACCATGAGCAGCGTCACGGCGTCACTCACGGGCTTACTCGGCGGAATTGCGGCCGTGAGTTTGCTCGTGGGAGGCATTGGCATCATGAACATCATGCTCGTGAGCGTCACGGAACGCACGCGCGAAGTGGGCACGCGTTTGGCCATTGGCGCTTTGGCCAGCGAAGTCCTATTGCAGTTTTTGGTCGAAGCGGTGGTTTTGTCGATGCTCGGAGGAATTCTAGGAATTTGTTTTGGTTTGTCGCTTTCGTATGCCGCGACGAGGGCCTTGTCCCTGCCCTACTCCATTTCGCCCGCCACGATTGCGGGTGCATTTGGATTTTCGGCTGCGGTGGGCGTTGCCTTTGGTTATCTGCCGGCGCGTAAAGCCGCGGGGCTCAATCCGATCGAAGCCTTGCGGCACGAATGAAAGAAATCAAGATTCGCGCGGCGAGGGGAATTTGCGGGTCGGAACGAGGGCCAAGCGTACTTCGTCGAGCGAAACTGCGTATTGCGCCACTTCCTCCGGTATTTCCCACAAAGTCGGTCCCGGGCTTTTTTCGCTATTGGCCGTGAGCATCTGCCATTGCGCCGCATGACGCTTGGTCAATTCCGTCTTGTGCGCGGTCACGTTACGCACGCGCGGCACGGGCGCGCGAGAGCCAAAATAGACGCAGGGTTTGGCCTTGTATACCTCGAACGCAAAACTCTGCAACGTCTCCGTGATTTTCGCAAAAAGTTCGGCGCGAGCCCAATAATCCAGTTTCTCGTCGAGAGGCACGAGCAATACGCCATCGAGTTGAGAATCGGCCAACGAGCCTTTGGTTGATTTATGAGAATGCATGCGCCCCAAGTCGAGCTTGCGCGCCGATAACTCCGACTTGGGATGAACATCGAGCATTTTCGTTTGGAGCTTGGCCGCGGTATGCTTCAAGATCGTTACTGCTTGCGCCGGCGAAACATCTTCGATGCGTGCCGCAATCGCTATGACCAAGACATCGGGACGGACGGCGAGACCGTGCAAAACTTCAGCCTCGGGAACATGCACTCCAGTGTCCATGACAAACCTCGGTGGGGGGCGAGTTCATTACATGCGTCCGGGAGGGGTACTCCCGCGGGGAGGAGGCGGCAGATTGCTGGATCGCCATTCCCCTGAACCGCCACTACCAGCGCTGCGCAAAATGTCGAGTAATGTCGTCCACATTTCGCGAATATTGGTAAATCGATGATGGGGTTCGATGGCCAAAACTCGAGCTACCCAGCGATCGATGGGTTTGGGCAAATCGGGCCGTTTGTCCGTCAATGTCGGCCTAGCGGCGCGAATCACGAGACGCACGACATCGACCAACGCATCACCTCGAAATGGGACGTGTCCTGCCAATATGCGATAAATGATCGCCCCCATTGCGTACATATCCGCTGCGGCAGTGATCGTGAGCGACGGACCTTGCCAGCTTTCTGGCGCAATGAAGGAGGGTGAGCCGACGACAAACCCATCTTGCGTAAGCGGCGTCGAAGCCGAAAGATCCTTGACCATACCAAAATCGAGCAATCGTACGCGCCCGCGTGCCGTCGAATCGAGCACGAAAATATTGGCCGGCTTCAAATCGCGATGCACGATTCCCCGCGAATGCGCGGCTTCCAGCGTATCGATGATCGGCGCCAACAATTCAATCATTTTGGATACAGGTAAAGGTCCGAATTCCGTTTCGTGTTTCCACAAATAACGTTCGAGGTCCTGCCCCCGCAACAGCTCCATCACGATGTACATCAGGCCGTCTTTCGCCGACCGATTGAGCGCGAAGATCTGCACCGCCGCCGTTCCCGACAATACCCCCATCGACCGCGCCTCGCGCCGCATACGCGTCGTGAATTCAGCCGAGTTGGCGACTTCCGGCTTGAGGATTTTGATCGCCACAGGCGCGCCAATGTCCAGATCCTCAGCCTCGTACACGGAACCTTGCCCGCCTTCGCCAATGAGACGAACGATACGATATTGGCCGTCGATAACGTCACCAGTCTGGATCATGTCTACCTTCCCGAATGCAGCATGCGCGAGCAAGCTCCGTGATTTCATACACCAGCGGAGCTGTGTTCGTCGACTCTACTGAAGGAAAAGTGATTGAATTGCTCGTCACGCCGCGGGCGACGACTGAGGAGCCAAGGCGAGCGGAAGAATCTCGTCCATTGAATTGACGAGCGTAACTTGCACCGCGTCGAGAATGTCTTGCGGAACATCGTCCAAATCCCGTCGATTTTTCGCCGGAATGATGACGTGCTTGATTCCCGCCCGATGCGCCGCCAGGAGTTTTTCCTTGACGCCCGTCACCGGCATGATGCGTCCCCGCAACGAGATCTCGCCCGTCATCGCAATGTCCGACCGTACCGGACAATCCAGCAACAGCGAGCAAACTGCGGTGAACATCGTCACGCCTGCCGCAGGTCCGTCCCGAGGAACCCCGTGGCGCGGCACATGCAAGTGCAAATCGATGTTCTTCAGCCATTCAGGATCCAAATGCAGGCGATCTGCTTTGCTCCGGACAAACGATACCGCCGTCGTAGCCGATTCCTGCATCACGTTTTTCATGTTTCCCGTGAGCACGACGTTGCCCTTGCCCGGCATCTTCGACGCTTCGATGAACAACAACTCGCCGCCTCCGGGTGTCCACGCCAAACCCGTTGCGACCCCAGGTTCGAGCGTCTTCTCCGCAATTTCGGGACGGTACTTGTGCGGCCCGAGAACTTTCTCGACGTGCTCCGCATCAACAACTTCCCGCACATCGACTCCCTCGGCCAACCGTACCGCTGCAGCCCGACAAACCGCCGCAATCTCGCGCTCGAGTCCACGTACGCCCGCTTCACGCGTATAGTGATCGATGAGCGTCGAGACGCCTTCCTCGATGAACTCCAAACGTTCGTCCGTCAAACCATGAGCACTGAGCTGCTTTGGAACGAGAAACTCGCGCGCGATTCCGAGTTTGTCCGTGCGCGTATACCCGGGAACTTCGATCACCTCCATGCGATCCATGAGCGCCGGAGGAATCGTCTCGCGGTTGTTTGCCGTCGCCAAAAACGTCACCTGCGACAAGTCGAACGGCATGTCGAGGTAATGATCCTGAAAGGTCGTGTTCTGTTCGGGATCGAGCACCTCGAGCAGCGCGGCCGCCGGATCACCTCGCAAATCGGCACCGAGTTTGTCCACTTCGTCGAGGACCAACACTGGGTTTTTCGTGCCCGCTTTCTTGAGCGCTTGAATGATCCGCCCCGGCAATGCGCCCACGTACGTTCGGCGATGCCCACGCACCTCCGCTTCATCCCGCACACCACCAAGCGCGATGCGTTCGTACTGACGACCCATCGCCCGCGCAATCGATTTGCCAAGCGACGTTTTGCCTACACCCGGCGGCCCAATGAAAAGCAAAATCGGACCCTTCTTGTCCGCGCGAAGCTGCCGAATCGCCGAATACTCGACGATCCGCTTCTTCACTTTCTCGAGACCCATGTGGTCTTCATCGAGACATCGCCGAACCTCTTTGGTGCTCAAACGATCCACCGTCGTCTTCGACCACGGCAAGTCCGCAATCCACTCGACGTACGTCCGCGTGAGGTTGTACTCCGCCGATTGCTGCGCCATCGAGCGCATCCGACCGAGCTGTTTTCGCGCCACTTTTTCGACGTCGGCCGGAGGTTTGGCTTTCCGAACTCGCTCGCGAAGCTCCTCGATCTCGTCATCTTCGGAGGACTCACCAAGCTCTTCACGAATCGACTTCATCTGCTGACGCAGAATGTCTTCGCGTTGGCTCTTGCCCGTCTCCTCTTGCACCATCGAGGAGATTTCTTTCTTCACGCGCAGCACTTCGAGTTGTCGCCCCACCATGGCGAGTACGAGGCGCACGCGGGCTTTGACGTCGAACGCTTCGAGGATCTCTTGCTTGTTCGCCACCGATGCTTGCGCTTGCGGAAAGTTCGACGCGATGAGATCGGCAAGCGCTCCAGGCTCGCGCACGTTGTCGAGAATTCCCGCGGTGTCTTTGGGCAAATTCGGCATGAGCGCCAAAACTTCACGCGTCGCTTCACGCAGTCCCGTGCCGAGCGCGTCGAGTTCGACATCGCGCACGAGTGATTCCGGAATGCGTTCGATCTTCGCGCGCATGTACGGCTCGAGCGACGCGGTGCCTTTCATCCGAAAACGACCAAGACCATGCAGCACGACCGAGTAGTTGCTCGGGCCGAGGCGAATCACCTTCACGACGCGGGCGATCGTTCCGATCGTGTAGAGATCTTTGAACGTTGGTTCGTCGACGTCAGAAGACTTCTGGCTGAGCACACCGACGAGCGCGCGTTCACGCCCGAGAAGATCTTCGACGAGCCGCACACTCCTTGGACGTCCAACGTTTATCGGAACGACGGACATCGGGAAGAGCACGGAATTACGAAGCGGAAGGATGGGAACGGTATCCTCGGCCGGAAGTGGCGGAGGTGGACGAGATGGTGGAGCACCACTGGATGCCATGCGCGCCAACCTAGTACATTTTTGCTTGGTGTGCCGTGTCTAGGCGTGATCAAAAATCTCGGATCTTCCAGACGCCATGTTCACGCACGAGAGCGACGGTACCGCCAGCGCCGTAGGACATCGCGGCGTTGTCGCCCGTTTCCTCGATTGCAGCAGTCGGCAGCGCTGCGCGAATGGCTTGCACGATGCGTTGCATCTGCTCTTTTTGCGGACCTTCCCAATCCTTGCGTAGTTTCTCGGCAGTGATGTCCGTCGTTGCTGCGTCGGCTCGCGACGCAGACGCATCGGGAGCAGGTGTTGTTGCAGCTGCGTCTGCAGGGGCGAGCGGAGGTTCGTCGCCGGGAAGAACGCCGGTTTTCTCAGCGTCAGGGACGAAACGAAGGATCACGTCATAACGTTTGCGTTCGAAGGCTCGGAGAAATCCGACGAGTGCTTGGCGCGGCGTGGCTTGACTGTAGAGATCGATCGCGGTCGCATCGATGTGCCACTTGCCGTTCTCGAACACGAGCAGGAGTTCGTCCCCGTTCGGCATATTGACCGTTGCCGTCACCACGGGGTCACTTGCCGGGCGCGATACAGCAGCCGCGATTTCCTTGATTTCGTCTGGGTTTTCCTTGGCTGCGCGACGAAACGCTTCGGGCGAAATGGAGCGTTTGGCATCGTCCGACAAGAGCCGGTAGGCGTCATCGACACGTCCCTCATCCAACGCCCGAGCGTAGGCCCGCAACGTGTCACTCGGGCCTTGTTGAACGATCGTATTCGAACCGCAACCGAGCGCGACGACGAAGACGAACGGAAACAGACGCGCGGAAAGCTTCACAGACGCGGGTTTAGCACAGCCGCGGCACGAAGAGATCAGGTAGAAAAGGTCTCCGCGCCGTCTCGGCGCCAGGATGAACCCATGGCCCGAATTGCTCGGGTGGAACGCACCACCCACGAGACCAACATTTCTGCCGAGATCGACCTCGATGGCACCGGACAAGCAAACATCTCGACGCCACTGCCGTTTCTGTCGCACATGCTGCAACAAATCGCGCGCCATGGCTTGTTCGATCTGACGATCGCGGCCCAAGGTGACGTCGAGATTGACGGGCATCACACGACGGAAGATCTGGGCATCGTGCTCGGAACGGCGTTTTCGAAAGCGCTTGGAGACAAGGCCGGCATTGCTCGGTACGGCGAAGCGACGTTGCCTATGGACGAAGCGCTCGTCACGTGCGCGCTTGATTTGTCCGGACGCACTTACTTTGTGTTCAAAGTACCCTTGCCCAAGGCGAAGGTGGGAACATTCGACGTGGAGCTCGTGCCAGTGTTTTTCGAGGGGTTTGCCCGCGGGGCCCAATGCAATTTGCACCTGCGAATGCTCGAGGGAGAAAACCTGCACCACATCATCGAGATCAGCTTCAAAGCGTTCGCGAAAGCGCTTTGTCGAGCTTCGCGCATCGATCCGCGGGTCGTGGGCACACCGTCGACGAAAGGTAGTTTGTAGCCGTGCAGCGTGTTGTTCTCGTCGATCTTGGGATGGGCAATCTGCGCAGCGTCGAACGGGCGTTGTCCCGAGCGAGCAGCGACCGGGGGATCGAGATCGAGGTTTTGCGGAGTGACAAACCCGAGCAGATTCGCAAGGCGGACAAGGTCGTGGTTCCTGGGCAAGGAGCATTTCGAGATTGCTCGGTGGCAATCGCGCAGGGCGTTGGTGATGCTTTGCGCGAGGTGATATCCTCGGGCAAACCTTATTTCGGCATTTGTTTGGGGCTCCAGGCGTTATTCAATTCGAGCGACGAAGCTCCTGGAGCTGTTGGGCTTGGGGTTTTTCCGGGTCACGTGGCCAAACTCGCGCCGGGTACGGGGACCGAGGCGGTGAAAGTTCCTCATATCGGGTGGAATGAACTGGAAATGGTCCAGCCATTACCAGAAACGTTTCGAGTTTGGCAATACAAACGACCCTATGTCTATTTCGTGCATAGTTATCACGCGATCCCGGATGATCCGACTCTCGTGGTGGCAACGGCGAACCACGGTAAAAATCGAGTGACTGCAGCAATCGGGCGCGAAAATGTCCTGGCCGTTCAATTTCATCCCGAAAAGAGTCAACACGTGGGGCTCGAATTATTGGGCGCATTTTTGACGAATATGTGAGCGATAATCCTGGCTGGATGCGAGCGTCGCGCAGTTCGTCGTAATGGTCGGCACCTCAGCGCCACATTGGTGACGTTGTCTTTGGGCATCTTGTGCGGTACATGTCCGGTCGTAGCTTCGATTTGCGTATAGGAAGGTCGCCCATGCAATCTGGTACGATTGTGGACAATCGATTCCGCATTGATGAACGTGCGGGCCAAGGTGGTATGGGGATTATCTACCGGGCGCGAGAATCGACGACGGGAAAAATGGTGGCCATCAAGGTCATGCAATCGAAGGATCCGACCGATCGAGCGCGATTTTTCCGCGAAGCTCAGGTTCTTTCGAGTCTTTCGAGTCCGACGATCGTGGCGTGTTTGGGTCATGGGGTATTACCCTCGGACGAACCGTGGATGGCCATGGAATGGGTCGAAGGAGAAGACCTCGCCACGCGACTCGAAAGTGGCCCCTTGGTGCCGGACGATGCATTGCTGATTGTGCAGGCCATTGTGCAGGCGCTCGAGGTCGCGCACGCGCAGGGAATCGTGCATCGCGACCTCAAACCGGCAAACATTCTTTTGGAAGGTCGAGATCCCGCGCGCGCTCGTTTGATTGATTTCGGCATTGCCCGCATGCGCCATGCCCACACGTTTACGGAATTCGGTGCGATCGTGGGAACCCCGGCCTACATGGCGCCAGAGCAAATACGCGGAGCGCACAACGTCGACGAACGAGCGGACCTTTATGCATTGGGCGTCATTCTTTTCGAATGTCTCACGGGCCGCCCGCCCTTTCTTTCTCCAAGTTTCATTGGAATCATGACCCAGGCATTGTTCGAGCGTGCACCGCGATTGCGCGATATCAATCCTGCATTGTCCCCGGTCGTCGATGACCTCGTCGATCAGCTCCTTGCTAAAGATCCGCAACAACGCCTCGGACCTGCCAGCGCGGTCCGCGAAGCCTTGAATGCTGTGGATCTCAGTCATCGCGCATCCAGTCTGCCGCCGCGGTCCGTGTCGCTGGGTTTGACCGAGGACGAATTGCAATTCGTTTCGGTCGTCTTGGTTTCGCGAAAAGCGGCACAACCAGTATCGGTCAGTGCCGAGACGATATCG
>DAOMZH010000485.1:0-8061 GCA_035437985.1 Polyangium sp. (in: bacteria) | reverse complement strand
GAGTCGCGGGCAATTGGCATCCTGCAATGTTCGGCCCAGCATCTCCCCATTGCGCCGCATTATTCGAATCGTCGAATTCGAGTGTATCCGTGTCCGTCGTAATCCGGAGGTCGAAATCCGGTCCGTTCCCGGTGACTCCATCCACCATGGCAAACACGCGGGATCCCGCAGGCTGCGTGCCCAAGGTGTAAAAGTCATCGTCGAATGCGGGAAAAATAGATCCCGTCACCCCACAGCCCAGAGGCGCCGGGTCCAGGGTATCGTCATTCGGCTCGAATTCGCGTTCGCACTTCGTCGCTTCAATCGTATGTCGCGTGCTCGACATCGACGGAAAAGCTTCGTCGACATAAACGTAAATCGTTTGTCCGGACGTGAGGGGTACACACACGAGCTCCTCGGCCGACGAATAATCCCCAACATTGAAGTTACGATCGCTTGCTCCCAGACAATCCGACAGCATCGTCGGCCCTGCGCCGGGCACGCAGCTCGAGGTCGCGTACAAAACCGAATTGCTTCCACCGAGCGTTTGCTGTACTTTGAACGAATAATCTCCATTGTCCGGCGCCGTGAATTTGTACACCGTGTCCCGTCCCGTGGCATTGGTGGGAGACGAGGTTTGTCCTATCGGAAATGGATTCATCGGCAGGGCATAACAATTGGGGCCCGATGTCGAAACCTCGTAATTGTTTTCCCCCAGGGTCAAACCACCCGAGAGCGCTTGGTCGAGCTGCAGCTCCGTCGCATTTTCACACAAATCATTCGCCGGCGTTCTGGTGACTTCCAGCTGCATCGCCGTTTCTCCAGCATCCGGCGCTCCTTGCCCCCATTTCGCAGCCATGATGTAATATGTGCGGCCAGCTGTCAGGGTCGTTCGTACCGCTGCGCGTTTTTGGCACTCGTCGTCGCCACAACCATTGATGAGTTCGTTCATCGTGCCCGAACAAGTGTTATTCGAGGACGTAAACACCCCGAGCACCGTGTCGTAGACCGTCGTACCCGTTCCTGGATTACAAGTAGAAATTTGATATTCGGCTGTAGCTGCCGGCGTGAACGTATACCACACTCCGCGCGATATCGTGGATATGCACGAAGGTAAAGGATCTCCCGACGTCGTTCCTTGCGTGATGTCCGGAATCAACCGCGTCACATGCGGAAATGGCCCAGCCGCCGGAATGACTTCCGCGCCCGAACAGCGATCATTGGGCGGCGGCGCGGCCCAAGCATCGTACGAGATGCAAGGCATCCCCAAAGAAGCGAGCAAGGCCAGAACAAAAGAGCGGCGTCCATAGCGACGAGACATGAAGATCATTGTCGTCGATAATCACCGAATTGTCAAGTTGTCCAGCTCAATTCATACAGCTTCGACGCGCAGGATTACGCCGTTTTTGCGACCAGCTTTGCGGCTTCGTCAGCCTTCGGCTCCTCCCGCATTGACCGCCCCGAAGCCATATGATGCAAGTGAAATACGGCCGCGGCGAGCACCACGAGCGCGCCGCCTTGATGCACGAGCGCCAATGAAATGGGCACATGCCACAAAAGCGTGCAAATTCCCAGGATCGCTTGCATCAATACCGATCCCAAGAGAACCTTCGCCGTTACCGTACGCTGACGCCACGCATGGCCGAGCACGACCCCAAATAACACATACGCCACCAGGCGATGCACGAACTGCACCGTCAGCGCATTTTCGAACAAATTCACCCACCACGGCGAAAGCATTCCCAATCCCGAAGGAACCACGGCATTCGCCATCAAGGGCCACGTATTATAATTGAGCCCGGCCTTCAAACCCGCGACAAATCCGCCGATCGCAATCTGCAAAAGCACCAGCCCCACGATACCCAACGCATATTTTCCCCCCCGCGAGTCCAGCACCTTGCGCGGGCTTTTCCCATAACCCAGCGCCGTCCACAAAATCGCCGCATAAATGCTCAATGCGAGCGTCAAATGCGCCGCCAATCGATATTGACTCACGTCAACGCGATCCACGAGCCCACTTTTCACCATGTACCAACCCAAAAGACCCTGGAGTCCGCCGAGCACGAACAAGCCCAAGAGTCGCGGCATCGCCGAACGCTCGATTCTCCGCGTCGCCGCAAAAAGAACGAATGGAATGAAAAACGCAACCCCAATGAAACGACCCAAAAATCGGTGCGACCACTCCCACCAATAAATGAATTTGAACGCCTCCAAATCCATTCCCTTGTTCACCAAATGATATTCCGGAATGGCTTGGTATTTGCGAAACGCCTCGTTCCAATCGTTTTCCCCAAGCGGCGGAATCGCTCCGAGTATCGGCTTCCATTCCGTGATTGACAAACCCGAATCGGTCAGGCGCGTCGCCCCGCCAACAATGACCATCGCAAACACGAGGGCCGCAACGATGTAGAGCCAAAGGCGAATGTACGGCCGAGCAGCAGCTTGCTTCAGCGTCGCATTGTCGTGCATGGGCGACGAGATAGTAGCTCCAACGACCGCCGGCAAGGGCCGTTCAACGCGCGGGCTTCAACGTGAAAGCTCCACAACCCCGAAAATCGATCTTCCCGGCAAACAACGAATCGTCGTTCGAAACATCGCCAACCATCGGCACCATCACGTAATCAGCAGGCTGCATGATCCACGATGTCGGCTCGAATCGCACCCGACGAGTCTCCGAATCGAAATGACCCGTCACAATGTACGACCCAGACGCACCCGAAGGCACGTGCATGAAATCAAATACTGCTCGGATCGACGAACCTCGCGCATCCGCCACGCGCAAGACGAACTCCGTGTTGCCTTGGGTGCAGTCATAATTGCCCACCCACTTGTGGAAACGCACGAAGGGGTTTGTCGCGGGCAGAGCCTCCGGCGTCCAACCATCACGCGGCGCCGATGCTTGTTGCACCACGACTTCCGGCGCGGGCGCCGACGGATCCGTCGACTCCACGATGATGACGGTCGAGCGCGGGCTTGTCTCGATGTACGAAGGGTTGTCCTGAGCTTCAGGAACCGCAGTCAGCACATACGGAGCACTCGCGCACCCGCCAAGTCCCAGCGCCATCGTTAGGACAAACCATGCAGGTCTTGGGGCGAAAAGCGCCGCTGCCGACTTGAAGCCCCCAATGGTCAAACCCGGGTTTGAACCTACGAACTTCGTCATCCGTCCCTCCGATGAACTCTTCATCGTTTGCCTCCTCGGATCGAGCGCGCGTGTCTGCCAACGATAGCGCGGTTTCATCCTCTGCGACACCTGCTCGAACATTTCGTTCCCCGCGTTTCGATGATTGCCCTGTCTCTCCTGGGCGTTCGTAACGCCCAGCCCGGACTTCTTGGGTCCAATCAGGGCACCTGGTGCATGTCTTGGCCCAACGAGGTACAACGCGATCATGGAGATCATCCTCATTCGACATGGCGAAGCTGTAGAAGCCGCACCTGGACTCGGCGATGCAGGTCGATGGCTCACAGCCAAAGGTCGCCGAGTCACCCGTAAAGTGGGCAAGTGGCTCGACAAGCGCAGAAGTCGCCGACCCGTGCAGATTTGGACCTCGAGCCTCGTTCGAGCCGTGCAAACAGCTGAAATCATTGCTCGCGAAGTGGGCATGAAAGACGAAGTGATCGCCCAAGCCGAACTTCATCCCGGCGCCGATCCCAACGCGCTCATGCGACTCGTCACGGCCTACGACGGCTCCGGACCGCTCGCTCTCGTCGGACACGAACCGAGTTTGTCTCTTTTTGCCCGGCACTTGCTCGGAGGCGAAGCTGCCGTCCCCGGGCTCAAGAAAAGCGGCATCTGCTGCATCAACTACAAACCGGCGACGGCCGAGGACAAACCCGCCGAAGTGAGCTTCCGCTTCCTCTTGGACCCCAAAGAAATGACCCTCGCGCACGAGCTCGAAACGGCGACCAACGCCGAGCAAGCCGCGAGCTGAAGTTTATCAAGCCAAACGTTTCGCGACAGCTTCGAGCACGTCCACGTCGCGCACTCCATCAGCCTCGGCGCGGTACGAAAGCACGATGCGATGCCGCAATGCAGGCACGAGCATCGCCCGCACATCATCCACGTCTGCAGCTGCTTCTCCCCGCAACGCCGCACGCGCTTTGGCTGCGAGCACGAGCGCTTGTGAACCACGTGGCCCCGCTCCATAACGCACGTAGTCCTTCACTTCGCGCGTCACCTTGTCGTTGCTGGGTCGTGTCGCGCGACCAAACGCCACCGCGAGATTCACCGCTTCGTCGGTCACCGGAATACGCGGAACCAAGTTTCCGATCGCGACGACATCAGCCGCATGCAACACCGGTGTGATCGTGGGCATTTTGCCACTCGTCGTGCGGCGAGCGACTTCGCGTTCTTCTTCTTCGCTCGGATAATTCACGTGGATCTCGAGCAAGAAGCGATCGAGTTGCGCTTCGGGAAGAGGGTAGGTGCCTTCTTGTTCGATCGGGTTTCGCGTGGCAAACACCTGAAAAGGCTCGGGTAGTCGATGAGTTTCCGTGCCGACCGTGACTTTGCGTTCTTGCATCGCTTCGAGAAGCGCGGCTTGAGTTTTGGGCGGCGTACGGTTGATTTCGTCGGCCAAGATCAAGTTGTGAAAGATGGGTCCAGGCATGAATCGCAGCGTGCGATTGCCTTGTTGTTCATGAAGAACGTCCGTCCCCGTGATGTCCGCAGGCAACAGATCCGGCGTGAATTGCACGCGCCCAAATGAAAGATCCAGCGCTTTGGCGAGCGAGGCAACGAGCAGCGTTTTCGCCAAACCCGGCACACCCACGAGCAACGCGTGACCGCGCGCAACCAACGTCACGAGCATCGCTTCGACGACCGCCTCTTGCCCCACCACCACCTGGGCGACGGCCGCGCGGAGTGCAGCTGCAGAGGTACGTGTTTTTTCGAGCAACTCGACATCAGAGTCGGTCACTTGTTCGGACGGAGGGCTTTCTTTCGTCATTCGCGCCCGGGCCTCGTACCGCGACAGGCGCCTTCGAGCAAGCACCTCGTGGCAATCGTTGCTAGAGCGCGCCCCATCGTGGGATAGTCCCCGCCAATGCCCCCGAAGAATGAATCCCGCGAGAACAAAGAAGCGCGGGACATCGCGCCTGCTGCAGCTCCACCCGCTCAAGTATCACCTGCAGTTTCCGAATCGGAAGAACGCCCGGCAGTCAAAAGCTCACCGGCCAAAGCGGAAACTCCTATCGACCTTCCAGCAACAGCTCCCCTCGAATCCGTACGTCTCCGCGATGAACCAGTGGCCTTGACAAACGTTGCCCGCTCGGGTCCGTGGAGGTCGTACAAAGAAATCCTCGCCAAACTCTCGCAGCGAGTGCTCGAGGCGCAGAAACCCTTGCGGATCTTGCAAGCGTTGCGTTGGGACGGTCTTGTCGAAGAACAGTTTCTCCGGGGCAAACAACGCGACTTGCCGAAAGTCACCTACGCATCGGATTTGGGATTCGATCCCGATGTGAAGATCGCCGAATTCGACGAGATCTTGCGCGACTGCGAACGCGAGCTCGGCGAGCAGGATCGGCTGGGGCGCATCTTGCGACAAACCGCGACGGAGTATCGCGACGTCGTGAGCATGCTCAAGGCGCGGGGCAAACGAGATTTTTACAAGTATTCACGATCGCTTTATGGGTCCCCGAAAGACAAACTTCCGGACGGACAAACCAGCGTTCGCGACATGGGCATCGTGCTTTACGATGTGCTCACGGCCATCGGTGGTGAACGTCTCGGACCTCCCGAGAGACGCGAGATCACGGCCGAGATGGCGGCGCTCGAGCTCAATGCCCGATTCGATCGATTTTTTGGGAGCGCGGCGATTCGCGTGCAAGTCGATGATTCCATTTTGGCCGATGCCGCAGCAGGCAGCGACTACGTGAAGATTCGTAGTGGCGCGACGTTTTCGACGCGAGACATCGACATTCTGGAGGCGCACGAAGGTTGGGTGCACGTGGCGACGAGCCTCAATGGCCAAGCCCAACCGGTGGCGCGCTGGCTAGCGAAAGGACCTCCGCGAACGACGTCGGTGCAAGAGGGTTTGGCGGCGCTGGTCGAGATTTTTACATTTCGTTCGTCCCCGCGCCGGGCGAAGAAATTGAATGATCGGATCTTGGCCGTCGACAAAGCCGAGGATGGAGCCAGTTTTCTGGACGTCTTCGAATGGTATCGGACGGAAGGATACGACGAGGACGAATGTTTTCAGAATGCGCGTCGGGTTTTTCGGGGCGGACTCTTGGAAGGCGGAGCGCCATTTACGAAAGACGCGTGTTATTGCAAAGGCATCGTGCAGAACTATGCGTTCATGCGCGCGGCCATTCAGCAAGATCGGGCGGCGCTCATTCCATTTTTGTTCGTGGGCAAAGTGGCGCACGAAGACGTTCCAGTTCTTTATGCGCACGTGACCGACGGAATCGTCAAAGCGCCTCCGCACCTGCCGGCGATATTCGACGATATGAATGGGCTGGCCATTTGGATCTGCTATTCGTCGTTTTTCACGCGCCTCGGGTCGGCAGCCATTGCGGAATATTACGCCAAGCTCATGGCCGTTTGAATGCACGAATTCCAAAACGAGTTCCGCTCTTGCAACGTTTGAGCGCCCCTGATAACGTCATTGGCAATGACCATGAAGTCGTTATCGAATATCGCATTTTTAGGCGTATTGCTTGGTAGTTCTTGCCTCGAATTGGACGTGACGAACCCTCCAGGGTCAGCTTCGAGCTCGGGCAATGGGAGTGGCGGGAGTGGCGGGACGAGCAGCACCGGATCGACAGGTGGCGACGCGGGTGCTGCGGGCGCTGCAGGTGGCGCAGGTGGTGCAGGTGGTGCAGGTGGATCGTCGTTTTGTGATCCCAATGAGGCCAATCTTTTGGCGTGTTTTCCATTCGATGGTGATACGCTTGATCATTCAGGAAAGCCGAGCAACGTCATGACGACGGGAGTGACCTTGGCGCCGGGCGTTGTTGGCCAAGCTGCGTCATTTACGGGAAATAGCCAAGTGCTCATGAACGAGACGTCGTCTTGGATGCTGAATCAAATAACGATTGAATTATGGTATTATCAGCGCAGTTATGCGGCAATCGGGGCGCGAATGGGATTGATCGACGCCGATGGTCGGGCGGGCCTGTTCGTGTATGGGTCGGGCGAACTTCGCTGCACAGGTGATGGGCAAGCCGTATTTTCAGCGAGCGCCCTTGCGCTCGATACGTGGACCCATATCGCTTGCACGCACGATGGAGCCAATGTCCGGTTGTACGTCAATGGTGTCCTCTCCGTTCAGAATGCAGGCGTGGTGATGACTCCATCAGCGACTTCGATATCGATTGGTGCCAACGCCCCTACCGGTGATTTTTTCGACGGACTGATTGACGAAGTGCGAATCTGGAACGTCGCTCGTTCCGCGACGGATATCTGCAAATCAGCTGGCAAACAAGGGTGTTGAAAACAACCTCGAGGGGCGCAGTTCGTCGTTGTCACGAGCCGAAAATCATGCGAGCATCCAAGGTGCAATGGATATCGTCGCCCTTCTTCGACCAGGCGTGTTTTTCGTGGCGAACCCCCATCGTTACGATTATGTACACAACCTCGAATTGAAGGACGACGGCACGGTCGAGATGGTCGATGGCGGCTGTCAGGCATTACGGCGACGAATCAATGGGCGTTACGAGATCCTTCCATGCTCGGCAACCGAAGCTGATGTTCGATTTCATGATCTGCTGGACGTCGACCCTTATGAGCGCAGTCCAGAAACGCGCCCCGTTGCTGATTTCACGGCCCACGTGATTCTCGAAGAGGGCGTCTGGGCGTACGAATGCGAAGTGGTCTGGAATGTAAAACCCAATGAAGAACCTTATGTTTTGTATCGAGCGCGTCTAGCTTTCGATTCGGATCCGCTCGCTGCGGGAATGCAGCGGTGGCCGGAGCTACCCCCAGAAGCATTGGAAATTCCGGAATGGCGCGAGCTCGACGCGTCCCACAAACGTTCGTTCGACGCGTCCCGTCGTTATTACGTCGCCAAAGATCGTGTCGAAATGCCGTTTTGCGAATTGCAAAAGCTCGGTTTGCCCGCGAGCAGTGTCATTGCGTTG
>DAOMZH010000484.1:0-8074 GCA_035437985.1 Polyangium sp. (in: bacteria) | reverse complement strand
GGCCGACGTCCACATCATTTGACCTGCCGCTCGCGAGGCAATGCGCAGGTCCTGCGCCGTCGCATCGTAATAGGCGATATGGACGCTATTGTCCGGCGCGACCGCGATCGAGCTATAGAGACCCCGATTGCCCGTCGTATCGACCGAAACCGGCGCATTGAAGGCTCCACCCATGGGCTTGGAGACATAACGCAAATCCGCGTTCGTCACGTCGTAATACGAGATATGCACCATGCCCGCGCTATCCGTGGCAATGCTCGTGTATTGTCCCGTATTGCCCACGGTGTCGACCGTAATTGCTTGCTCCCACGCACCACCAGAAGGACGGCTGATGTATTTCAGATCCGCATTGGTTGCGTCGTAATAAGCCACGTGCACGCGACCCGTACCATCTGTCGTAATGGACGCATGTTGACCAACGTTGCCCGTCGTATCGACGTTCGCCGGAGCGAGCCACGCCATGCCGGCCGGTTTGTAGAGGTACTTCAGGTTGGCGTTTGTCGTGTCGTAATACGCGACATGGACGCCGTCCATACCGTCAACGGTAAGCGCCGAGTATTGACCGACGTTGCCGGTGGTATCGAGAGCTTGCGGAATCCACAAACCGCCCGTATTGCGTTCGGCAATACGCAGATCGCCGTTTGTCGCGTCATAATACGCGGCGCGCACGGCGCCCGCGCTGTCGAGCACCACCGCAACGTATTGACCGACATTGTTGACCGTATCGACCGGAACGATCGTCCAGGCCATTGCCCCAGGCGCGCGCTCGGCATACATCAGGTCGAGCGATGTCGCATCGTAATACATCAATGCGCGACGACCAGCCGCATCGACGGCGAGCGACGCATAACTTCCAACGCTAATGCCGGTCCCCGCAACCAACGACGTCGTCCACATCAGCGTCGCCGGATCACGCTCGGCATATTTGAGGTCGGCATTGGTCGCGTCGTAATAGCTGATATGCACGCGCCCCGACCCGTCGACAGCAATGTCCGTGCGTTGTCCGACGGTGCCCGTGGAGTCGATGGCAATGGGCGTGGACCACAATCCCGCATTGGGTTTGGCGATGTATTTCAGGTTGGCCCCTGTTGCGTCATAATACGCCACGTGAACGCCGTTCATCGAGTCAATGGCTAGGCTCGTGAATTGACCCACGGTGCCCGTCGTATCCAGCCCTTGTGGATTGCTGAAATTGCCGGCGGCCGGCTTGGTGATGTAACGCAAGTCGGTGTTTGTCACGTCGTAATAGGCAATATGCACCGCGCCCGTGCCATCGACACCGATGCTCGTGTATTGCCCAACGTTGCCCGTCGAATCGATGGTGATGCTCGACCACATCATTCCGGCAGGCTTGTACGCATATTTGAGATTGGCGCCCGTGACGTCGTAATAAGCGATGTGCACGCCGTTATTGCCGTCAACCGCGATGCTCGTGAATTGACCGACGTTGCCCGTCGTATCGATCGACGTGATTTGCCAGCTCCCGCTCGACGGTCGATAAGCGTATTTCAGATCCTGCGTCGTGGAATCGTAATATGCCACATGCATACCATTCATGGCGTCGACAGCAACGGCCGTGTGCTGCCCAGTGGCATTCAGCGGATCGACAGTACCCACGCGCCACAAGCCGCCCGGCGCGTGGTAGGCATAAACCAAATCTTGCGCCGTCGCGTCGTAATAGGCCATATGCAGCGCATTGGTGCTATCGGTGTCAATCGACGAGAACTGACCGACGTTACTCGTATTGGCGGTGGCCGCGGTTTCGGGATTCCATAGCCCTGGCGAACAACCGCATCCCGGATCCACGACGCCATCGCAATCGTTATCGACGCCGTCGCACATTTCGGGCATGGGCCCCGTGCCACCCATACACGGACCCCACATTCCCGCCACGCAAGTATGTGTTCCTTCGACGCACGCCCCAACGCCCGAACCGCAGGGAATCGTCGAGCCATTGGGCGAGCACATGGCCATGACGCACACGCCGCCCGAGCAAACGCCCGATCCGCAATCCATATCGACATTGCACATTTGACCAATCATGCAATCAGGACACGAACCGCCGCAATCCACGTCGCTCTCGTCGCCATTTTGCACCATGTCGGTGCACCCGGCCAATACGCACATACCCGCGACGCACGCGCCCGACGCACAATCGCTCGACACCATGCACATCGATCCATCAGCGCAAGGCGGACAGGTACCACCACCACAATCGGTATCGCTCTCGGTACCGTTTTTCGTGTTATCCATACACGTTGCGGCTTGACAAACGTTACCCATGCATACGCCGGAGGAACAATCGCCCCCCATCATGCAGGCCTTGCCATCCGCGCAATCCGGACACGTCGGACCACCACAATCCACGTCCGTTTCCGTGCCATTCTTGAGCATATCGGTGCACGAGCCCGAGGCGCACATTTCATTGATACACGCACCCGATTGGCAATCGCTCGCTTGACCGCAGATTTTGCCATCCATACAGGGCGGACACATACCACCGCCGCAATCCACGTCCGTTTCCGTGCCATTGAGGACCGTGTCGGTGCAAGTCGCCGCTTTGCACATGCCACCCATGCATACGCCTGATTGGCAATCCGTCGCGACATTGCAAATCTTGCCATCCGCGCACCCAATGCACACGGTACCGCCGCAATCCACGTCGGTCTCGGTGCCATTTTTGATCATATCGACGCACGTTGCCGCTGCAATACAGGTTCCCTGCATCGTGTCGCAGTTATTCGTGTTGCAATCGGTATTTTGCATACAGATCTGCCCCGTCATGCATGGGGGGCACACGCTACCGCCGCAATCGACGTCGGTTTCGTCTTGATCCTTGACTCCGTCCGTGCATGTCGCGTCTTTGCACACCGCAGGCATAACCGTGTCGTCACACAATTTCCCATTGGTCCCGCAATCGAGCAGCACGACCCAATCCAAGCAACCTGCCGTACCTGGGGCACAGCTCTGAATCGCCGTCCCCGAACACCGCGTGTCCCCAACTTTCGGACACGCATTCGTACACCCGCCGCCACCAGCGCCACCACCTCCACCAACGCCTCCGCCAGCTCCACCCATACCGGACGAACTCGATGACGACGACCCTGACGCACCACCATTGCCACCTGTGATTACGCCACCGCCTTCACCACCTTCACCGCCACCACCACCACCCGACGCAGTCGTCGCGGTCGAGGTTCCGTCCCCGCAACCAGCTGTGAGTGCGGCGAGAAAAACCACGCAAGAGCCAAGCATTCTCCGCTTCATTTTTAGTCTCCGAGCGAAAGTTGCCGAAATCGGTCCGGAGTCGAGGAGACTCCTTCCCAGCTGGACATATGAGCACAAGCGAAATTCCAATTCAATGGCGCCGTGAGTCTTCACCAACGCCTTTCATCGTCAGGTGGTATGTTTTTGGTCCAGGGCCCCGGATCCAAACGAGGCTCGATGCAAAAATGGATCAACCCCTTGACTTTGTTCGCTTCACATTTGCACGCCGCCCATCGTCGACCGCGATGAGCTGGCACAATCAGGAAGCAGGTCTGTCGGCGTAAGTATTGGTCCGACTATCCCGACGCTCGACATCATAACTCGACCAAGCTTGGCGAATTCCTCCGAGCACCGCAATCGCCGCCATGATCGTTTCTTCTGGGAGCGCATCATTGGTTAGACCGCGACGAACCACTTCCGCATCGACACCTCGTAACGCATTACGAACATGCGCATAATGACCAGGTGTATTCGTGCCTCCGTCGAATCCGGACGCATTGTACGCATGCGCAACTCGTTTTCGTAACTCCGCAAGCGCTTCGGTGTACACTTCCTGAAGACCTTGGGCCTGAGGCGTATCGTCATTGCGCAATTTCGAGATGGCTTCGCCCAAATTCAAAGCAACGCGTAATTGCGTTTCGAGTCCCACGCCTTCTTCCCGAAGCACTTGGAATGCCTGCGCGAGGTCATAATCGATAAGTCGCCCCACGGCTTTCGGAGCATTTTCCAAGACCGCCTTTGCCCCCTCGAATTCGAGCCACGCAAGCCAAATTCCCCACGTCGCCGCGCCCGCATTGGTCGCCCGATACGTGCGGAGTTTGCCCAACCAAGCGAGATATCGAGTCAATGCAGCCCCCTCGTATGTCGTCGGTGCCGCCGCGGCCAATCGAGCCTCGAAAGGAACCTGAAAGTAGCGAATGGCGCCGACGACGCTCGACAACGTATCGCGAACGGCAATGGCTCGTTTTTCCACACTGAGATTGGGATCAGCCGCATTGATTGCTCCACGCACGGCGGTGATGACATTGAGCATTCCGGTGATCCTGGCGCCCGACACCAGAAAACCCGTACGCACGAAATTGGTCGACGCTGCTTTCGCAAAATCGGCAAAACTGATCTTTCCCGCGAGCGCTTGGCCCGCACCCACGGCAGCAAGTACCGCTGAAGATGTCGTGATGGCAGCTTCCACGACGAGCAGCCCCGTTTGGACTCCAAGCAGCGCCCCCGAGATTTTT
This sequence comes from Polyangium sp. (in: bacteria), assembly GCA_035437985.1. Classification (GTDB taxonomy): domain Bacteria; phylum Myxococcota_A; class Polyangia; order Polyangiales; family Polyangiaceae; genus Polyangium. Next base: position 3,572 of record DAOMZH010000484.1, on the reverse strand, counting down.
TCCGCGGACGATTTCGAATCATCGAAAGGTGCCAAAATATCTTGAAACAATTTACGACGTTGTGGCCCATCACTGAGCAGCAACGCTTGATCGACGATATCGAGAGCCGCCTTGGCATGTGACAATGCGGCCAATCCGACCACCGTCGCATTGGGCGGCCCTTTGGCCAAATTGGCATTTCCTGCGCCAAGAATGGGCGAATACGTCCGATTGATTGCCGTGATTTCGGCCTGAGCCACTTTGTTGGCCTGGCGATCACTCAGATTGTTCGGGTCGGGCTCAGCACCTTTTTTCTCGGCCTCCCGACGCACGATTTCAGTCACTTCGTCGACACATATTTTCGCTTGGGCACAAGCCTGACGCAATTGCTCGACTTCCCACGGCGCCAACCATTCCGACCCCTCATCACGCCCCGCCTCGATTTCGGCCCGATGGGCAATACCGACACCTTGCACGCGACCTTCGAGTTTTCCCAAAGGCCCCTCAATCGATTCGGACACGTATTGCGGTCCGGCCAGCGGATCGGCCCGCACGAGTCGCTGCAAAATAGGCTGAAGCGCCTTGCGCACATTCGCCAAACGCCGCGATCGCGCCCGACCATCGCTACTGCCCGTATCGGTCGCCGCATAAATGATGTCTTGCAACAAATCGAGTTTTGATTGCGGAAAATTCGCCCCATACGACTTGGGATATTCGAGCACCCCACGCTGCACATTGTCGAGTGTCGCCGCCACCGCCAGCACCAGATCGCCATCCGCTTCGCTAAAGTCGAGCGCTTGGTTGGTCGCCCGATTTCCAGCCGTTCGCTGCGGGGGAAGACTATTTTCCGGCGCCGGACTCGGCGATTGTACCGTCGCTCGAGGCGCCGCAGAAACTAGGTTTTTTTGGTCGTAACCAGGAGCGCTCATCGGATCGAATTCTCCCCGTAAAATAGCCAAGACGATAAAATGCTCGTGCAGATGGGAAACATGGTCGACTGCCCGCCCAAACCAAGTACTTCGAAGGGCTTTACCCGAAGAACCCACCGGCGTCTAGCCTCAAAAGACGCCCGATGATATTTTGTTTTACTGCGGCTTCCCCACCGCCACTTCTGCTTCAATCGAAAGAATGCCTTCCCCAATCAGCGCCGGGAGCAAGTCAAAAACCCGTCCCCACGAGTACGTCTCGTCCGTACCCGTCTAGGTCATCGCATCGCGCCACGAATCGCGTAGCACGAGCAACTGCCCGGCCAAACGGAATCAACTCGGGTTCTTCGAACGTGACTTCACGTTTCCCTGTATGAATGTCGGACACAAAAAATAATAAATTTCCAATATTTACATGTGCGCACCGCGCCACTCGCTCGTCGTCACCATCGAGGAATAGGCGACGTAGGTCGACGACGTGGGGGGATGCTGTTCTCCATTGCCAACACGTGTAATGCGCTGTAATTGCTTCACTGACAAAACTCTGCTCGACACTGTACATCATCACGGTTTCGAGGAGCTTGACCCATGTTCGACATTCACATGTTACCCGCTGCCCATGGCGATTGCATTTTCATAGAATATGGGCCGACTTCGCAGCGTCGTCAGCTCTTGATTGACGGCGGAGTTGCCGGTACGTACGACAAACTGCGACCACGACTGCTCAGCATTCCCGAGCAAAGACGTAAGCTCGAGTTATTGGTGGTCACTCACGTCGACGCTGATCATATCGAAGGTATCGTCAAGATGTTGACCGACGAGACCTTGTCTTTCTCCGTGCAAGATATTTGGTTCAATGCGTATCCACAGCTCGCCGCCGGATTACCGCTCGATTTTGGAGGTACACAAGGCGAGTATTTGAGTGCACTCATTCAAAAGCGTAAGCTACCCTGGAATCGAGCGAGCGATGGCGGGGCCATTGTCGTCCCGGCCAAGGGAAAGCTGCCGACGTTCGACCTCGCCGGAGGGCTGGTATTGACGTTGCTTTCGCCAAACCTGCCCAAAATGCATAAAATGGCTGACGCGTGGGAAGACGAAGTACGCAAAGCGGGCCTCGACCCGAATAATCCCAAAAAAGCGCTCGAACACCTCGAGAAAAAGGGCAAACGACTCATTGCCCACTTTGCCGAAGATGACGGTCCCGACGTCGAAGCGTTGGTCGCGGAAGAATTCACTGGCGATACTTCTCCAGCCAATGGGAGCAGTATCGCTTTTCTCGCCGAATACGAAAAGAAACGGATCCTTTTCGCCGCCGACGCCCATAGCGACGTCCTCGAAGAAAGCATTGGTCGACTCTTGGCCGAACGCAAGCTCGACGTGCTCGAACTGGATGCCTTCAAACTACCGCACCATGGCAGCTCGGCCAATCTGAGCCCCGCACTTCTCGAACGCATTGCAGCCAAAAGATTCTTGATATCCTCGAATGGAGACCGATTCGAACACCCCGATCCCGAAGCCATTGCCCGCATGGTTTGCCGAAAAAAACCTTGCACGCTGGTCTTTAATTATCGAAGCGAGGAAAATCGCATCTGGGATGATCCTCGGTCCAAAAAACAGTATGGGTATGCGACGGAATACCCCGCAACGAACGACGATGGCATTCAATTGACAATCTGAGGTCCAGACGCGAAGAAGTTGGCCCTTTCACGGAATCGAGGCTCCGCGGCCAATTGATGGTTCGCTTGCCACCAAACGCGCCAAATTCGAGGCTCATTGGAATACCTCTGAATACATTTTGCCCGGGGTTACAGTAGGCTGGGCGACGGACCTCAGGATGTTGCGCCGACGCAAAAAAAGCTTGCCAAGAAACTGCGGATCGCTGTAGGATAGACTCGATCCGCACTCGGCCCTTAGAAAACCCCGCCCATGTCACAACTTACTTTTGCCGAAACCAAAGCATGCTGCTACCTGGCTTACGATGGGAAAAAGGGGGAGAAGTATCGTTTTCCGGATGGATCCATGTGGACCATTTTGAAACACTGGGCAACGACGTTGAGCGGGTTCAAGGCAATTTTGATCGTTCAGGACCGCGCAGTTCCGCGAACGCTCAAGCGGTCGGTATTGGCTTTTGCAGGAACGGATTCGATTCGTGATGGCATCGTCGATGCAGCTCAAGTCTTTGGGGTTTTGCCAGCCCAATACATACAAGCGTTGCTGCTGGCCAGGGCGTGCAAAACCGCGTCGCTCGATGTCAAGTTATGCGGGCATTCGCTCGGCGGAGGATTGGCCGCGTATTCGTCAGTGCATACACGTTTTGCGGCGAGCACGATCAATCCGGCGCCATTGGTGGGAGCCGCAGGGTTTTCGGTGTGGTTCGGTAAGCATCCCCAAATCGTCAATTACATTGCCGGCGGGACTGAATTCGTGAGCAGTTCGATCGGACGCACGCCAGGCACGGACATTGCCGTGCCCGCCTCGGGAAATTTCTTCACGCGGCATTCTCTGGGCAACGTGGATCCGCGGGTCTCGATGCCGATGAAAATGACGCGATGACCCTGTTGCGTCCCCAAAGCGTCTCGATGGTCCAGTAATGTGCGGCGACGGCTTGCCCATCCCTTGACTCCTGCCCCTCGATAATACGACACTCACCCCATGAGTCGCGTATTC
>DAOMZH010000483.1:2230-8081 GCA_035437985.1 Polyangium sp. (in: bacteria) | reverse complement strand
CGAACCTGGTGCATCGAGCGTATGGTTTTACGCTAACACGCATAGCATACACGGGGATCCCTATTTGAACATCTAAATGCTCACGCGACATTGAGACTTCCGCTAATTGGGGATTGTCGGAAGTTAGACGATCCTCGGACCTCACGAGCTGGTCGGTACGGTGGTATCGCGCAGGGGTTGCCGGGTCTTTGTCGAAACTCGCCCGGATGGAGCGCAATCGAGAATCGATTCCGACGGGGAAACGTGCCGTGTCGTATTCGTTCCGTCACTGGGCATCGGCGCGGAAAATATGTGTGGGCGAGACAAACGATTGCTCACTCTTCCGGCACTATTTTAATGCGAGCTAGGCGCTCCTTCGAGGGTTTGATTCCTCGCGCATAATCGAGCAGTCGCTTTAGAGTTTCGGCGACATTGTTAGGTTTCAGGTTGAAACCGTATTCCCGGGCAGCTCGCACCTGTTCGCCAGGCATGATAATCGCGTCTTTTTCGCGCACGTAGACGTCACGAAGCCGCAGCACGGTGGCAAGGTCAAGGCGTGTTTGTCGGACGATAGTCGGCACGTCAACGCCGTCGGCAAGCAGATCGAACACGACGGCATCGAGATTTCGGCGCCGGCTAAACCTTTTTTTCGCGCCTCTTGTCCCGAAAAGCGCGGCGACTTGCGTTTCTTCGTAAACCACCTTCACGGCCGAGCCACCCCGAGGTTTTTCGGGCGATTTGTAGTCGACTGTCCGCACGTCGATCGGGGTGAGTTTCCCCTTCTTTTCAAGCTGCCGCATGCGCGTGGTACTGATTTTATACTTTCGTTCTGCCTCGGTGCGTGAGATGTACATCTTCGATAACCTCCAAGATTCCAAAGACCTACGGAATCATGTGCTGGAAATAATTGGCTTTATAGGCGATTCATGTACATGATACATGATGAAACTACAAGAGAGAAGTACGTCATGCAGTACGAGGTCAAAATAGCTAGACCTATGACCCATCAATCTTGATGCGCACAGCCCACAAATGAATGATCACCACTGTACATTTCGCGGACATTTCCCATTGCCGGACATTTTTGTCCGGCATGACCGGGTCTGTTATGGCACTCGTTGCCGTGGTGCTCGGGTTTTTCTCAGCGGCGATTGGAGCCCGGCGGGTACATCCCGAGGCATTACATCGACGAATGCTATTTCCTCGACAGGAACTCTTGTCTGCAACCACGGCGCGTCGATCTTGACGCGATTGTGCGTGGTCGTGTCGCTCGAACATGACTTCCGATTGGCCCACCCGTGGCGGAAGCTTGCCATTCGTCACACATCGCGAACTCGTTGGTCCTACGGCGTCGCGCAGGGGTCACCGGCGTCGTTCTCGAAACTCGTCCGGATGCAGCGCAATTGAGAATCGCTTTCGACGGGAGAAACAAGTATATTTTGCGCGTCGCGAGAGGTGCCTGGGTGGTCTTCTCGCAAATCTTGGTTTGTAAGAAACGATTCCCACCGGAAGCTTGGACCGGTGTTGGATGAAATTGTGTGAACACCCTCTGAGAAGAGAAAGAGCGATGCGTGTTGCGTGAGTTTGCGCTCATATTGGTGAGCATCATCTCGATAATTGATGGAGGTTTGAGCACGGTTTCTGATGGCCGGGAGTGCTATGCGCATCGGCAGCGGCGAACTGGTGCGCTTCGACGTTTTGCGCCAATGCGAGCCTGCCGGGACGCGCGGGCACTACCCGCGGCGTCTCGTGCAGGCCGAAATCGTGGGATGAGTTTAGACAAGCTTTCCATCAAAATAGCTTGCTCAGAAACGTCGATTTTCCCATCAAATAAAATGGCGCTGCTCATTGGCCGGCACCGATGCCCACGTGCGTCCGCGGGTCAAGGAAATTCGATGCGAGTGAGCATCGACGATCCCCGAGCGAACCGCGACTGTGTCTGGATGTGTGCGAGTGCACAAGGCGCTACAGCAGCGCCTGTGTACGATTCACAGAAAAACCATCTTTCCCGTGCTCCGCGTCTATAGTATCTGGTGCTAGTTCTGTCGCTGACACAAGTACATGCCAGCGGATGCTAGAGGGGAAGATGAACTAAATGTTGAACGGAAGAATTTTGCGCGACGATGCTTCAGCGGTTTGGCGCCGGGGTCGGCTAGACAGGGTCATGTTGAAGTGGTCGCTTTTGGCGTTGTTGCTTGGGGGATTGGGAGCATCATGTGGCGATCGTTCCGTGGAGAGTGGGGAAGGACAATATTTGGCACGGAGCGATAGTGTAACGACGTTGCCCGTTGATCTTCCCCGTGGTGGGCCGCGAATATCGGCGCCCTTGGATTTGGCTGGTGTGATGAGGCGCGTACATTTTTCATTTCGAGCGGACGAAGCGGGTGAATTTTCCGGTGGGCACACTTCTTATGAAGTTCGCACTTCGGCGATGGGCATTTCGATTACACCCGGACGAACGGACGGCACAGCGGATACAAAGACGAGCGGCGCGCGTGCGGAGGAAATTGGTGCGCCAGTGTATTTCGAAACGGAATTCTGGGGCCGCGGGGCGGATTTGCACGCATCTGCGTTGGGAGAGCCGCGTGTTGCCGAGGACGGGCACTTGATCCTTCCGCGCGGTGAGATTGACGAAGAAATCGAAAATACTGAAGATGGCGCGGATCAGCGATTCATGTTTTCTCAACGCCCGCAAGGCCAAGGAGATCTCGTCATTCAAGTGCGAGTATCGGGTGAAGAATATGTGGGTGAGACGGAATGGGGTCATCATTTTGTCGATGCGGAGACGGGCATCGGTGTTCGTTATGGCTTGGCGACGTGGATTGACGCATCGGGGAAGCAAACGGTGGTGCGCGTCGATTACCGCGACGACTTGGGCGACTTGGTCTTGACTGTGCCTCACGAGGTCGTCGAAGCATCCACCTATCCAGCCGTATTGGATCCCATCATCTTGCCGGAGTTTGGCATGGATAACCCCGTGCAAGGAAGTGTCACGAACGCTCAAGCATATCCACATTTGGCGTTTGATGGGACGAACAACTTCGTCGTTTGGAGGGATCTGCGTTTTGCAGGGAAGTTCGACGTCATGGGTGCTTTCGTCACTCCGGCCGGTGCCCTGCTCTCACCCGGTGGCATTCTCGTGAACCCAACCCTCATGGATGGCAAACCTTCGGTCGCTTTTAATGGTACCAATTACCTCGTCACGTGGGCCCAGAACTCATCCCTTTACGGTAGACTCGTATCCCCTGCGGGAACACTCGTAACACCACTTACGTCTTTAGCGAATGTGACGAATGTGCGCGCGCCCGAAGTTGCGGCAGGTGGCGGCAATTTTCTTTTGGTCTACAACACTGGTGCAGATCAAGCTTGGGGTATTCGGGTGACTGGCATGGGCGTATCTGTTGGTTCTCCATTCTACATTTGTGGAACGGCGACAACTCATCGGAATCCGGCGGTGGCTTTCGATGGCACGAACTATTTGGTCGTCTGGGAGGACAACCGCAGCGGGTCGGACATTTATGGTGCACGAATTACGACTGCAGGCACGAACCTGAATCCGACGGGTTTTCCAATTTCCACTGCGGTACAAGCGCAGACGGATCCCAAAGTCGCGTTTGATGGCTTGAACTACTTGGTCGTCTGGAGTGATAGCCGCTGGGGCAATGCCGATATTTATGGAACGCGCGTCGACCAGACGGGACTCATCCTGGACCCGGCGAATCTTGAAATATCAAAGACGGTTGGCGCTCAGACGGTACCGAATGTAGCTTTCGATGGTACGCGATATGTCGTGGCATGGGCCGATGCTCGGGGGGCCAATACCCAAATTTTTGCGTCACGGGTACTTCCAGCCGGTATCGTGGTGGACACGAACGGAATTCAGGCGACTTCTTACCCCACTAATACCGATCGGCCAGCGCTGGCTTGCAGCACATCGAATTGCCTGATCGCATACGAGGATTATAGGTTCGCGAACGCGGATATTCGTGGCGTCCGCCTCAATAGTGCGGGAAGCGTGCTCGACGCGGATGGTTTCTTGATTTCGACGACGGGAAACAATCAGGCCAGCCCATCCGTTGCGTGGGGAAATGGCCAGATTTTGGCTGTTTGGGAAGACTCCCGGAATGGCAACACGGATATTTATGGAGCGCGCTTGAGTACCAATAGCACGGTACTGGATCCCAATGGCATTGTTATTGCGTCTGGGACATCGCCTCAGGTCACCCCGGTGGTGAATTGGAATGGCACAGAATGGGTCGTCGTTTGGTCCGACAAGCGGAATGGATTGAACTACGATATCTACGGTACCAACGTGCAATCGGACGGCACGGTGGTGGCTCCTATGGGAGTGGCCATATCCACAGCGGCTGGCGATCAGCTGCGTCCCGCTATGGAATTCGACGGGACATATCATCTGGTGGTTTGGGAAGACTATCGGGCCAATAATTGGGACATCTATGGCGCACGTGTATCGCCGGCCATGAACGTCTTGGAAACGACGGGGATGGTGATCGAGGGGACGACAACAGCGGCGAATCGGCCCAAGCTTGCATTCGATGGTACGCGATACATGGTCGTGTGGAGTGGGAAATTCAATCGCGTTACTCCGGCCGGGTCGGTGCTCGATGGAAATGGACTCGCATTGCCAGCGAGCATGACGTCTCCGAACGTCGCTTATGATGGCCTCAACTTTTTCGTTATCAATAGTGGGGGGAACAATGCTGTCCGCGTTACTGGAAATGGGGCTCTCGTTGACGCAACGCCATTCAATTTTGCGAACACCGGCACGGATTCTTCCACCATTATTCGCCATGGTCCTGGCGTTTTCGTAGCCACACGGTTACTTCAAGCTGGCTTGAGTTCCATCTATGGCACATGGGTCTCGCAGGATGGCTCTGCGTCGCATCCGACGGGCCTTCAACTCTCGAGCATCATGGGTTCCAACCATTTTAATCCGGCGCTCACGGGAGATGGCATGGGCCACTTGCTGGTCGCCTACGACCGCTTGGAAACGTCTGGGTTGAGTTCGGGGCATCAACGCGTCCACGCTCGGCACATGACCGCATTGGTCGCAGGGCAGGCGTGCGGTGGTGCGATTGAATGTCTCAGTGGGTTCTGTGTCGACGGGGTCTGTTGCAATACCGCATGCGGTAATGGCAACCCCAACGATTGTCTTGGATGCAGCGTGGCGGCAGGCGCATCTGCAAATGGCTCGTGCTCAGCGCTCGATGCCGTCCCATGTAGTGATGGCAATAGCTGCACCGCGAACGATATGTGCATGTCGGGTACGTGTACAGGCAGTCCCGTCGTTTGTACCGCAACGGATTCCTGTCACGTAGCGGGGACCTGCAATACGGCTACCGGCATATGCACCAATCCGGCAAAACCCAATGGCTCCGTCTGCGACGATGGCAATGCGTGTACGCAGACGTCCACGTGTCAAACCGGGACGTGCGTCGGAACCAACCCTGTCGTTTGCCCGATGGACACCGAATGCACCAATGTCAGCGCGTGTGATCCGCTGACGGGCGTGTGTGCCGTAACAAACGAAACCGATGGATCTGCGTGCAATGATGGCAATGCCTGCACGCAGATGTCTACATGTCAGGCTGGGCAATGCGTGGGCTCGAATCCGGTCACGTGTGCGCCGCCGGCGACCTGCAAACAAGCTGGCACATGCAATCCAGCAACGGGCCAATGTACCTATTCGGACGCGATCGATGGCACCACGTGCGACGACGGCAATGCCTGCACGCAGATGTCGGCATGTCAGGCTGGGCAATGCGTGGGCTCGAATCCGGTCACGTGTGCGCCGCCGGCGACCTGCAAACAAGCTGGCACATGCAATCCAGCAACGGGCCAATGTACCTAT
>DAOMZH010000483.1:0-2130 GCA_035437985.1 Polyangium sp. (in: bacteria) | reverse complement strand
CGGCAATGCCTGCACGCAGCTGTCCGCATGCCATGCTGGGCAATGCGTGGGCTCGGATCCGATCACGTGTCCACCTCCACCGCAATGCAAAGTGGGCGGAACGTGCATTCCCGTGAATGGTCAATGCAGCTATTCAAATGAAACCAATGGCGCTGCTTGTGAGGATGGCAATGCCTGCACACTGATCGATTCTTGCCTGTCAGGTATATGTACGAGCGGCACGCCCGTGGTCTGCATGCCGCTGGATGCCTGTCACGATGCCGGCGCGTGTAACGCTGCCACGGGTATGTGCTCCAATCCGGTCAAACCCAACGGAACAAGCTGTCCCGGCGGAATGTGCATGGACGGCATCTGCGAACCAACTGGCCAATCATCGAGCTCCAGTAGTTCGGGGGCGGGTGGTGGAGGCTCAACGTCGAGCAGCTCCAGCTCGGGTGATGGCGGTAGTGCCGCGTCTTCGTCGTCGTCTTCGTCGAGTAGTTCTAGCTCAGGTAACGGCGGCGGTGGCGCTTCTTCGTCCAGCAGCTCCAGCTCGGGTGATGGCGGTAGTGCCGCGTCTTCGTCGTCGTCTTCGTCGAGTAGTTCTAGCTCAGGTAACGGCGGCGGTGGCGCTTCTTCGTCCAGCAGCTCCAGCTCGGGTGATGGCGGTAGTGCCGCGTCTTCGTCCAGCAGCGGAGCAGCGGACGCCGGCAAAGGCGGGGAAGCCGGCTTCAATATGGGTGGCTCTGGTGGAGAAACCCCAATACCCGACAACGAAAACTGCACCTGCCATATCGTCGGCGCGGTGGATACTTCATCGGGGGTCTCGAGCTTCATGGCCATTATGGGACTGGGAATGGCGATTCGGCGACGGCGATCTGGAAAAACCAATTCACGCGTATAAGGCAACGAGCAAGATGTCGCAATCAGCAGTGCTTCCTCATGGTTCGACAAGTTGCGGGCGTGGTGCCGGATGAGCAGCTCTTCGGTGTCCGGCATTGCCAACATGCTTTCACGTTAGGCAGTCTACAAAATCGAACGGCGCGGCATGCGGTCTTTTCCTTCTCAAAAATGAAGATTTGCGAGAACGAATTTGACGCATCGCGTGCAGCACGTGATTTCAACACGTTACGGTTCTCGAAACCTGTTCTCGATTGCTCCTTCTCGATTCATGCCCATGCAACGAGTTTCGATTCGGAAGGTGCTGTGCGAGGCATCAGGCTCTTGATGTGCTGAAACGCGGAGGACCTGATCCCGTCTGGGCGAGTCAGCCAGGGTCGATGGCCCACTCGTCGTGTGACCCTCATCTTAACGTGACCATATGCACGAAGTGACGTACATAAGTACGTGCAAAGTTGCGAATCAACACGCATACGTAGCATCGTTTACATAGTAGCGTACTTCCGTACGTCGTGATGTTCATCGAAACTGTAGACTTGGTCCCACGTAAAAGCAACTCCGGCAAATCAGTCATCCAGCAAGTGAAACATGTTTCACCACTCGACGTCCCTCCGTACGTCTACGCGTGCGTTTTGTCACTTAAGAGTCGAACGAGCACCCGTAGCCGCTTCCGACGCTCCTCGTAGTCCGGCATCATCCGGCCCAACGAGTTTCGATTCGAGACGTCCTCTGGGCGAGTCAGCCAGGGTCGATGGCCCGCTCGTCGTGTGACCCTCATCGTAACGTGACCATATGCACGAAGTGACGTACGTAAGTACGTGCAAAGTTACGAATCAGCACGTAATACGCAGTATCGTTCACATAGCAGCGTACTTCCGTACGTCGTTATGACGTCCTTCCGTACGTCACAACGTAGCCCCTACCACTCCAACCCCGGCCCCAGCACCCGCAGCCGCTTCCGTCGCTCCTCGTAGTCCGGCATCATCCGACCCAGCGCAGCCCAATAGTCCGGCCCGTGGTGCGGATGCTCCAAGTGCACCAGCTCGTGCGCCAAGACGTACTCGATGAGCCGAATTGGCGCTTGGATGATCCGCCAATTGATGCGTAGCGTCCCCTGCGCGTCGCAGCTCCCCCAGCGTTTGCGCTGGTCCCGCACAATGAGGCCCGGTTTCTTGTCAATGCGCGCGCGCACGCAGACGTCCGCGAGTCGCTCGGGCAAGTACACGTCCGCGTGCTCTTTCAAGGAGGCCG
>DAOMZH010000482.1:0-8096 GCA_035437985.1 Polyangium sp. (in: bacteria) | reverse complement strand
GGTATCCTGTTCGACACTTTGAATCAATGTCTGGATTCCGCGCTCGAGCATGTTTGTCGTGCGGCGCATGAAGGGCGCATCTTGTTCGCCTGGCGAAAGCGCCGGTTGCGCGTCGACGGCGTAGATGGGGCACGAGATGGGCAAGACAAAACTTCCGGGCCGCGTATGATGAAACCGCGCGGAATCGGCGACGTCTTTGGCTTCGCTGCGCGTAAGTCTTTTATGACGCCGTTGCGGCTTGACGACGGAACAAGCGGACGCGCGAAGGGCTTGCTCTGCTGCAGGAACAATATGCCCGGCAAAAGTCAGAGGTAGAGACGTACCATTCTGATCTCCCACGACGCAAAACTGCAGGAGATCTTCTCGATACGCAGCAATCCGCGCGGCAAGCACCGCGGGGGGCACGGATTTGATATCAGCCAATCGTTCGAGCGTTCGCGAAATTGCCTCGGAATAGTCTGGAGCCGTCGTATCCATGGGAAAACTGAGCTGACGGGGCGCGAATTGCGGATGATTGAGGACGAAAAGCCGATCTCGCGTCGCTTCTGGAACGATTACCCACCCATCGGCTTTTGCAAAGTCCCGAAGATCCGCCGGATCAATGTTGAATTCGCAAGGCATCATGGTTCCTCGTCGCGACGTGTCTTGGGCAGTTGAGCGATGAGGGCCTTGAGACCATCAGGGCTAAATACTTGTGTCTTGGGAAATTTTACCGTCACGCCCGATTTGTTGTCCGTAGGTCCGGCTCCACGCAAGTTTACCCAGTATGCACAACGCTTGAGCACCAACTGGTCGGCACTGTGTGCGAGCCATGCTGATGAATCCTCGGGCAAACACAAAACTACCAAAATGCGCGGAATATCTACGGTCTTGCTCCGAAGGTCATCATAATGAGTCGAAGTCTTCGACTCTTTTATGAAGTATGAAAAATGGAGACCATCGTCTGTGAGCTTATCGGTCGTTGCCTTGAGCTGGACGTTTAGGTTGACCTCGGTACGGTAGCTATCCGGCCACGAGCCCCATGCGGTGAGCTGCGCATCGATGCCCCGACCATCCTCGTGGCGACACGCGTACCGACATCCCACACCCGCATGACCCGCAACAGCGTGCAGATACGCGTAACTCAATTCAGCTTCGATGTCGTTCGACGAGAGTGGACGCATGCTCGAATTACGTGCGACCCTACTCCCGGCTGCGCCGTGTTGCAAGCGGAACATTGAAAAATGTAGCTACGAGTTGGCTTCGGTGCCCTTCACCCCAATCCCAAGCGCACTCATCCATAGACTTGGGGCCCGTTCGTCCATGTCGCACGATGCACGCTCGCAGCTTCCCCAGGAACATCGGGATTTGGTGGTCTCATTGACCGACGTCGAACGATTTGGACGCATGTCGGATGGGCCGTTCGTTCGCACTCGTTGGGGGCTTGGCCGCGGAGCAGAGGCTTCATTCTGAGAAAAACGCCGGGCCGCAAATCTCTTCAAAAAACGGTTGTCCTCCGACCGTCATTACGTCGAGCCGTTCGATTGCTTCGCATTTCTCGTTTTTCGGGGGCGTTGTTGCGGTGTTTGGCGGGGCTGCGAGGCTTTGGGAAGGCGATCAATGCCGAATTAGGGCTGTCGAGCGCAGCGGAGGCCGATGTCACTCGTTCCCGTGTCGGCGGCAGCGAATTTCCTATCGCCGGTAGAAAGGTCTGGTGCACGAGGGTAGCATTGCGCGCACGATTCGGAGCTCTTCCAGCTCCCACCACGAATGATCCGACGACCGCTCGTACCAAGCAATTGCGCCCAATCATCACACGCCATCACGTATTGAGGAAGTCCGGCATCGGTATCCAATGTCCACTCGTACATGCTTCCGGCCATGTCGTCGATATACCAACTCTCTGTCTGTCCCACCATTCTCGCAGCGCGTAGCAGCTCAACCACGATGCGTATGGGCCTAAGAGCGTGTTTATCAGGCTGCTGCGCAAATCGGTGCGTCGGTCAGCCTCACTCAACGTACTGAAATCGGGTGCGCTTCTTGGGCTGCGGCATGGTGGGAATGGTCAATGCGAATCGACTCTTGAAACACGTCGAAAAATGGCTCGATGCGGCGAGAAACTCGGCAATGCCCGTGACGCACTCGGCTTCGAAGCCAGAGCCGAACTATTTCGTTGCGCCCGCGACTCCACAGACGCCTTTGCTCCCGCCGCTCGCCCCAACGCACGTCAGCTTGGCGGTATTCGATGCACAATCCGCATCGGACGCGCAGCTCGCGGTGCAAATACCCGGCGTCGCACAATTCGGTCCAGCGCACTCGTTGCTGCAGTGTACGTCGGCGCATTCGTTGTTCGATTGGCAAGCCTCGCCGAGCTTCTTCTCCCCACGGCCAAGCGGGCATCCAGCAACATTGAGCGTAGTGATGAACAACGCCGCAAAAATGGTTCGTGTTGACAAGCGCATGCAAACCTCGGTTCGGTTGAAAGCGCACGGATGTTACATGCTCGGTGACGGGCGAGCAATGGGTATTTCATGCGTGCGTGCACGACCTCCGAAGTCCGATGCCCGCGACGAGTGACCTCTCTCCCATTCGCGTGGTATTGGATGCAATGCCGCCGCGCGCGTTGATTCGTGACGCCGACGGTCATTGGATTGAGCTTACGCAGACAATCGAAACAGTCCAAGCGCAACGACGCGGTCAGCGATTGCACTTGCGTACTCGTTGTGCCAGTCTGGCGCCATGCTCTCTCCCAATGCACGCCAAGCGCTTCAAGATGTTTTGGACGTCGTACACGAGCGCGCGGATACGTTGCTCCACGAGGCACACTCTGCACGAGAACTGGCAGACGACATTGCTGGATATGCCTTTCGTCGCATTCGCGAGAAATATTTTGGGATTCCTGCGGATCCGGTGATCGCCCTCCTCGACACGTTCATTCTCGAATTGGGCAACGATTTCATTGAGCTCAAGAAGGATACCGCAATGGCAATTGCCGACGAAAAGCGCCTCGTCAGGGAGGTTGAGCTCGAATCTCAAAAATTGCTCGATTGGGAAAAATGTGTGTTGGCCGCCACCCAAGCCAATGACGAATTGCTCCAACAAGAGGCACTTTCGCGAAAGCAGGAGCATGCGGAGCTCGTCGCCGCTCTCCACGCGCAATGGAAGAAGCAGAGCGCATTAACTTCGGAACTCAAAGCAATTCTGATACGCACAAATCAGGTAATCGAAAAAATGAAGCGTGTCAGGCGCCGGTTGTGCACGCGCGGATTCCTTGCTCGCGCGAACGATCTCAAAAAACAGGCCGATCGAATGGAGCAACTCGTCAAGAGTTTGTCTTTATTGGCCGACTTCGATGGGGTGTCGAACCCCGTGGAGCAGCCAATGCGAGAGGATGAAGGTCGTTAGTTCGTCCCTCCCACACGACGTTCGTCCAACTGATACGTCAACAAATCGACTTCCAGCCTCGAAAATAATTTTCCGTTTCGCGTCCATGACGACTCAATCCGCTGCCGCCAAGCTCACGGCCAACGTTGCGATACGAATCCGCGAGTTTTCTCCGCCAAACTCAATTGCTCGAGCCGCTCCGATTCGTGGCGCTCACCCCACCAGCCCCTCCAAAAGCCCTTCGATCACGACCTCAGGCACCCATTCTCTCCACCCAACTGCAATCACATCGTCGGTTTTTCGCGGCGCACCGGGTATATGCGACGAGGCCACCAGAATCGCTTTGGGCCACCCACGCAAATGCGCCGCATATTCCCAGCGATACAACATGGCCTCGTGCAAACCACCAAGAATGTAATCAGGGCGATCGGAGTGTTTGATTTCGACAACCACCGCGCGCTTTACATCGCCATTCTCCACAACCACCGTGACGTCGGGACGCATTCGACCGTGCTGCGCCAGATAATGCCGCGCCGAATCTTCGCAAGCCCCGGCATTCAGCAGCGCTTGATCATAATAAAGACAAACCCGCGCGCCGCTCGGGTGCTCGAACGATGCCACTTCCTTGCGATCTTTGCGCACGATGCAGCGAAAAAATGCCCACCCTCCATTGTCAACACGCTGCAGTTTCGCCCATATTCCTTGAATCAAACGGATCACGACCGCCATCTCGAACCGTTTGTGGTCCTTCAACGGAATCAATGCTCCAGCCGCAAGAACCTCGGCAATGGTATGCGGATCGTCGGCGTCGAGTCCATTACGCAATACGGTATGCCATTCGAGGGCCGTGTGATATGCAGGGTGACCCGCTTGTCGTGAGGCTTGTTCATGCAAAGGAGCTATTTGCTCCGAAGACACATTACGCAATTCCGTCGCCGCCAATAAACGCCGCAGTTCGCCTTCACAACCGCGCGCTTCCATACTCCAACCGTCTTCTTCGAGCACATTGGCCTGGCGCAGGTCCACGAGCACCCCAAGCAATCGCTCCGCAACGGCTCGCACGAGCACGTTTTCGGGCAAAGCAAAACTACGTTGTCGAGTTATGGTCGAAAATCGCACGGGATCGCCCATTGCGCGATGCGCGAGTGTACGAGGAATGTCGAGGCGACCGTGAAAACCGCCTTGCCAATCTCGCGTGATGACCTCCGTTCGAGATGGTAAATGGCGCACGAGGTCCGGGAGCAATTCCGCCACGAAGATTCGTAATTCGTTGATTCGAGGAGCAAGCGTGGAGACAGCTCGCAACAATTCCAATTCGTGTTGGCGACCCGTGATTCGCTCGAGAAATCGAGCTGCATCGTCGGCAGAAATCGGCTCGACGCGCGCGTTTGGCAGAAGATACCCCGGAAAATGAGCCTTAACAAACGTTTCCCAACTGTCGTTCGTCACGGTGCACCAAAGCGAAAATGCGGAAACAGTTCGTCGTATCTTCTTCGCAATCGACCAATCGCTTCGGTCGACGTCCAACCGGACAAACTCGCGAGCAAAACACGAAGGGCTTTGCTCGCAGCTTCTTGAGGCAATCCTTCGAGTTGCGGCAACAGGAACATAGCCATTGCTTCCGTACAACCGTCCCCCGAAGCTTGGCGCCGGCGCATGTATTGGATCATGTCAATGGCAATGGCCGGGCCAATGGGACGATGCGCTAACAATCCGTTTTCGCTGAACAATCGAGTAAGCGGCCCGAGCGCTTCTTCGGGCAAAGGTGGACTCATTCCTTCGCGACGCGCTTGGTTTTGCAGCAGGCGGGCATAGGTTTCGTCGCCTGGTGCGTCGATATGAATCACGGCAAATCGTCGCTGCACGGCATAAGATAGGCGGAACAAAGACGTCTTGTCCCACGTATTCATCGTAGCGAGAACCCGAAATGTCGGCGGCACTCGATAGGCGTGCGCTTTGTCGGGACCAATCGACACCATGGATCCGTCCTCGCGCTGCAATGCCGTATCGATAGCGTGACCGGAGAGGACCGTCATCAATTCACCAAATGCGCGGTCGACGTCCGCCCGATTCAATTCGTCAATCACGAGCCATTGATATCGTTCGATAGCCCGCAGAAAAACGCCCGGTCGGAAGGCGAGCGTATTGTCTTTTTGCAATGCATATCCACCCACGGTGTCGAACGTCGTCCAATCTGCGGACGCCGTGGCCATGAACGAACCTGCGCAATACCCGTCACTTGCAGCGGCTTTGGCCAGCGCTTTGGCCATTTCGGTTTTTCCTGTTCCAGGCGGCCCAACGAAAAGAATGTGTTTTCCCGCAGATAACGCGGCACAGGTTTGGTCCAGGATTCCGCTTGGCAATTCGAGGTGCTGGGTAAACGATGCCGCAGCTTTGGGGGTCAAATCGAGTGTCGGGTTATCCCACGCAGACGGGACGACTGCCGCCGCTGTAATCGTATTCTTGTTATCGACCTCGATGAGGTCATCGTCATCGTCGTCTTCATGCCCAGATTCATTCGTATTGCTGACCGAACCCCGCGGAGCCATGATTTCGTCGAGCCGCGCTTGAATCGTCGTGACATCTTCGGCATGCTCGCGAAGTAGCTCTCGTCCAAAATTCGTGAGCTCGTCGCCGTCGTCGTGCCTATCGGTCGCTCCCAACGACAAGAGCCAGTTTCGGCGAAACGAAATTTGATTATCGGTTTTCCAAGTCTTGCCAATCAACGCCGGAAGCAAATCGCGAAGCGCAGCAGTTCCCGCCCGTCGCAGCGATTTGATGATGACGAGCAATTCGAGCAACCCCGTGTATACCGCATGAAGCCGATTGAATAAATCTCTGGGTTGGCGCGAGACGAGATAACTTTCACCCTCAGCAGTGAGTGAAAATTGCTTGTCGCGAACGTGCGCAAATCCAAGATACAACAGGTGATTGATGTATCCGCTTCGCGCCTTTTCCCCGGTAACGTCGTAGCGATTCATGAAAATCGCATTGAAGGCTTCTTCTGAAAGTGGACCCCCTTGCAATTCTTCGAGCAACTCTTCGAGGGTTTGTTTGTATTGCCGAACTCCGCCTGGCAGTGGTCGAATGCCATCTTTGCGGGTATCTGGCGGACGAGGTGTTGATATTGTCCCGGAATTGGACAATCGATTCATGTCCGTCGGGTTGGAGCTGTTGCTCTTCACTTTCTCGATATCGAAGGGCGGTTTACCAACGACGCCCCCTTGATCACCACGCACGAAAAATGGCAATTTCAGCAATGCGAGATGCAAAAGCCGCCTGAATCCTTCATGCGCGGATGGTTCGACATCACCGCTCGGTAGCCGAACCGAGAATGCTTCGACAACCCATGGCGAAGTTCGCGGCAACTTGGCTCGATCCACGGCAGCTTGGAGCGGATATGCAATACGTGTCAGGACCTCGTCTGCGTTTTCGCCTTCGCGCTTGAATGGAGAAAACGTCGCCGTGATTCGGGCATTTTCGCCGTCGGGCTGTCCGCGAATAGGCAGAGGCACCGTGATCCACCCGATTTCCTGTCCCGTTGTCGCAACCGTCGTCCGAATTCCGACCAAATCTCGATAACTACTTCCTTTGGGCCACCAAGCCAAACTGAATAACAATTCGGTGCTCCCCCCCGCCCATGTACACCGCGCGCGCACGGATTGTGGCAATGGCCCATCGACTGATTCATTGAGCCCAGCGAGTCCCTGAACGGGCCAACGTGCCGGCGGCAATCGCTCCACGCGCACTTCCACCGGCGCGCCCTCGACCGTGAGGTTCATTGGCGCAGCGGCATCGAACACAGCCTTTATCCCGCGTAGCGCAATACGATTGGCATCGGGACGGTGCGTGGCTGTATCGGCATCGGGTTTTTGCGACATGAGGATTGGCGCACGGTACTCCAAACAAGGTGCAATAGGGAAGACCCTTCGAAGACGATTTCCGTTGACCCGCGGCGGTGCACGCTTGTACGGACTATGAGCGAAGGCAACATGAATGTGACGGCCCCGAGGATTACGCGTGGACCCAAAAAACACCAGCGATAGCCACCAAGAAGCACGCGACACCATGGCGGCCACGGTCGAGCAGCTTCGCGTGCTCGCTGCAGCAGAGCCAGAAACGTACCTGCATCAACTCGCCGATTGCCTCGGACAACTGGGCGTCGCAGCAAGCCGCCTGGAACAACACGAGGCCGCGGCCGCCGCATTCCGAGAAGCCGCCGAATTGACCCGGAAGCTCGCAACGGAACGTCCCGAGATGCGGCCCCTCCTCGCCATGCACCTCCATAACCTCGGGATCTCGCAGGGGTTGTGTCAAATGCCCGCAGAGGAATTCGCTTCGCTCAGCGAATCTGTAGTTTTTCTCCGGCAGCTCGCCAGCTCGCAACCAGAAGAGTATTTACCGCGGTTCGCATTCAGAGCGCGCGATTTGGCCGAGGTCGCGCAAGCCCTGGGACAACAAGCGGCAGCGCGGTTTTTCACGCTGGAAGCTCTCGACGCATTTAATGCTTTGGCCGAGAAAAACCCTGAGCTGTTCCTCGTCGAACTCGCTTGGAGCTTCAAAGCGCTGGGCATCGTCATGCTCGAAGCTGGAAGGCGAGAAGACGCCTTGGCCGCGTACCACATGGCCTTCGAGCGGCTTCACGCGGTCGCCCAAATCGATCCGGAGCGCGTCCCGACCGCCGAACTCCAGGGAACGCGCATCATGGTCGAATGCCTGCAAAATCCGGAGAG
>DAOMZH010000481.1:0-8126 GCA_035437985.1 Polyangium sp. (in: bacteria) | reverse complement strand
CGCGGTGACCGCCTTGCTCGTTTCCGTGGCGAGAGCGAGCGAACCTCGACGACCCCACGCCACGATGGCTCCTTCCCGCAGCGTGCGCCGATCATCGGGAACGACGCGTTCCGGGTCGATGCGCGTTCGAAATCCGATGCCATCGCAGGTTGGACACGCTCCGTGCGGCCCGTTGAACGAAAACATGCGCGGCTCGATCGGCGGCAACGAAATGCCACATGCGATGCACGCGAATCGTTCACTCATCCAAATCGGTTCGCTACGAACCTTGTCCGTCGATTGATCCACGAGCAGACGACCTTCACCGAGCTTCAACGCCAGCTCGACGGAGTCCGTCAGACGACTCTTGATTCCGTCTTTGACGACGATGCGATCGACGACGACATCGAGGTCATGAGGTTTCTGGCGATCGAGAACGATCTCGTCGCCGAGGTCGATGACTTCGCCATCGATACGAATCCGTACGAATCCTTCACGTCGCAGACGGTCTAGTTCGAGCTTCAATTCGCCACGACGTGCGCGACAGATGGGCGCGAGGATCGAGACGCGAGCTCCTTCGCCAAACCCCAAGATGCGATCCACGATCTGTTGCACGGTTTGCGCTTCGATGCGGGCACCACATTGCGGACAATGCGGCGTTCCGACGCGAGCAAACAAGAGGCGCAAGTAATCCGAGATTTCCGTGACCGTTCCGACCGTGGAACGGGGGCTCTTCGTGAGTGCTCGTTGTTCGATGGCGATCGCGGGAGACAAACCATCGATGGAGTCGACGTCCGGTTTGGCTAGTTGCTCGAGGAATTGTCGTGCGTATGCAGAAAGCGATTCGACGTAACGACGTTGCCCTTCGGCATACACGGTGTCGAACGCGAGGGACGATTTGCCCGAGCCGCTTGGTCCGGTGATGACGACAAACCGATCCCGAGGCAGCGACAAACTGACGTTCTTGAGGTTGTGTTGTCGAGCGCCGCGAATGACCAGACGATTCATGGAGGTGCGAGGGCTAGCACGGTGATCGTGAATGGGCTTCCGAACCGTCCTGGATCTTGCCGATTCTCATGAATGCCAAGTGCCAGACGATGCAATCCGGTTCGTCCAAATCTTTTCCCGCATCGCCGAGGGCGTGTCTACTACGAGCAGTGAGAGCGGCTCGCGAGTGCCGAGCAGGCCGAAGACGTGGGCAAACGGTCAACGAGAGTCCGATGCAAATTTGCCGTGAGCCTGTGGGTTTTCGCGGTTCTTACGGCAGGGTGCGCGCCGCGTCGGGTGGAAACTGGGGATACCACTGACGCGGGTGCGTCGGGGAAAACGTCTGCCAGTCCTGTCCCGCCAACCTCGAATGTGGTGCCCGCTGTGTCGCTCGATGCTTCCGTTGATGCATCAGACGTCGTGGATGCTGCTGATGCATCCGCGGCATGTCCCGCGGATATGGCTCTCGTCGATGGCTCGTTTTGTCCGGGACTTGCCTATCGCTGCCTAAAACGAGCTGGCGGCATTGGTCATGGCTGTCCTGAATATCATCGCGGCGAGGTTTGTCTCGGGCAAGTCGATCACCGCCGGTACTGCATCGACAAGCACGAGTGGCCCAACAAGATCGGCGAGCAGCCTACGGTCTTCGTCAGTTGGTACGAGGCCAAAGCATTGTGCCAAGACGTGGGTAAACGCTTGTGCCGACGTTCGGAATGGATCCTCGCGTGCGAGGGACCGAAGCGTTTGCCTTATCCGTGGGGGTTTGTCCGCCAGCCGAGTCCTTGCAATATCGATCGCGGCGTCGTCGAAGCGGACATCAACGCGCTCACGGACCCGCGTACGCGTGATGAAGAAATCGCTCGGCTTTGGCAAGCTGATGCCATTGGTTCCCATCCAAACTGCGTCAGTTCTTTCGGCGTCTACGATCTCACGGGCAACGTCGATGAATGGACGGACAACGGGGCAGATGATCCGGGCACCGACAAGATCTCGACCCTCAACGGCGGTTATTGGGGACCTGTGCGCAACACGTGTCGCCTCACGACGAGTTCGCACGGACCAACCTTCATGTTTTACCAAGTTGGGTTTCGTTGCTGCGCGGATACGCAGGACGGGGTCTTCGTCGCTCCGCCCAGGCCGTTTGTCGAGGAACACGAACGCAAAACCGACGATGCACCGCGCGAGGAAGAATGAACGCTCGTTCGACGATCGTTTTTCCGCTCGTGCTCGCACTTTCACTCGGTGTGGGGGCGGCGCTCTTGACCTCGCGAAAAAAGGGAGAACCCACGCTGGTGCCGACACAATCAGCAGCGCCGGTCTTCGTGCTTTTGCCCTCGGCGATTCCATCTGCGTCGACAGGTGCGTTCGCCCATGCGTCTGCCAGCGCAACGGCTGCCGCTCCGCCACCTACGTATGTTCAGGTCAATCCTGAAAGCGTGACCATGTGTTCGAAAGGCATGGTGCTGGTTGATGGCATCTACTGTCCATTCGTCGGGCACAAATGCGATCGCGCGCGTGATGGTGTCCAAGACGTCTGCGAACAGTTTGGTCCCCAAGTGATTTGCGAAGGACGCCTCGAGTTTCGGCGCTTCTGCATCGACATGTACGAGTATCCGAATCTGCAAGGCGTCAAGCCGGTGGTGATGGCGGATTGGAACGACGCGATGCGGGCATGTCAGGTCGAGGGCAAGCGACTGTGCACAGTCGAGGAGTGGGAATTCGCCTGTGAAGGCCCAGGGATGTGGCCCTATCCTTACGGCGCTGAACGAGATCGAACTGCGTGCAACATCGATCGCGACGAAGAAGCGCCCGATGCGGATGCGTTGTCGCGACCCGATCGCGTGGGCACGGAGGTCGAGCGGATCGACAAGCGAGTCAAATCGGGCTCGATGCCGCGATGCGTGAGCCCTTTTGGCGTGTACGACATGACGGGCAACGTGGATGAATGGGTGGACAATCCGCAGGGAAAAAAGGCCGAACCGCCATTTCGTTCATCGTTGAAAGGAGATGATTGGGGGCCGGGTCGAGCGCGATGTCGCCCGATCGATTCGACGATCCCCGAATCATTCACGTCGCCGCAGCGTGGTTTTCGATGTTGCTCGGATGCGCAGCGTGGAGCGCGTGTCGTTGCGGCTCCGGATGCGCATCGGCCCAAAGTCGGGCGGATGGACCTGCCGAAGAAAACGAAGAGCCCCGACAAGCCCCAGTGACCATGCGCGAAATCCCCTAGTATTTCCGTCGATGTTCACCAAGGCCGCGCGTAACATCGCACTTCTCTTCCCACTTCGTCGCGGATGGACTAGTTTGTCTCGCGGTGGCTGGTTTCTGTTTCGGTAACCATCGAACTCGATCCTCAGGGATCCGCATGCCAGCCCGTCGCTTCTCGTTGCGTTCGAACGGGCAACGAGAAGTCTTCGGCGGAGGGCGCTCGTGGCGTTCCACCGTCGTCTGCGTTCGAGCAACACGGGGTGCGCCGGCCACCCCAGTACGGGCCTATAGCTCAATTGGTCAGAGCCCCCGGCTCATAACCGGGCTGTTCCTGGTTCGAGTCCAGGTGGGCCTACCCTTTTTCTCCGGCGCAAGGAGCAGAACACACACGTGAGTATTCGCGATCAGATCCCTTCGCTCGAAGCGCTTGCTGCCATTGATGCCGACATTCGGCGCGCAGAGGAACAGATCGGGAAACAGCGGGGGAGCTTGGAGGGGATGCGCGGCGAAGCCAAAGAGCACGACGCACGTCTCAAAGCCGACCGCGAGATGCTCGCGCAAATGGAGAGAACTCGCAGCGACTTGTCGGTCGAGACTCGCCAGATGACGCAGCAGATCGAACGTTCGAGAGAAAAACTTCAACGATCGAGAAACGAGAAGGAGACGAACGCAGCTCAACGCGAAATCGAAGAGCTTCGGAAACTCCATCGCGATCGAGAAGACGACCTCGAAAAACTCACGCACGCCCTCGAAGGCGCAAAGAAGTCCATCGAAGCGACCGAGAACAAACTCTTGGCCGTGATGCAAAAGATGGAAGGCTCCGAAGAAGGCGCTGTTCGTCAACTCGGCGAACTCGAAGCATTCCGAGCGGCGCGTTTGAAGGACCGCGAGGAGGCCGTGAAAAAGCTTCCGATCGCGCTCTACCGTCGTTACGAACGCATCCGCGTGCAACGTCCGGCGGCGATCGCCGCGACACACGACGGCACATGCCTCGCCTGTCACATGACACTCCCGCCGATGATGTTTCGCAACTTGGTCCCGCAATCTCAGTTCGACCAGTGCCCGCACTGCAAGCGGATCATCTACTACACGCCCGCACCTGTTCGCGTCGTCGATGCCGATGAAGCGTCACCGCGTGCGTGACGTCGGAGTCTCCACGTGAAGGGTTGTGCGAAGTGTCATCGGCTCTATCTCGACGACGCAAGTGTTTGTCCTATTGAGGGACAAACCATCGAGAGCACCGAGACACTTCGCGCAGAACCCGATCCTGACGACCCACGTGTCGGCACATTCGTTTGTTATGGCCGTTATGAGATTTGGCGGATCGTCGCCGATGGAGCGATGGGTCGCGTCTATCAAGCTCTCGATCACGTCCGCAAACGCATCGTCGCGCTGAAGGTCCTGCACACCCGCATCGCCGAAGATCAAATTGCTCTCGCGCGATTTCATCGCGAATTCGAAATCAGCGCACGTATCGCTCACCAACACGTCGTCGAGATCTACGCGTTCGAACTCGATCCCGACGGCAACCGCGTGCTCGCGATGGAGTACTTGGAGGGCGAAGCTTTACGCCAGTTGCTCAAGCGCCAGCGCGTTTTGCCTCCCGAGCGCGTCGTACGTATGCTCGCGCAACTCGCCAAGGGCCTGAAGGTCGCGCACGAACTCGAGCTGGTGCATCGCGACCTCAAACCCGACAACATTTTTCTCAGCGCCAGTCGCGACGGCGACTTCGTCAAGATCCTCGATTTTGGAAGCCTTCGCGACAATTCCTTGGGGGCCAAACGAATCACCATCGTGGGCACGACGATCGGCTCGCCGTTCTACATGTCTCCTGAACAAGCGCAGGGGTCTGCCGAGCTCGATCATCGCGCTGACGTTTGGTCTGTTGCGGCGATGGCGTATGAAGCGCTCACGGGAAAAGTTCCGTTTGAAGGCGTCGGCGACGGCGAGATCTTGCACAGCATCATCACCCGGCCGCATCGCTTGCCGAGCGACGTGGGAAAAGCGCAAGGCGTGCCGCGCGCTCTCGACAAGGTGATGGACGACGCGCTCGCAAAGCTGCCCTCGAAACGTATCGCGTCGGTTGGGGAACTCGTCGATCGCATCGGGCATGTGTACGGCCTCGAAGGCGGCTACGAAGATTGGGCGAACATGCCTGAAGCGGAGCTGCGTGAGCAGTTGCGGATTGCGCGAATCGCTCGTGTCGTTCCGGAGCCCGAAGAAGAAAAAGAGGAAGATTATTCGGCGCTCGATGCCGCGTTCGAGGCTGAATTCGCCGCGGTGAAAGTGGAGTCGCCTGATCCGTCGGCCGAAACTCCACCGCCATCCGCAGCCCAAAAGGCGTCTGAACCTGCACCGATGAAGGTTGCCGATCCTGCGCCCGCGGAACTCGTTGCTGCGCCGCTTCCGACGGGGCGATCGTGGCTCATGCCTGTCCTGTTGCTGGGCGTGTTCTTGATGGGGATGTTGCTCGCGTTCGCCATTCGCCGTTGAGGCAGTCGAACTCGTGCTCACTCTTTGCGGCTGAATGACGAGGTCGTGGTCATCGGCGGTGGGTCGTGTTATCTGGCCGGTCAATGAACATCGAGTCTTTGCGACAACCTTCCGCTGTGACGTTTACATGTTTTGCCTCTCTGGCCGCCGTGGTTTTGGGCATGGCATTGGAGCCGGGACAGAGCGTGGCCGCAGGTCGGGAGTCGGTTGTCGAGACAAATCAAATTGCAGCGTTGACGGCAAAGGCCGAAACAGAATCCTACGTCGCCGAAATAAAGCCGGTCGGGACATACACGCCGGGCAAAGAAGGTGTCGTCGAGATCGTCCTGACCGCAAAGGCTCCGTATCACATCAACACGGCCTATTCGCACAAGTTCGTCACGCCAGACCCCGCTCCAGCAGGAGTGACTTACCCCAAGACGCTCCTTGCAAAAGCCGATGGGAAGTTCACCGAATCGACCGCGACGTTTCAGCTGCCCTTCGTCGTGTCCAAGGCGGGCAAATATGGGATTGGAGGCCGGCTGTCGTTGAGTGTGTGCAGTTCAGCGAATTGCGTGATGGAGAAGCTCGACCTCGAGGTCGACGTCGAAGCGAAGTGACCCTTGGGCTAAGCTCCCAAGGTGAAGGACAACGAAGGAGCTCGTAGGTCGCTCGCATTCGCGGAGCTGTCAGACATCACCTCGGCTATTCAGCGCCGGTTTCAAGCAGGCCGGCGGCTGCTGTCGTTCCAAGAATATCTCGAGCTATTTGCGGCCGACCCTGTGCGCCACGGTCGCGACGCCACGCGCTACGTGCGCGACATGTTCGATCATTTCGGCACCTATCCGGTGAAAACGCCGTGCGGCGAAACCGTTCGTCATCGGCTCTTCGATTTGCCCTGGGAACCCGACTCCACACGCACGGATAACGATCCCAAACCTCCCGCGTTTCATGGACGAGACGCGGCGTTGGTTGGTCATGAAGAACTCCAAGGCGAGATCTACCGCGTGCTCTGCAACTTCGTGCAGGAAGGGCGCGCCAACCGGCTCATCTTGATGCACGGACCCAATGGTTCGGCCAAAAGCACCGTTGCTTCGTGCATCCTCCGCGGACTCGAACACTACTCGACGCTCGACGAAGGCGCGCTCTATCGCTTCCACTGGGTTTTTCCCACCCGCAAGACGACACGAGGATCCATCGGGTTTGGCGGGGAAGAGGTTGTCTCGCCAAACGCGACCTTTGCCCATCTCGACGATTCCCAAATCGATGCGCGTCTCGTCATCGAGCTCCGTGATCATCCGTTGTTCCTCTTGCCGATTCCCGAACGCCGGGAGCTCGTGCAGAAACTCTACGCTTCCGCAGGAGTGACCGAGCCGCCGCCTGATTGGCTCATGAGCGGCAAACTCGCGCACAAGAATCAACAGATCGTCGAAGCGCTTTTGACCTCGTATGCCGGATCTTTTGCCGGGGTGTTGCGCCATGTGCAAGGCGAGCGTTGGTTCATCTCGCGGCGATATCGAACCGGTGCCGTGACGATTGGACCCGAGCTGAGTGTCGATGCAGGAGAGCGGCAAATCACGGCGGATCGTTCGCTGGCCGCGTTGCCGACAGCGTTGCAAGCACGCACGTTGTTCGAGGCGCATGGCGAAATTGTAGAAGCAGCCGGTGGCGTACTCGAGTTCAGCGACTTGCTCAAACGCCCCCTCGACGCGTTCCGTTACTTGCAGCTCACGCTCGAAACTGGCGAAGTGAGTTTGCCGCAACAAACCATTCAGACGAACGTCGTGATGATTGGCAGTTCGAACGACGTGCATTTGAACGCGTTTCGCGAGCATCCAGAGTTCCCGAGTTTTCGAGGTCGATTCGAACTCTTGAAGGCGCCGTATCTGCGCAACTGGATTGACGAGAAGCGAATTTACGACGCGCAGATCGTCCCGTTTGTCCGGCGGCACGTGGCCCCGCATGCAACGACTGTGGCGGCGCAGTTCGCAGTCCTGACGCGCATGCATCAACCCGATGCTCGACGGTATGCGGATGCTTTGGCGACCATCGTGTCGTCGTTGACGGCGGTGGAGAAGCTCGACATCTACGCGACCGGGCAAGCACCTGAGCGACTCGATGGCGATGCACAGAAGCTGCTGCGGGCGAATGTGCGCGCGATCTATCACGAGACGGACGCGTCACTCGATTTCGAAGGGCGTTCGGGGGTGTCTCCGCGCGAGATGCGGGTGTTGCTCCTCGATGCGGCGCAAGCTCGCGATTCGGCCTGTTTGTCTCCGTTTGCCGTGATGCTCGAGCTCGACGAACTTTGCAAACGAACCGCTGAATTCGATTGGCTCAAGGAACGAGCTCTTGCCGGCGGATATCACGACCACAAACAGTTTCGGGACCTCGTGCGTTCGCGGCTCCTCGACAAACTCGAAGAAGAAATGCGCGCGGCGAGCGGGATCGTCGAAGAGGTTCGTTATAACGAACTATTC
>DAOMZH010000480.1:0-8135 GCA_035437985.1 Polyangium sp. (in: bacteria) | reverse complement strand
CTTTTAATCTGTTGAATTCAAGATAGTTTTGATCCTTCACTTTTCGTGTTCATTCAGGAGAAGTCAACTCTTTATCATTTAAGACAAGCTGGAACTGAAGTACTTCATTTTAAACAAGTGTTAGTCTCACCAAAAGAATGACCCAGCGTCTTCATGTACTCGAGGTACATGTTCATGTGCCGAATCTCGTCGTGCGTAATGCGCAAAAGCCCTCGTTTGAAGGCCCGCGGAGCTTCCGGAAAAGCGAGCAGCGCCCAACACATCAATTCTGCCGCTTGCAATTCGTGATGCAAAAACGTGTGCACGAGCTCCGCACGACGCGCCGGATCACGAATCGCATCAGGACCTGGCGCTTTCGGGGCCCGCACGACGACGCGTAATCCACTCGGTCGACCGGGGTTTTCCAGGCGGCGAACAGGAGGTTTGTCTTCCCATACCTTGGGCAATTCCGGTGGCGCCAATTTGTGCACGAGCAAATCACTCGTCACATAATCATGAGCCCAACGTTCAGTCGTTCCTTCGGGTGGAACCAAACCATTCATGACCGATTTAATTCTTCACTTCAACCGCTTGCCCTCTTGGCAGCGGCTCCCACCGAAGTGAATCTCCAAGCAGCGTCGATATTCGTTTTGCCCGTCCACCATCGAGGCGCATCACGTAAAGCCCAGGCCCCTCACCCGACGTGCGCGTCGAGAAAAACGCCAAAAGCCGCCCATCGGGACTGCATGCCGGATAACCATTTCGCCCTTGACCTTGCGTGAGTCGAATCATACCTCCACCACGTTCATCCGTTGACACGAGATCCGTGTCTTTTCCAACTCCTACCGCATAAACGACCCGAATGCCATCAGGATGATTGCAAAAAGTTGGCGATGAAGCGAACAAACCATCCGGCGAGATAGGTTTACCATCGACGTAGATACGTTGTCCCCAATGGCCTTCGCCTGAAAATCCTAGTTTTCCCGAGGGCGAAAACGAAGGGCGAAGGGCCATCCCAATTTCACTCGCCGGCTCCAATTTCGTAAAATCCGGGCCTGTGAAAAGCCGGATCGTGGTTCCGACACCAATCGACACGGCCACGCGGGACCGGTCCTTGGAAAATGCGAGCCCATACACGGAACCTTTGACCGGCAAATCCAGAATGGTTCCTGCGGCATTGCGAATCTTGTATTCATGCTTGTCACGACTCGTGGTGAAGTACAATTCTTCATTTTTCCCGAACGCCGGTGATAATGCAATTTCGTCCGATGCCGAAATAGGTCGCACATCGTGACCGTCGGCGTCGATGGTGAACACTTGCCGCAAGCTGCTCACATTCGACACGAAGGCCATATGGCTCGCGAAACTCCCATTCGTGCCCGTGAGCGCGCCAATGATCAGATCCGACAAACGATGCGCTTCGACGCGAAACGAATTTTTCGACACGACAAACCGTTTGTCGAAAACGGCCGTTGCGCCATGATGAACCAGGAAAACCCGTCCTCGCAAGGCGATTTTGTCGCCGCCGTCCAGAGGCGCCGCGCGCACTTCGACCAGCGCTTCCACTTTTTTGCGCGTCCATGGCGCCAGCTCCAAGGAATCCGCCGAGCTGTACGTGTCTGGCACTTCGTCGTCCGATAACAACTCGAACTCACCCGACAAGTCCAAATCGCGCCGGGCAACATTGCGCAAAAGCACGTCTTCTTCATCGAAGCTCGACGAAGGCAACACCGCAATGCGCGGCAAAGGACGGGTTGCGCCCGCGACGACCACGATATTTCCCAACAAATCTTCGGGACGCGGAGGTTCGGTGCTCGCGGGTTCGTCAGCCCAAACGGGCCCGGGGAGGCCCACGAGGGTCAAACTCGAAAACAAAGTGAACGCGAGCGAGCGGTTCATCAATCGCATCTTTCCGGGGTACAGGTGAACGTGAGCGAAATCTGTGTTTGCGCGATATCGGGATAATTTTCGGGTGGCGGAGGTATTTCGTCGCCTTTGGCGCTCTCCAAAGCTTTGCGCGCCGCTGCATCGAATGCTGCTTGGCCAGAAGGTACGATGGAGAAATCGGCCACGGCGCGACCATTGGAAAGCGTCACGGTCGCGGGCACGCGAAACTTGACGATTTCTTCCTTGGACAAACCCGACCCTGAAACTCGAAATCGCCGACTGAACCAACCACGAATCTTTTCGCGGTACAAATCGACAGCCCGGGCTTTCAGGGGATCCATTTCTTTGCCGTCTTTGGATCCGTCTTCGTGACCTTTTACGTCGACATTCGCCGGCGGTGTTTCCTCTTTGGGAACTTCGACTGGCGTTTCGACTTCTTTCGCCATTTCGGTTTCTGGCGAAGGAGGAGGCGTCGCGGCTTTGGCGACTTCGATTTCTTTCGGCGGCGCCGCTTCTTCGGTTTTCTCGGCTTTTGTCGAAACGAAGGATTCGCGTTTGGCGCGCCTTTTTACTTTCGGCCTGAGCCACCGATCGGGCAATTTGGCATGATCTCGTTTGCCCCCGAGCTTCAAGGTCGGAGCATCGAGGTCGAGCACGGGAACGACTTTGACGGGAATGCTCACGCCAGTATCGACTTCCGCAATGGCCGCCGGTTTGTGCAGGTTCGACAAACGGAGGAGCAAAACCGAGCCCGCCAAGACATTGGCCGCGACCACGATCGCAAAAATGATCTCCGCGGTATGGAAATTGCGAAGTGGTTTTTCCTGAACTACAGGCGCCGGCGGAACGTTCAGGTTTCTTTCGTTTTTGGACCCAGTCGAGCTCAATTCGTGCCCTCCTCGGGTTCCGGCTCGACGAGCAGATTGAGCCCGAGCACCCCGGCCGCGCGCGCAGCTGCAACGACCCGCGCGACCGCTGCATAACGCGCATTCTTGTCCGCGCGAATGTAGATTTCTTTTTCTTTTTGAATGCGGGGGTTCGTCGCCAGCACCCCTTCGATGCTCGCGGTCACGTCATCTTCCCCGAAAAACACTTTTTCTTCCTTCGTGACGGTGACGACGAGCTTCGTGTCTTTCACTGGAGCGTCGGTTGCGTCGACGTTGGGCAATTCGACACGCAATCCTGTCGAAAGCAATGGCGCCGTGACCATGAACACGACGAGCAATACGAGCATGACATCGACGAGCGGCGTCACGTTTATATCGCCAAACCCTCGTCCACGCCTTTGTCGAGAACCAGTCGCCATGCCCATGGGCGAACCATCCTTTCCGTCGTTATGCGATCAAGCCTTGGTCGCCCGTTGCACTGCTGCGGGCACTTCGGAAACGAGCGCCACCCAGCCATTGCTTGCGGCTTCGATCGAGGCCATGAGGCCGTCGATTCGTTTGTTGAGCGAATTGTAGGCAACGACAGCGGGAATTGCCGCCGCCAAACCAATGGCCGTGGCAATCAATGCTTCGCCAATGGCTGGCGCAACGACCGGCAAACTCGCGCTTTTCGCCTGACCAATACGCAAGAAGGCATCCATGATGCCATACACCGTGCCAAACAGCCCCACGAACGGCGACGCCGATGCAATGGTCGACAGCGAATTCATCAACGAACCGGCGCGTTCTTCTTGATCGACGAGCGCTCGTTTGGCCACTGAATCGAGCAATTTTGGACTACCCGCGCGTTTACCGAGCTCCAAAACGACATGCGCTCCCGGTGCATCCGCATAACGACTCGCCGCAGCAAACAAGGTCTCCGCGTCGCGAGCATGTTCCGCCTCGCGTTGAAATCGTTTTTCTGCGCGCCCCAATCGACCGAGCTGCAACCATTTGAGCAGCGCAATGATCCAAACGAGCGCCGCCGCGGCGACGAGCAACCACACGACGACGAATACTGGACCCGACGAATGCAAGATTAGCGAAATCGGATCAAGCCGAATGGGCGCACTTGCGCCGAGAGCCATGTCGCTCATGAACGTTTCTCCTCAATCGGCAAGCAATACTTCGACGTAACGATCTTGCGCCCAGCCGTCTTCATCGGCGCCATTCGCTTCGATTTCGCCACGTGACGAGGTCGATACACGTTCGGACTCGAGCCCCTTTTTCGCCAAAAACTCGGCCACACTTCCGGCTCGCTTTTGGCCCAGACCGAAGTTGTATTCGGTTTCTCCGCGCATATCGGCGTGACCAATCAATTTCATTCCATGGCCCGCGAGCGCTCCGGTCGTGAAACAACGCGCGAGCGCGTTCAGGGCCGTGGATGCCGCAGGATCGATATCTGCGGAGTCAAATGCGAAATGCATCGTCGGAAGGTCCCCGCAAGCTTTGAGAATGCGGTCTTCGATATGCACGACGCCAAATGTGGGTGATGTCGAATCGTACTTGGGCCTGGGTTTGTCTTGGTCTGCACCCTGCACCGCGACGAGTGTGGGTTTCGAGTTCGTTGCCGCTGCATCGGATGCAGCAGCCGTCGCGGCCGTATTCGGCGTTGCGACTGGATCCGAACCACAACCCAGCGCAAAACCAGCCACAAGAGCGCTGACTACGATGATGGACGTTTGACCTGACATGACTCCTCCGTCGAAACCAGTGCGAATCGTAAAACCTGCATTACGAGTCGCCGAAACGGCGAACCTCACACCACGGCCGTCAGGACAAACCCATCCCGGTCGCGAGTCTGATTCGAGCTTCACTCCCGCGTTAACTCGGCGGTCGACACGGGGCCAAATTTTTAACGCATCTTTTTTTCACACCGGCGAGATCCGTCGCAAACGACGACCGGTTGCCTCCACAACGAACTTGCCAATCGCTGCATTCCCGACGGAGATGCGCGAGACGAAAGAACTTTCCAGCAAAATCATGGATTGACGGGGCCATTCTTCCGGGCTAATGACCAAACAACATCGTTTTCCAAAGGATGCTGTCATGTCGCTGCCCAAGCTCGTCGAAGGTCACCTTTCGCTTCCGGTCATCGGGGCGCCAATGTTCATCGTCTCCGGCCCCGAGCTCGTGATTGCCCAGTGCAAAGCGGGGATCATCGGTTCTTTTCCGGCCCTCAATGCGCGCCCCAAAGAACAACTGACGGAATGGATTGGGCGCATAAAGAAAGAGCTGGCAGCATATCAAGCCGAAAATCCCACGCTTCCCGTGGCTCCTTTTGCAGTGAATCAAATTGCGCACAAGTCCAATGATCGGCTCGAACACGATATGCAGATTTGTATCGAGCATCAGGTGCCGATCATCATCACGAGCCTACGTCCACCGGCTGAAATCGTAAAAGCCGTCCATGCGTACGGGGGAATCGTGCTCCACGACGTCATCAATGTGCGTCACGCAGAAAAAGCGCTCGAAGAAGGCGTTGATGGATTGATTCTCGTCTGCGCAGGAGCCGGCGGGCATGCGGGCACGCTCAGTCCTTTTGCATTGGTGACCGAGGTGCGTCGTTTTTATTCGGGCACGATTTGTCTTGCCGGAAGTATGACCAGCGGAGCCCACGTTCTTGCGGCGCAAGCAATGGGCGCCGATTTGGCCTACATCGGAACGCGATTCATTGCCACCGAAGAAGCTCACGCTTTGCCCGGTTACAAACAAATGCTCATTGACACGAGCGCCAAGGACATCGTGTATTCATCTCTCTTCACTGGCGTTCACGGCAATTACCTGAAACCAGCCATTGCTGCCAATGGCCTGGACCCGGACAATCTGCCTTCGGCCGACAAATCGACGATGAATTTTGGTTCGGGCGGCAATTCCGCCGCAAAAGCCTGGCGCGATATTTGGAGCGCTGGACAAGGCGTCGGAAATATCCACGACGCCCCGAGCATTGCGACACTCGTCAGCCGCATGCGCCAAGAATACGAAACAGCGCTCGAGTCATTGCGCAACAACGTTCGTCCGTAAGGGGTTGTCCCATGCGAGTATGGACAAATTCGGGGGTATGGGGGCAGAGCAGCCTGCTCGTCTTTTGGGCGCAGCCCAAAAGACTCAAGGAGCAGCCTGCGAGCCCCCATCGAAAACAAAGATTCGCGAAGCGCGCTTGTTAGCGCGCGAAGCGAAGGTCCAAATCAGGCTCGGATTCGACGAATCAGAATCGCCGCCCAGGCGCTCCACGTTCAGCCGGAGCATGCGATCCTGATTGCACACGATTCTCTGCCGATGGCGCAGAATCGGCGGCCGAAGAATCGACCAGCGAAAACGCCGCCAGCAAACCGATGATCCCGCCCGCAATCATCAAAAATGCTTGCAGCGAGTGCGAAATCGAGTCCATTGCGAAATTGGCGTGCAGCAACGCAGTCTCCTTGGTGAAAACAAAATACGGCCCCGCCCGAAGCAGCAATCCGCATTTCGGTAAACGCCCGACATGCCAAAGCCCTGCCCAAACTTCAGCAGGCACCACGATCAGCAACGTCGAGCGATGCCAACATTGCCACGTTGGACGCGAACGTCGAGTGCCAATTCTCTGGGCCCGGACAGAATATGTCCGCCCATTTTACGTCGGAAAATTTCGCGAAATTTTGCGTTTTACTCGCGACGCCGACGCCTCGCGAGCCCCAGGACCGCAAGCGCCACAACAAACTTGGCCGAACTTCCACCATCGACCGTGCGCATGTCACACGTACATTGCGCGCTCACATCATGCGTGGGCAATTCCTCATTGCCAACTTCGCCTCCGGATCCACCGGCGCCTACCACTTCGCTCGCTCCCACACCGCCCACTCCTGCACCACCCACGCCTACGCCACCCACACCTGCGCCACCTGCGCCGCCCGTTCCCGTGGTGGGATTCGGAAGTACCTCGAAAAGCCCCTCGAGCTGCGCATCGGGCGGGCCGCCTTGCCCCGCATCACCGAACCACGTCACGCCTTCTTGCACTAACCCGAAATGCTCATCGTAAACGCCCGTTTGCAGCGGCGCATGCATTGTAAAGACAAACTTGTAGGTTTCTCCGGGTTGAACCACTCCGCTGACCTGCGCATAACGATTTGGTCCTGGCCATTCGGCACCTGCAAAAACACTCGTACGGTCACGCGGCTCGGTGGTTGCGAGTTTCGTATTGTTATCCCACGGCTTTAGACCCACGTTCTGCATTTCAAGAGAAACTTCCACTGTCTCTCCTGCCAAGATTTGCACTGGCCCAACGCTCGCATACGGAAACGATTGACTCACGAATTTCGCGGCATAATCGGGACCGCTGTTCGCATACGCTTGCAAATCCGCCAGCGAACCATTGAACTTGTTGCGATCGACGTTTCCAGAAACCCCCGGAACCGACCCCGTGCTCGAATATTGAAACATCAACCAATCGGACCAATAATTGTCCGGAAGATTGGGACAGTTATAGCTATAATTCGGAATCCACAACGGATACCCACCAAAGTCGTAGCTGGCCACATTGTCTTGCCAGAAATATTTGCCCGTGTAAATAATGGGCTTTTTTCCGGTCGCCGCTTCGACATGCTGGCACCATTGCTTCAATTTCGAAACGATCGTCGCTTTTGATTGCCCACCTGTTTCTTCGACGTCCACTACCGGCGGTAAATCGCCTTTTCCGAGCTGCCCGATGGCATTGAGCATCACGTTGGCTTGGGCAATTGCGTCCTGTTGCGGAAGGAAATACTGGTACGCGCCGCGAACCATTCCGACCGACTTCATTCCATTCCAATTGTCGTCGAACCAGCTATCCACCGACGTACCATAACTAACCCGCGATATGCCAAACTCGATGCCGCTGTTTTTGACGCTTTGCCAATTCACCGCTCCTTGCCAAACCGAAACATCGATCCCCTCGACCGTCACTCCTTTGGCGCATACCGTAAATGCCTCCTCGGTTTCGCCAATCGATTCACTCTCCACAGAATCGACGCCGC
Organism: Polyangium sp. (in: bacteria); assembly: GCA_035437985.1. Lineage (GTDB taxonomy): Bacteria > Myxococcota_A > Polyangia > Polyangiales > Polyangiaceae > Polyangium. The sequence goes on along the minus strand of DAOMZH010000480.1, from coordinate 352 downwards.
AACCAAGAAAAGCAAAACTCACGACCAATGACGCACCAAGACCACGAATCGACGAGGACATACGCATGGACGGCTCCGTAAAGAAGCCCAGAGTATCACGAATCTCCGCGCTACGAAACGCAAAAAATCGTCGCCCGTCGATTTATCGGCATCACCCGCCAGCCGACTTTCGCGGCGCCCGTAAAATGGGATCTGCCGCGCGCCAATCGTCGAGTTGCTGGACGGGATGCATGGGAATTCGATACGTTCCAGCCAAAACGCGCTGCAAGCTCGAAGCCCCGGCACTCACCACGGGAATGTGTCGGAAGGACATCGTTGCGTAAAACATGCGGTAGTGGAAGAAGTTTTTCTG
>DAOMZH010000479.1:0-8148 GCA_035437985.1 Polyangium sp. (in: bacteria) | reverse complement strand
TGTCACGACCGCGCGTGAGACGCCGCAGGCGACATCCTTGCGATGTCGCCCCAAGGTCTTCAGGTATACGGCGCCACGCCTTGCGCCGCGAAAAGTTCGGCTCGCGCTTCGGTCAATTCCGTATTTGCCGTCCGGAGTCGCTGGGACAAACCCTGCACGAAACTCCACAAAAGTTTGACCGCCAAAACAGGTTCGCGACGCATCACGTTCATCATGTCCGCACGCTTGATGATCATCGTTCGAACCGGTTCCAGCGCGCGCACCGTCGCCGATCGTTTCGAGTCGTCGATCAGTCCCATCTCGCCAAAATATCCACCCGCAGGGATCGACGTGATCGCCGTACCCGCTTTCTCGACGGACACTCGTCCACGCAGAATCACGTACAGATCTTCGCCAACATCACCCTCGATCACGATCGGTTCACCTTCCGGATAGGCTTGTACCGACGAGATCGCTACGAGCTCGGCTTGCTCGCGATACGTCAAGTGCATGAACAACGGGATTCCACGCAGAGCTTCGTGCTTGCGCAGCGATTCGTACATCACGCTCTCGGGACCATCCGCCGTCTCTTCGCTCTTCACAGTCACGAGCAGCGCCGTGATGTTGTCTCGTCCGCCGCGCTCGTTGGCCATCTCCACGAGTTTTTCCGCGAGCGTTTCGTTCATGTTCGAACAGAGATTGGCGAGTTCTTGTTCGTCCTCAAAATATCCGTGCAGACCATCACTGCAGATGAGGATCACGTCACCGGGCATCAAATCCACGAGCAACGTGTCGACTTGAACGGATGGTTGTGTTCCTACGGCACGCGTGAGGACACTGCGAAGCGCGCTTTTTTTCGCTTGCTCCTTCGTCATCGTTCCGTGTTTGATTTGAGCAGCAACGAGTGTGTGATCTTCGGTGAGCGAGTGCGCGGAGTTCTGGCGAATCAAGTACGCGCGACTGTCGCCCACGTGTCCCAACATCGCGCGTTCTCCAGCGACGATGCAGCACACCATCGTGGTGCCCATGCCGCGGAGTTTTTCATCCGCTTCGGCCATCGCCCAAAGGTCTGCACACGCTGCGTGAACGGCTCCTGTCACGAGCTCTTGCGCGGCCATCTTGTTCTCGGGTGAAGGATCGGCGCGGAGTTTGTCGATGACACCTTTACGCTCGGCTACGTACGCGCGAACGGTGGCCACTGCTTTTTGCGAAGCGATGTCACCAGCTGCTTGTCCGCCCATGCCGTCCGCAACGACGTAGAGATGCAGATCGGCATCGATGAGGTGACTGTCCTCGTTGCGTCGCCGTTTGCGTCCAACGTGCGTTGCTGCTTGCGCGGTGGTTTCCAGAGGCATCGTGCGCGTACCTTTCCGTTCTCCGTTCTCAGGGCTCGATTGGAGTTTGGAGCGCAGAGCTTCAAAGGTGCTCTGATGCTCCAGATGTTGCTATCGTTGCGCGCATGCTAGACGACACACCCGCTTCGACGGAAGAGGGGCGTGCGTAGCCACGGCGTTTTGCGCCGAACGTCGATCCCGCCAACCCCTTGGCGCACTCGCTTGGTCCTCGTCACCGTCGTTCTCGCGCAACGGCCAATCATACGAAACCAAATTGTTTCGATGCTGGAACGATATGCGTATCATGCGCCTTCATGAGTTATCGGAATCGTTTGTCCGTCGCGATTCTTGGCGCCCTCTGTTCGGGCCTCGGAGCTTGCGAACCCATCGCCAACGATTGGGATTTCGATCGTCAAACCGTTCCGGTCTTCGAACGCAGCTCGCTCGTCGCCCCCCTGAATCCAACTCCGCCCGAACTGCGCGTCATGGCGTGGAACATCAAATACGGCGCAGGACGTATCGACTTCTGGTTCGACTTCTGGGGCGACCGAACGCAAATGACCGAGGGCGAAGTCGACCTCAACATGGACAACATTTACGCATTGCTCAATGAATACAACCCCGACATCCTGATGACCGAGGAAATCGAGGTTAATTCGAAGCGCAGCGCTTATTACGACATGGTCAGCGGCATCCTCGAAAACACGCGCCTCAATTATGGTGCGTACTTCCAAACCTGGGATAGTCGCTACATTCCTTCCGAAGGGCTGGGCCGAATGGACCTCGGTAATGCCATTTTCTCGAAATATCCCATCAGCCAAGCCGAACGTATTCGTCAAATCGACCGCACCGATCAAGACACCGTGACGAAGACATTCTACATTCACCGCATGATTGGCCGCGCCGTCATCGACGTGGGCGCCGATCGCAGCGTGACCGCCTTCGTCGTGCATACCGAGGCCTACGATCAGGACGGCACCAAAGGCAAACAGATTCAGCAGATCTATGACGAGGTGAACAAGGAAAGACGCCCCTTCGTCCTTGGTGGCGATTTTAATGAACTTCCGCCAACGGCCCTCAAGCTCAAGGGTTTCCCGGACGAACCTGCGGATTCCGTAGGAACCGAATTCGAGCAACCCCCCTATACACCTGAAGTCATGCAAAAGTTTTATGACGACTTCGTTCCCTACATTTCGCTGGACCGTTATGGCGCTACCGAGGAGGAACAATCGCGATTTTTCACGCACACGATTGCCGGACCAGGGCACGAGGATGCCGAAGGCAATCCGCAATTCTGGAATCGCACGCTCGATTATCTTTTCCTTCCAAAAACGGAAGCCTGGAAGGATGGCACCACCGACGTTCTGCAAACCGACGGACGTTTGGGCATCAAGAGCAATCCATTGTGGCTCAGCGATCACGCACCCGTCGTGGGCACTTGGGTTATCGGGGGAGGTTCTCCGTGAAGGGTCTGCTTCGTAAAACCATTCGCCTCGCCATCGGATTGTCGATCACCACCCTATCGATGACCGCATTGGCCGAGCCCATGCGGGCGCGAGATACGGCCCGCGTCATGCCCAAATCCGATTATTCCGTGGGCCTCACATCTCCATCCAATGTGGGTCTCGGGCATGGTTTGGAACTGACGACCATGCTTCTCCCGTGGTTTTTGCTCTCGCCCAATCTATCCTTGCGCGCCAAACTCCTGGAAACGAAGAGCGGACTCACGTTTACCACCGAATACGGTTTGGGGGTTCCTTCGGGAGCCATGTGGATATTGCGGGGGTATCTTTTTCCCACGTACGAGGCGCGGGACATTTCGCCGCCAATCATTTTGCAGCAGCATGCGGGAATGTGGCTTTCCGGCGGTACACGGGGCGTGTGGACCGCCCATGCCGACTTGACCACGGGACTCGGGGGAAACTCCAATTATCCGCCCCTCGAAGCCTGGGCCCCGCTTAATCTTTGGTTTGGCCCGGCCACGACCGGCACACGCTGGCATGTGGGCGCATCCTACGACTACGCGCTTCGCGAGCGTATACGCGTGCGTGTCGGCGTTCACGGCTATGCGCTGGGAAAAACCACGACGCGCGATCAATCAAGCTTGTATTTCAGCGCGGATACGGCGCTCGAATTCGGGCTCGGCAAACGCTTTCGGATTGCTCTTGGCGCCCAATGGTACAATTACGACCAGCGCAAGATCGAAGACCAACAGAATGCAAATGGCCGTTGGAGCAAAGTCCACGTTCGTTCGAACGACTTCTATCCCACGCTCGATATGGTCTTTACCTCACCCTGAGGCTGCGGGCCCCGCCCAATACGTCGTGCGTATACGCTCGCAATAATCCACCAAATTCTGGTGCCCGAGCAAGCACGATTTGACGGGATTGTCGAAAGGACCAGCCCCGAGGCAATCGAACATTCCGAACGCCGATGCGTCGAGTTTGCTAGGATCATTGCCCAGGAAAAACCTTTTGCTCCCCAACGATTCCGCTGCCGCATCGATCAACGTCCGCCCCATCGTATAAACTTCCTCGCGCGCATGCCGCCCCGTACCTTGCGCATCGAGTTGCCCCCGCGTACTGCGTCGCGCCAATTGTATGACCACCGGCACGGCGAATTTCGGCACTCCACCTTCGGCGAGCTTTTCCGCCAAGGGCTTGCGTAGAATCTCGAAATCATCGTCATTCCACCAGCGCAAATACGCCACGATGAAATACAAATCCGCCTCGAACATCGATTTCAATGCTTGCGCGAACGCCCGCTCTTGTGCATTACGCTGTTTTTCCTTCAGCGGATCGTGATGTTTTTCTTCCAGGTACTCGATGATTTGACTCGAGTCGGCAAGCAATCGATTTCCATCGGCCAAATACGGGATCTTCTGTTTCGGCGCTTTGCGCAAATCCCCAGGCTCCTTGCGATAGGGCAGCTTCGCCATCCGGAGCCACGTTTCCAGTTTGATCACGAACGGACCCATATCGGGCGAACCAAAGGCTGAACCAAATCCATACACAGTGAGCATAATCGATTCTCAGTTTCCTGAGCCTTCCCCATCCGGACCGCCGTCGCCCGGAGGATTCGGCGGCGGATCCGGCTTTTTCGGAGGATCTCCGTATTCGTTGAAGAGCTTCTTCGCCAATTTGTCGACAATGAGCTGCTCGTGATAACTCGGTAGCGAATTCAATTGCACTGTCACCCGCACCGTTTCACGCGGGCTTTTCACCATTTCCATCGAACCCGTATGCACTCTTTGCCCGCTGCCCGTCGTCGTATACTTGAAAATCAAATACCCATGCGCCTGGTCTTTCTCCGTGATTTCCAAGCCCATGTCGACGCGCAAAAGCCGCACCGCCGTCCCCCACGTCTGATCGAACGTGTACGGCGACTCGTACGCCGTCGCCGCCGCCGCTTCGTGCAAATGCTCGACCACGAGCACCGGCCCCGTCACGAGACATACCCCAAGAGCCATTCCGACGAGCGCAGATGCCAGGCTACGACGCATGCCCTTTGCCATAGCGCAAAGAACATCACATGGCCCAGTATTTGTCGAGTTCCGTTACGACTTATCGAAGTAAATCATGAAGTGAATTACGGCGAGACGGATTTTTTATCTAGAAATCCGCTTTTCACGGCATCTTTGGCCGCCTCGTCCAAATCGCTTTGCTTCAAGCCCGAGTCGATGAGTCGAGTCTTTACGGTTGCAACGGATTCCTTGGATACAAAACCCTCTTCGGCGAGGTCCAGGATGAGGGGCCACGCGCCGCGGTGTTCGCGAAGAATACCGGGTACGGGCCAATCTTTGACCTTTAATTTTTCATTGGGTGATCCCGTCAGATTGATGTAGATAGCTTTGACGGGGACAAACCCATTCAACGTGGCGCGGACCTTGGTGGCAAGGGTGATGAGTTCCGTGGTTTGGCTTGGATCAACACCGCCCCGGACCAATTCCTTTGGGGCGGCAGCGCCGTCGAGTTGCCCGGACATGAGGCGGTGGTAAATCGAATAAACGACGAAATCGGCCTCGGAGTCGTCGCCGAGCAAGATCTCCGACGCGTTGGTTGGGAGTTCCAAACGGCCGCGCAACAAGTGTCCCAATTTGTAACCCACTTGTTCCTTTAATGCCGACACGATACGGTCTGGATCCAGATTGATCAGCTGCGTATAAGCGATCTCCTCGAATGCTTTGAGCATAATGCCATTTTGCACCACGCCATCGATCACCATTTTGGCTTCCAGCGTGCGCTTGAAAAATCGAGGACTGCCACTCACGAATACGAGCGGTCGGTCTTCTTTTCCGCTGGCTCCCGCCCGCAAGGCCGCATAAACCTTCTCCATGCCGGGCAGCGTTTTGCGTTCCGCCGCTTTTTGCGTCAAGAGACCGATCATGTCGCGTTTGCGCGTGAAATGCGTGTCCAAATACGTCAAATCGATATCCGACCGCACCACGGCGCCTTTGTAATCGTTTGCCAAGAGTTGCACGGTCGTTTGTCCAACGGAACCGTTCTTCACGCGAATGTCAACGCGATATCGACCAGGCGTGACCGTGCCTTCTTTTAATGGGAATGCGGCGTCGATGTAACCCTCTTGATCATTTTTTCCCGCTCCGAGCTTCGTGATGTCCTTCCCTTCGGCATCTTGGAGGACGACATCGAAATCGATCCCTTTGAGTTCCTCCTGCGAGGCCTGTTGCAATGGCGTCGAGCTGCGAAGGTCGGGTTTGTCTCGCTCGTACACGATCCGCCCACGAACGGGCACGGACGTGACGGTACCCAGGGTGGGGCTCATGTCGGCATAAACTCTTTTTTCCGGCACGGGAGGCTCCGATTTCACAGTTTGAGCGTGTTCGGGGATGACTGTCGCAGAATGGGCAGTCGGGGTTTGGCGGGGCGGAGTTTCACACGCCGCAATCGTCACCGCGAGAAGGGCGCACCAGGGGCGAAGAGTAAATAAGGGCGCAGGCATGAGTTCGGCCGATGGTAACAGAATCGGCGTCTGGCGCGAAGTGGATTTTCAAGATGCAAGGAGGTGGACCGTCGACGTGCAAGTGTGGTAGGGTAGCGACATGAATGCAGCTGCCGCTGAGATTCTGTCCGCTGAATCCAATATACCGCCGCCTGTTCCGCTCATGACGTTCGAGCGGTGGGCGAACATGGACGAAGATGAACCGGGGGAGTTTGTCGACGGAAGGATCGTGGAGGAAGAGGTGGCAAGCAACGTTCACGAAATCATCGCGAGCTGGTTAACTGGTACACTGCGGGCTTGGGGAAGGCCGCGCGGCTGCCCGGTTTACGGATCCGATCATAAGCTTCGCGTTGCTCGTACCCGCGGACGTAAACCTGATCTTTCCGTATATGCGCCGGGAAAGCGAATGCGGAAGGCCTCATTTTCAGCTGAGCCGCCAATGCTCATTGTCGAGATTGTTTCGTCGTCCTCCCGTGATGTTAGACGGGATCGTGTTGAAAAACGTTATGAATACGCTGCGTTTGGTGTGCAGCATTATTGGCTTGTGGACCCTGATGCACGGTTTTTTGAGTTCCTCACACTGGACCCCGACGGCCATTGGCACGAAAGAACGAATAGTGCGACCGGCGGTCGTATCGAAGTAACCGGTTTCGATGGCCTCATTCTCGATCTCGATGAGCTTTGGACCGAAGTCGACAGCATCATCGAACCGGACGAAATCGTCGAAGAAGAACCTTGAGCCTGGCGCCTTCCGTCCGTTTGGTGCTACATCCCGCCTGCGCGCATGCCCGCCAAGGTAAAACCCGCCCCCGAAACGAAATTTTACGCGACTCTCGGTGAAATCGCCGGCCTCGAATCGCTCGAACTTCCCCGTCCGACGACTCCGGCCTTTCCCGAAGAAGTTTTGCCCTCGTACGAACTTCCAAGTGATCGGTCCGTCAAGACCGCTCGAGATCTCGCCACGAAGATGCTCGCTTCTGCCGGGCCGCATCACGTCGTATCCGCAGTGGGATCTGGACCGGCGCTCGTTCTGCGCGCTTTGGCCAAAACGACCAAACGCAAAATCATCGCCATTACGTCCGATATCGAGGCCGCACGCGCTTTGTTCGCCGATGCTTCGTTTCTTCTGGCCGGCAAAGACGCTCCGCCTCGCTGCGGCCTACGAGCTCTACACGGCTGCCCGTACCGACACCGATCTGCGGGCGGCGCTCGAACCGGTCGTGGCCGCGCACGTCGAACGCATCCACGAGCTCGCTGCCGCGCTCATTCCCGGGGTCGACGACGCTCGTCGCCGGAGCGCCGTCGATCTGGCCCTCCTCGCGATGCAGGGTCTCGTCGTGCAGCAGATGGCCCTGCCCGACCCGGCGCAGCACGAGCGCCTCCGCGAGCTGCTCGACGGCCTGACCGTCGTGTTGTTGACGAACGAGAACGAGGGGACGAACTGATGGACGACCTGAAGAACCCGGCGATCCTGGCGGTACCGCTCTACTTCGCGCTGATCTGGTGGGAGGTGCGGGAGCTGACCCGTCTGAAGGCGGCCGGCAAGGACGTGCTCGGCTACGAGCGGCGGGACACGTGGGCGTCGATCCTCGTCGGCGCCGTCTCGCTGATCACCGTCGGCGGCCTGAACCTGGTGGTCAAGATCTTGTCGGAGTGGCTCTGGGACTACCGCCTGACCGACCTCGGCAACGGCGTCCTGGGCTGGACGGTCGCGTTGTTGGGTTGGGACTTCGCGTACTACTGGCTCCACCGTGTCGAGCACGAGTCGCGCATCTTGTGGTCGGCCCACGTCAACCACCATTCGAGCGAGCGCTACAACCTGTCGACCGCGCTTCGTCAGCCGTGGACGCCGGTCGTGCTCGTGTTGTTCTTC
>DAOMZH010000478.1:0-8150 GCA_035437985.1 Polyangium sp. (in: bacteria) | reverse complement strand
TCGCGGCCGGCGAACTGCCGGTGGTCTTCACCGGCGCGATGGACTACTGGCCCAATGTCGACGCCGTGACCTGGTTTATTGCCCCAACGCCGCTGTTTTTCGAGGTGCTTTCGTTCGCGCGTGCGCTCCGCATCCACGCGTGAACGATCCTTGGTTTGCCACAAAGACGAAGCGACATACCAATAAACTTTGCTGCCATATTCGTCATCGGCATAAAACTTGGCACCCTGGCGCTTTTTTTCGGCTTCGGTGTCGTCGCGTTCGTAACTCGCAACGCCCATGTACAAGAATCCATTTTCCTGCGGAATGGCGAGAAATGGCAATTCACCAGCGAATTCAGCGTGCCCGTCGTGCACGTGAATGACCAAGGTATGCAGTTTGTCCTCGGGCGGAGCGTGGGCACCTTCGCCATAAAGAGACCCGTATCCGTCACTGGGAACGACTTCGACGCCGAGAACCAATGTTTCGGGGATGTCCGCCGGCGCCAATCCTCGAAGGAATGCAGCCAAGCGTTCGGCGGGTGTTGGACCGGGAATGGGAGGGGCCGGGGGAGGGTCTGGGGTGGGCGCGACGGTGACAATCGGCGGCGTAACGGCGACGGGACGAGGCACGGGGGCTGGATGACGGCCGCAGGACGCCAAGGCCAAAAAAACAGGAGCGAACCAACGCATGGTCCCGGGAACGTTCGGCATGGGCCAGTGCATTCCATAAGTTTGGTCGGGACGCAAGCGTTTTACTCGATAATCCATTTCATGCAGCGTCGATGGCCCGGGCCAATCTAACATGCCGCAATGTCACCTTCTGGCGATGGTTGTCGACGTACGTTTGCCCGAGCTCGCATCTCGACGCCGAATCACGGCGCGGCCAACGGTATGAACTTGGCCACGAAGATATCAGAGTTCGGCATTGCTCCGCCGGTAGTTGGAGCCTCGAGAAATCTGCGATCCATCGTCATTCCATCAGCAAAGTCGAGGGTATGGACCCACGTTCCGGCGAGGACAAGAGAATCATTTACATTACCCGTCAGGAATACCCGGTCCGACGTGATGTCTTCGCCATAACCAGGAAATGGCTTGAACGACTCCAGTGTGAATTCAGGCACTCGAATACGCGCAATAAATGGCGTATTCCTTCCAGCGATTGTCGGTTCCGGATTCGGGGCGGGAATGGGTACCGCGGCAGGGTCCAGGGTAATCGAGTCGCTAAAGGTGCCAGAGACATACACGTACTTGGCATCGAGGGCCACGATGCCAGTGGCGCGGGCAATGTCAGAATTGCCCGCTGGATTGCCTGGAAGCACGATGTGGCGGTACGCCGTCGAGTTGGTGGACGTTACTTGCAGCATGAATGCGCCGCTCTGGGAGGGAGCCAAGTCAGCAAATTCGGTTGGTCCCTTCACGTTTCCGGCGACGTAGACATGGCCGGTCCCACCCGTTTCAAGGACCGTTTCAATGGCCTTGGGCTCGATTGCACCTCCAGTCATGCCTTCATAGGAATATTTGTCGATGGCCGTACCCTCCATCATATCCAATTCCACGAGAAACATATCCGAGCCATTCGTGTCGGCCATCAATACGGAGCTTGCACCTTGCTTCAGCTCGCCACTGTATTGCCCGGTAATCCAGAGCTTGTCTTTCGCGATAATGGCGTTGCCGTGGGCCACTGATAATGTCGACGTGAACTGCTGAACCCATGTGCACCCTAGATTCGCAGCGTATTTGATCACGACGAACCCTTCGGCAAGCGCATTTGCGCCCATGCAGTCGATCGTTCCTCCACCAGTACCAACGTCTCCGATGACATACACGTTGCCCGCGGTATCAACGGTCATCCCAGTCGGATTTACATTGTTCGCTGGAGCTGACGTGGCCCCCATCGCATTGTTTACACCAGCAAATGCGTCCCACTTGTGGACCAGCATTTGAACGGGTTTTGACTCGTCGGTGCTCGCAGCAACGACCGTATTCGCGGCGCCAGTGGCAAGGGCCTTGAAGTCGAGGCTCGGGTTGTCTACAAGCGCCGTACCCTCGCCCATATCGTTCGCGAGCAACGTGACGAAGCCGCGCTTGCCAGCTATACCCCTCGTGACGATGCTCGGGTTGACCTCTGAGAACACCACTGACTCGGTGACATAGGTGCCTCCAATCACCACGTCTCCGTTGCTGTTCACGGCGACCGCATGCGTCTCTTGCGCGTTTGCCCCTGTACCAAATCGCTGAGCCCATTGTGCATTGAGGCACGGTCCCGTCCACACGCAATTGGGATAATTATTGTGAGGACAAACCCGAACCGACCCGCACTCTTTCAGTCCGCCCCCCGAACTGCTGCCCCCCGAACTGCTGCTACTCGAACTGCTGCTACTCGAACTGCTTTCCCCCGAACTGCTCGACGACGAGCTGCTCGCTGCCCCGCCGCTCCCTCCTGATGATGCCGTTCCGTTTCCGTCGAACTCGTCGTATCCGTACGTCACGAAGCAACCGCTGAGCATTCCGACAATGATCGCAGCTAGCCATTTCTCACGAGAACGCATCAGAACCTCCCCGACAAAGCAATTCCATTTCCATTCGGCACCGCGATTGGTGTGAGCGATAGCTTCGACGTATCCGAGCCCGAATTCTTCGGCGCCGTCAGGATCAGGACCACTCCCGCAGCGACTCCCGCCAGACCCACGCCAAATGTCACCGCATTGGCGGCAAATAAACCCTTGTAGCTCGACACTTCGTCCTTCGGACAAACCCCAGTGCCGTTGGCCCCACACTTCTGTTCCTCAAGGGCGCCATGCGCCTCGAGCGCCCCGATTCCCGTTCCGGCACTCACGAGCAAACTCGCCACGCCGACTCCTCCAATGACAAACCCTGCGAACTTCCGCGGATGCATCGGCGGCTTTGGTCGAATGGGCGGGCTCGAACTGCTTGCGACAGGCGCAGTCGTTGCCGACGATACCGGCGCAGAATCAGGCTTTGCTACTTCACCGATGGTCGCGACAAACTCGGTCCGTTCCTTTTCTTCAAGAAGAATCTCTCTCCGATTGTCCTCACGACCCTTTTTCCGCACGACGAGAACATGTTTTCCCGGATCCACGCGCACGGGGTTCGCCATTATCGCAGGCGTTAGTTGCACGTCGTCGAGCCAGATGCTGGCCCCGATGGCTCCTGGCGGAGTCACGACGCGGATGCGCGGAACACGCGGATCCAGCGCCGCGATGCGTTCCTTGGCAACCTTGGCCCGCTGATCGCTAGGTTCGACCAGCCCAAGACCGCGCTCCCAGTGCTCCAGCGCCGCAGCGATGTGCCCCTCACGCTCGTCGCATAAAGCCACTGTGAAGTGCGAGTTTGCCACGGCAAACACTTCGAGGCTCCGCCGAACTTTCGGACAACCCGTGTCCCAGTCGTTGGCATCGATTGCCGCGCGCCCCTCGAGAAAAAGCGCTTGCGCCTGCGCCTTCGGATCGACTTCGTCTGCAACCACGTGGCCATGTCCGAGAACCAGGGACGCGACGGTCGTTGCAACCAGACAAACTTGGGTAGAGAAACGCTGCGAGGTCGTCATCACTTGAATCCGCCAAAGATCTCGCCCGAAAACGGGACTTTTCCAACAATGCCACAATGTTTGGACGTCAAAACAATCGTGATGAGCGTCGGCACGAGGGTCACGCTCGTCGTCATCTTAGCCCGCATCATCCTCTACAAATTTTCTCCGCGAGCGTGTCTCGGCTCAGTATTGCGCGAATGTGTCCAAGCGACAAGGCACCAATCGAGCTTTGTTCGTTTTTTTGTAACCTCAATGAGCCGGGAGCGGGCTTACAGCGACTTCTTGTCTTGGCGCTCATGGCGTTTGGGGTGGGGGCGTCGTGGTCCCCAAAATCGCCGCCCGAACTTCCATCCCCAATTCACACGAATTCATGCCGTTCGAATGCTCACCTCGCCGATCGCTTGGAATCCACGCCGGATCCACCAATCTGCGTTGTCGCAAAAGCGCCTTGTCCGCGTCGAGATCCTGCAAAAGCACACGCACGTAGTGCCGATTCGCCCCGTCGATTTCGGTCGGACCCTTGCCATCTTTCGGCTCGTCCATCACCACCAAAAGCAGCCGCGCTTTGATCGCCCGCACCGATTCTTCGAGCATTGCGCCGTTCAGTTTCTTGCGCATTTCATTCAGCTCGCGACTATTGTCCAATCCCCGCAAGCGCTCCTCCCATTGCGGCGAGAAATATGGCAACCCCGCCCGAGCATTGTGGAATCGAACCACGTGCGCCGTCGCCTTGTTTCGCTCGCTGTTCGGCGCAAGCACCACCCGCGCCGCATCCCGCAATGTTTTTTCCGTGGATTTGGCCGGAGGATCGAACAAGCACAAAAGAAACGCATCGCGGTACGTCGTTTGGCCCATGTCCGCAAGACCCTGCAAGGTCTTGAAACCTTCCACCGGCCCGCGAATGTACATGATCGGTCGACTCAGCGTCGCCGTCATTCCTGCACCCCGCAATGAATCATCAATGAGGTCCCCTTCATATTCTTTCGATTGCTCCGCCACCCATTTCTCGATCTGGGTCAGCATTGCCCGGTCTTTTTCGGTGACCTGCGACGTTTGTTCGTGTAGCTGCGCCAGGATTTCATTCCGATTCGCTTCGAGCGCCAAGGCCGCCTGACGGCGCACCACGAAAAGCCACACGATGATCCCGACAAAGCCCACAATGCCCAAAAACCGCAGTACAGCCACGACCTTCGGCGACATCTTCGCTGCGGCAGGTTTTCCCGTGACCGCCGCTTCCACCCGCGCAGCCAATTCGGGAGACATCTTCGGAGTCGTCAAAAACGTTCCCACGACTCAACCTCCCTGCGGCAAAACGACCTTGTGCCGACGCAAGTTTTGCTCGACCAACTGCAAGAGCTGATCGCCCGTGACCCCCAAGCGCTCCGCCGTTTCTTCCGCCAACGAACTTTTCGCGACTCCAGGCTTGAATTGATATGTGGCGCGGCGATCCGACCCCAATTCGACTTGCAAGAAATTCAGCCCCGGAACCTTTTTCTCGTTGTCCAAACGCTGCGCAAAAGCCAAAAAGTGCGTCGTGACAAATGCCTGCGGACGAAGTTTGTGCAGCATACCCAGCACGAGCTCCACAATCCGTTCACCCTCCGAAGGATTGGTCCCCGAGCAAAGTTCGTCAAGCAAAACCATCGACATGGGCGGGAGCCGTTCGAATAGGCTGCGAATACGCATCATTTCCATCCCGAGTCGCCCTTCGGCTTGATCCGCCTTCGTCCCTTCGATAATGGACGTCACGAGGCCCGTGGCCAGCACGATTCTCGCCGTCTTGGCGGGAACGAAGAGACCATTTTGCGCCAGGAGTTGCGCCAAACCCAGCGATTGCAAAAGACGCGTTTTTCCGCCCGAGTTTGGCCCCGTAACCAACGTCGATGACGTCGTCGGGTCAATCACGATGTCGCACGGCACAGGTGTAATGCCATTGAGAAGGAGCAGAGGATTAAACAATCCAAGCATTTCTCGAGGTTGCTCGGGAGCGACGATTTCAGCCAGACAAACCGATAGTCCCGCCGCTTGGGCTTTCGTTCGAAAACCCAGAGCACCGAGGTAATACTCCACGTCACTGACGAGCTGGATGAGGGTCACGATTTGCGAATCGATGCCGGAAAACACGGAATCGATGAGCCGCGCGAGCACTTCACCACGACTGAATTTGTAGCCGCGAATGAACAGCTCGATAGCTGCAAGCCACCGGCGCCAATACGGATTGACAAACGGGTTTTTGGCTGCTTCGTCAATCGACAATACATCGAAAGCTCGAATCTCGCCGTCCGCCCCCACGCTGATTTTCAGATTCAACGTAGCGAGTTGCTGGTCGTAACTCAACAGATCCCGCAATGCACGATAAGGTTCGCTCGCGAGCATGGCCGTGCCAAACTCGCCGAGCCGTCGCAAACCCGATGTGGCCGAACTGAAATCCGCCGCCAAACGGTCGAAGATTTGTTTGACGTTGTTCAGCGTATCGAGTTTGTGGCGGTTGAGGTCCAAACGTCGGGCGGTGCCGGTGTTTTCGAAGTGCGCCCGCAATCGCGCAAGATCCCGATAAAGCGCCTCGAACCCTTTGCGCAAGGCTGGTTGATTCACGAGTTCGTCGAGGATATCGCGCCGAAAGTTGATTTCCACCGGATCCGAAGGCGGTTTGGCTAAAAGGCGGAGCAAAAATGTGGCCGACGTGAGCGCCGCTTCGCCCGTACCCACAGGAATCGAGAAATACTTCGTGACGATTTGCTGGAGGAACAAATCAGCGGCAAACCCATTCGGTTCCCACGTAGACGCAGGCGTGATCGCACGGTCGAGCGTCTCTGTGAACAAGCCCCCGGACGTGCTCCCCGCAAACGCGAGCGTGATGGCCAGCTTCGTCGCTTCAACATCGATTCGGACCGTAGCTTTTGACTGAAGAAGATCAGGGATCGGTAATTCGTTCACGCGGGTAGCCTCCCTCGTCGCGTCCACAGCGCACCATATCAGAACTCGAAGATGGTGGACAGATTTCTTGTGACGTGAATCGTCAACGCCAAACTTCCCCGGCGTCTTGGCTGTCGAATGTCTCGATTGTATAACAAGTTACATGAGCCTGGGTTCGCCCGGGGCAGCGAGGTGTTTGGGGAGGTGGTACGATTTTTCTTTTCTTCGCGCGCATCCTGTGCAGGTATGGTGACGCAGCGCGAGGGCTCGAGGCATTTTTGTCGTGAAAACACCCATCGAAACCGAACCAAAGGTCAAACCCATTACGGGCAAAAAGAAAAAAATTCCTTCGGTTTGGCTCGTTTATTCGGGATGTGAAGTCGAAAACCCGCCGCGGCTCATTACGCTCGAATTCGGGTCGACCCCGATCGGACGGGAGGTACGGAGCGGAATTGTCCTGCCAAACGATCCGCGCGCGTCGCGCCACCATGCGACTCTGCACGTCGACGCTACGGGTAGGCTCACGATTGTGGACGAAAATAGTCGCAACGGCACATCCGTCAATGATTTGCGCATTCAAGACGCAGAACTCGTCGATGGCGATTGGCTTGCGATTGGCGACTCGCATTTCATCGTCCGGGAGATGCCGGAAACCGTCGAAGACGCGGAAATTCCGTCATTGCTTGGCGTTTCTCCCGCAATCTGTCGCGTGCGGGCCCTCTTGCAAAGGGTCGGGCCGACCTCCGCCACCGTGTTGCTGCTCGGCGAAAGCGGAACTGGAAAAGAAGTCGCCGCAAAGGCCCTGCATGCTCTCAGCGGGCGCAGCGGCGAGTTTGTCTCGCTCAATAGCACGACCATTACCGAAGCTCTGGCCGAGAGCACGCTTTTTGGGCACACGAAAAACTCATTCACCAACGCGACCGAACAGCCGGGATTGATTCGATCGGCCCACGAAGGAACGTTTTTTCTTGACGAAGTAGGCGACTTGGCGTTGACCATTCAGCCCAAATTTTTGCGCGTGCTGCAAGATCACGAGGTTCTTCCTCTTGGAGCGACAAAGCCCATTCGTTGCGACGTCCGCGTCATTGCGGCGACGAACAGGGATTTGAAGCAATCCCTTGCGGAATCGACATTTCGTGGGGACCTTTATGCGCGCCTGGCCGAAATTCCCATTGAGTTGCCGCCTTTGCGCCAACGAAAAGAGGATATTCTGCTGCTTCTTCTCGACGCGATGGGACCACCCAAACCGCGCTTGTCTCCGGCCCTGGTCGAAAAGCTACTGAAATACGATTACCCGTACAATGTGCGCAATGTTCAGGCAATGGCCAAGCAACTCCGAATTCACGGCGCAAAAGTGGCCATGTTCGACGTGACCCACCTCGAGTCGTTTTTCCGGGCCAGCGCACCTCCGGCACTCGTGGATCGTACGAGCACCGAACCGCCAGAATCGACTGCGTTGGTAAAGAATGACGCACGCGAACCTCCGCCAAACAAAGCTCGGCTCATTGAACTCATGGGACAATTCGAGGGCGTGATTGCCGATGTTGCCCGCTACATGGGGCGATCTCGGAAACAGGTTTATCGTTGGATCCAGAAAGCGGGGATCGACCCGGACCCATTTCGCAAGTGAGAATCACCGTCTCCGCATATCCATTGCGCTGGCGTGACAAACAGGGATCGCTACGGGTTGGACAAACGGCTTT
>DAOMZH010000477.1:0-8161 GCA_035437985.1 Polyangium sp. (in: bacteria) | reverse complement strand
CCAAGGCGCGCAAACCTACACCGAAACCTTCGGAGCCAACCAATGCCGCAGCCTCGAAAATGGCGCTATTCAGGTCAGAAGGCTTGAGTTCCGTTGCCCGTCGAAATGACTCGACTGCACTGGCGTATTGCGATTGCTGGAGCAGAATCGTCCCGCGCACTCGGAAAACCTCCGCGCGATCGCTTCTTTGCTTCAATAAATCATCTGTTAATTTTAGTGCAGCTTCCCACTCGCCGAGCTTGACCAGCATTTTCACTAAATGAGGAACGATCTGCTCGGGCGGGCGTTGGCCTATTAGCGTCCGACAAATCTCGGCAGCTTCCGCGAGCTTGCCAAGGTCAAATAAAGCTTCGGCCTTGCCCATCTGTGCGTAATCGTCACCAGGATCCAGGGACAGCGCATGATCATATTGGGTGATCGCCTCCTCCAGGCGACCGAGTTGCTGAAGGGCGCTCGCTTTTTCATAGCTCAGGTAACCATTGTTGGGATCGAGCTGCAGGGCCCTTGACCAAGCATTGACCTCATCTTCAAGCTTGCCCTGAGCATGGGCAACACGTGCCATCAGCGTCCAGGTGCCGGTCCGCTCGGATGCATTCTCGCTCAAATAACTGGCCATTGACGAAGCTTCCTCCACGCGGCCAAGTGCCAAGAGTGCACGCCCTTTGATGTAATAGGAATGAAGGTGCGTCGGATCGACTTGAATGAGCTCGTCCTCATTGGCAATCGATCTTTCAACCATTCCAAAGCGAAAGAAAATGTCGCCACGCAACCGTAGCAGTTCTCGACTACGCGGTTGGCGCGCCAATGCCTTATCCAGGACCGATATTGCCTCTTCAAAACGATCGCGGTAGTATAGGCACAGCGCAGCTTGATA
Organism: Polyangium sp. (in: bacteria); assembly: GCA_035437985.1. Classification (GTDB taxonomy): domain Bacteria; phylum Myxococcota_A; class Polyangia; order Polyangiales; family Polyangiaceae; genus Polyangium. Next base: position 7,287 of record DAOMZH010000477.1, on the reverse strand, counting down.
GCTCAGACGCGGATCGTCGGGAAATACCTCTATGCCCCTCTCGGCGCTACGCACCGCTGCGGGCAAGTCTCCCATCTCGTAGAGTGCATAGGCGTTCCACTCGTAATCAGCCACTTCCTTGCGCTCCTCAATCAGCCGCGACGTTGCCTCGGCAAGCCCCCGGTAGTCTTTTGCGTCGAAACACAATCGTGCTTCTTCGCCAAGCGAATCAAGGAACGGCTGCTTCGAATCCGCTGCACACTCGTGAATGGCTGCCTCGATATGGAGGCGGTCAAACCATTGCGCCTTGATATCGAGCCCGCTCAACGTTTCAAGCTTTGTTTGGAGCTCGCGTACGGAAAACCATTGCCGCAGAAACTCGACGAAAAGCTTCAGATGCTCCGTGCGGTTGTCCTTCACGTCCACGCAAATGCGCATGAGGGGTTCGGCGAGTTCGTAAAACGTCTCGCGACCGGCCTTGTTGCTAAGCACAAAATGGCTCTTGGACAGCTCGCCGAGTTGCTTTGCGGTCGTTTGCTGCGACATCAGACAGGAGGCCGCAATCGTTTTTACGTTAATGGGCCGCCGCTCGTGGGAGAGGAACTCGATAATCTTCCGCTGCGCTGGAGCGAGTTGCCGCATGCGGTCCTGGTAATACGGCGTGAGATCATCGACCATTCGCATAAACGGGTTGACGAGATCGTCCAGCGACTGCTTATCAAGGAAATCGGACATTATCACGTAAACACGGTGATTCCCTTGGGCGAGGTGATGAATCGCGCGCACGCGGGCTCGCCCCGTTGGGGTCATCAAAAAATCCGCCAGTTCCAGCTCCTTCTCCAGCATCGCCTTCTGTCGGAGCAAGGTCAGCGCAGACTCGAAATCCAGTTTGGCGAGATACCGGATCGTGAAAAAACCATAAAATGGTCCCTTCTGGAGTTGGATATCGGAGAATAGCGCAGGCGTCGTGGCCACGATCGTCCAGCAAGCATGCTCCTGGATAAATGCCCGCCACCGTTGCTGCCCTTCCTCCCCGAGACCCTGAAAGAGGTCAACAAGGTTTTCGCACATGAGCAACAGGGTGTCGTCGTTGACGAAATCCAAAAGCGCCGACTGTGCGGCGTCGAGCGCAGCATCGGGGCTCTTCTGGAAAGCAGCGTAAATGCCCTCGATCTTGGCCGAAAGCGCCTTGCTCTTGTAGCGCACAGCGAGCGACCTGAGAATCCTGACCAAAAAGTCGAGGAACGAGGCGACGCCCCATTCTTCTTCATTCAAATAAGCAATTTTGAGCTGCTTGCGCGCCTTGGCGTAATTGCGATCCGTTTGCAATCGGTGGTTCAAGAGCGCCATGAAATGGGTTTTTCCAACGCCGCGGGCGCCCACGAGAAGGAGAAAATGCTTTTCGGCACCGAGCGCCGATGCATTGACACGCCGGAGGATATCTTCGAGAAGGTCCTCACGGCCCACGAACAACTTTTCGAGCGCTTCGGGCGTTAGGTTTCCGGGGCTGTAGCGAGAGCTCGTGACAAGGGCGCGGGTCATGATCGGGTCACTTTCCACCATTGTTTGAGTAGTTTCCAGCGAAAATCGTAAACGCGCGGTTCACGGTCACCGATTACGGTCAGGTAGTGATCCTTGCGCAGAAGCCCGCACACGTCGCGCACCTGGTCGTCCGTGACCTCGACGTGCTCATGTCTCACGAGATTGATGAGCTGCTGAAGGGTCAGGGGTTTGTCATTTAATGCGACGATATCGAGCATGGCGAAGGAAATCCGGGCTTCCTCGGGACTGTAGTAGATGCGTATCCTATCGATATTGTGTCCAAAGTGGGCTGGATCTTCGTCCGCGGACACCAATTCGTCGACGACCTGGTCGACATCGGCCAACTTGATTAGGCGCCCAATCTGACTGAGGCGATCAGCGACGTGGTGAATGTAATAGGGGAATCCGCCAACCGCCTGAACGATGCTCTCCGCAAGCGGCTCAATGTCCACGGGGGCGTGTCGGACGCCTACAAGGAGCCTCCGGGCTACCTCCAGCGCTTCCGCGTCGGCCATAGGCGGTACGGTCTCTTGGAGCATATCGTTGATGGGGTCACTGAGACTTCCAACCGCCTTGAGCTGCCGCAAAACCAGGTGCAAGCCGATCGAGCCAGTAAAAAGAAACCGCAGACGCTCGCCATTGCCTTGCCGAAGGGCGCGGAGCAGATCGAGCAGCTGAATGGTAACGTCGGGGCCCTCCTTCTTGTTGAAGTTGTGGAGCATTAGCGGGAGTTCGTCCCAGAAAAACAACACCTTGTGATCCTGCGGGATTGCCTCGAGGATGTCGTCAATGGCCTGCGTGAGAAGGTCCTTCCAGTGGTCACGGGCCTGAGGAACTTCGAGGTCCTTGATCTTCTTGGGACCCACTTTGGCCCAAACATCGACTACCGCATTTTTGGCCTTTCCAGACTTTGATAGGTGCGCGTTGCCCGCCGTGTACAGCGATCGTACGAATTCCAGTGGAGAATGTACCTTTTCGAGATCTTGGTAAAACGTAACAAACCCATCCGCCCCGATTTCATGCATTTTGAGGAGGATATGTGTTTTGCCCAAACGCCTCTCGGAGCTCAAGACGAGGCACTGCCGCCACAGGATGGTCCAGTACCGATCGATCTCATACGTGCGGCCGACGATCTGTTGGAGGCTCAGGCGCCCGCCTGGGTTGATTTCCAAAGCATCGATGTTAACGTCCATCTCGGACATGATACGCCAAATTTGACGTGCGTCAAGATAGACGTATCATGTTCTCAAAAAAGTTACCGATGGTGCTTCCGCACTCCCGCGCGTAGCGGGCCAGGGCGCAACTGGGCTGTGTTCACGTTTTGCCGAATCGCTTCTGCCTGGGCGGCAGAATGGCAGGCATTCAACACGACACAACGGCGAGAAATAACGAGCTGTCGCACAAAAGTGCGTCGGCTTCTCCTACAAGAACGCCCGTTTGACTCCGTCCGCGAGCGCGGGTGCGTCCCAGCCCGCAGGCGCGAGGGCCATTGCCGCCCGGACCTTCGCCCGCGCATCCGCCAAATCAGACAGCGAAATCCCGTTCAACGTATTGGCGAGCTCCGGCGTCAAATCATCGGGGGCCGGATCGCCATGCGGCATGACGAGCAGCGCCAGCGCAAGCAGGGCCATCATTTGCTCGTTCCCTGACAAACTCGAAAGCTTGCTTCGGAGCGTCATGGTCGTGCGACGGAGTTCGGCGCGGAACAAGCCTTCGCGAGCTGTATGGCCCCGACCAACCAATGCAGCGACGGCCGCGAGGGTCGAGGCAATGTCGCCCGCGAAAAGGCCATCGGCTTTTTGATTGAGGAGCAAAGCGCGCAGGCCCGCGTCGTCGTCGGTGAAAACAATGGTCAGCGGCGCGGGCGCGGCTGCAGCAGGCGCCGCTCGTGCAGGGGCGGGTGATGCAGGTACCGCAGGTGCGCGTGGGGCCATGGGAGGCGGCGGAGGCGCGCCGTACATTGCCGCAGGGGCTGGTGGTGGTCCGAATGCAGGCGGAGGTCCGCCAGGTGCAGATGCAAATGGTGGTGGCGGGCCAAACCCTGGTGGAGGTGGCGGAGGTCCGCCAGGTGCAGATGCAAATGGTGGTGGCGGGCCAAACCCTTGCGGAGGCGGGCCAAACCCTGGTGGTGGCGGCGGAGGTCCGCCAGGTGCAGATGCAAATGGTGGTGGCGGGCCAAACCCTGGTGATGGGGGTGGAGGCGGTGCGGCAACTCCGGGAGGGGGGGCAAACCCTCCGGGTCGCGTAGGTACGGGAGCAGGCATGGGATTCATCATGCGTGCTGATGCAATTGCAGGCTTGGCCATGGGCGGAACGGACCTGACCACATTGCCCGAACCACCCGGCGGAGCATGATATGCAGCGGATCGCATCATCGCACCGCCGCCTCCTTCCTCCATGTTGGCCGGTTGGGGCAAAACAACGGCCACCGTTCCCGCAATGGGAGCTTGGCGCTGATCCGAATTCACACCAATGAGCGCGACTTGACGATTGACCACGCCAAACGCCGTGCCAAGTCCCTCCAAAGTATCATTGTCCGCCGGATCGAAACGATACGTCAAACGTCGATTACGCAAAAGCGCCCACAACGTCGCCGCTCCTTCCGCCCGCGCATCCGCAGGAATCGATAATTCGAGGGCCATACGTTGATCGTCGCCTTCGGTTTTTTGCCCGACGAGCACGAGTTTGTCCCCGGAGTTCACCGGACCGCGGAATGAAAACAATACCGGCTCGGCCGCAAACAAATCAATGGGCCCAGGAGGCTCGAGCATTTTCGGCGCCTTGCGTTCGCCGTCTCGTTCCACGACCACCTTGATTCCAGTCCACAGCGGCGAGGTAATGGCATTTTTCAGCCGCACGAGGGCTTTTTCGAGATCTTCGGTCGTCGTGACGGGCGTATACGTGCCTCCACCCACTTCGGCCAATTCGGCGAGCATGTTATGATTGACGGCATCACCAATACCAAGGACATGCAGGCGGGTGTCGAAGAGTTTTTCTTTGGCACTGCGCAAAACAGTCGCCGCATTCGAGATATCACCGTCGGTCATGAAGACGACGACGCGTAATCGATAGGTTTGATCCGGCGGCGGCTGCTGCGTCATGGCCAAGGTCACGCGGGATTCGAGGCGCGAGGCCAATGCAGCTTGTAGGGCTTTCGATGCTTCCGTTCCGCCGCGAGCGTTGATGCGCGAAATGAACGTATCGGCCATGGACAATGCCGCATCATCGAAAGGAACCGGAGCCGCAGCCAATGCTTCGAGCTCGTTGTCGAAAGCAATGATGTTGAATCGATCTTCGGGGGTGAGGGCACGCAATGCCCCGCGAACGGCACGAATGGCCGAGGACATGGGCGCTCCGTTCATCGAGCCCGAACGATCGACGAGAAAAATGACATTGCGGGCAATCGTGGGACCTTCGTCCGCAAAAGCAGGAGGCACGATGGCGACCGTGGTCGTCGGACCATTGTCGTCAGGGCCATTGGTTGCATCATGACGAACCCAAAGAGCTGGTTTGTCGCCGCGAGGTCGATCGGCCAGCTCAATTTGCAGATCACGATCGAGCGGCGCGTCGCGCAATTCGAGGCTCGTTTCTTTTTCGCCTGCTTTGGTCGTGACCTTATGCGAAGCACAACGAATCGTGGCGAGTTTGCCCTGAGGATGCGCAATACGCACGTCCACCGAAGCTCGGGCGGCGAGGGTGAGCGGCCTGGGTCTATCCCCCGCAGCTTTTTCCGTTTCATTGAGCTCGGTGGCATGTTCGACGTAACGCGGCATGTACGTCAATGGAACGATGAGCCGATGGCCATCGGAAATGGGCAGGAGAATTTGATCGACCGATAGGGAGATTTCGACATCTTCGCCGGGGTCGATGGGCGCGATTTTCAAACGGGCCAAATCTTCGCCTTCGGATTCCCCGAGCGCCGCTGATTGTCCGGCATCCAAGGCGCGCTGGTATTCGGCTTTGGCGCGTTCGCGACCACGGATTTTGCCATTGATGGTGCGTGAACCAATCTTGGCTTGCAAGCTCCGCAATGCCGCCATGGGGGGCAAAGGAAAAACCAGATCGCCTTCGACGGTGCGTCCAAGATCATTGTGGAACGTGACGACGAGTTGCATCGAGCCAAGAGGACCATCGACGAGCACATTGGCCGATACGCTGCGCACGGCGAGATGGTTTTCCGTATCGGATGCGGACAAGTTGACCGCGTTGTTGCTCTGCGGTCCAACCTTCTTTTTCGAGGTTTTCTTTTCGCGTATGGCGGGTTTGCCGAAAGGCGTCGCGCGCGGGTATGTCCAGACAGACGGGTCCGCGACGAGTTGCAAAAATACGCCGCCGATCTCGATGGTGTCTCCAGGCGCAAGGAGCTGCGGGGCGGTAATTTGGACGTTGTTGACGTACGTGCCGTTGGTCGTCCCCTGGTCCGCGACGATGAATTAACCGTTGGCATGGGTGAGCAGGGCGTGTTTGCGGGACGCGCCGCTCGAAGGAATCACGACTTGGCATCCCTTGCCGCGTCCAATATCGATCGCCGTAACCGACGTGGGAAACGAGACTTGGCTCTTTTGGCCTTGGTCGTCTTCGAGAGTGATTGTGAACGTCGACATGGACAGGTGCCTCCACGGATACGCATTTCAAAAATGCGCGTTGTTGTCAAGTGTGTCGGGTGGCGTCTTCGACATGTAGCCGCTCAGAGCGTGTTTATCAGGCGTTGCGAGCGAATCGGGGCTAGGGAGGCCGACGGAAGCGTACTTTAGTACGCTGAGTAAGGCCAACCGACGCACCGATTTGCGCAGCAGCCTGATAAACACGCTCTCAGACGCCCATGTCTGCACGGTAAGGCGCCAAAGCTTCGCGAAATCCGTCGGTCCAAGGAACTGGCCGATGGCTGGTCGGATCGACACGCACGATGGTCCGCGTGCCTTTGGCATAATCGTTATCTTCATCGGTTGGCAAGATGCGAAAGCCAAATGTCAAGCTGGTGCGACCGAGTTTTTCCACCCAAACCCGAACGCGGACGTCGCAAACACCGATGACCGGACGGAGGTATTCGACGCTGTTGGCCCGGACGAGGTGAAATTGGTCGGGGTTTTTTTGGGCATCGAGGACGCCGCCCCAACCGAGGTGCTTCCAGAACGAGCCGATGGTGCGTTCGAAGAGGAGCAGGTAGCGGGCGTTGTGCAGAATTTGAAAAGCATCGAGGTCGTCGAAATAGACGCCCATCCAGGTTTCGTGAAAACGCGACATGGCCGGGGATCTAGCACTGTTTTGCTGATGGGCGAATCCTTCGGCGCGGGGTTGGTGGGTGGCAATGGTGAACGAGGGCAATGGTTACGGGCTGGGTCTGGAATGAAGTCGCGAAAACCAATGATGAGGTCCAGAGCGGTTCGCGACGGTCTTTGTTTCCAGCGAGATCGCAGGCCAAATGCGATTTGGCGCACTGTAACATGTACCGTAAGTGTGCACCCAATGGTGTACAGGGGCATTGCGTGAATTGCGCGGGATCCGGAAAAAACATTGGTCTACCGTCGAATTCCTGCTATTTCAGAAATTACCTGGCTCAAGAGGAAAAAACACTTGAACGAGAGGCGATCAACCGTGTAACGTTGGCGCTTTCGGTAGGCATGGTTTGAGGTCGAAGGCTTCGGCAGTGGCGTGTGCACGAAGTGTGCATAGTCGGCGCGAGCGTTACAACTCCTCGAGGTACAGAAAAGAACATGCGGACAAACTCGACATCTCGGCGGCTTCTAGCAGGGGCCGTGACGACAT
>DAOMZH010000476.1:0-8171 GCA_035437985.1 Polyangium sp. (in: bacteria) | reverse complement strand
TACACGTGACGGCAAGGCAGTTCAAGAGGGGTGTGACGAAGTGGTTGAGAGGGCACAACTTTATGGAGAGCTCGTTTCTCAAGAACGGCGCGAACCAAACGGCGGGCTGATTGGAAAGTGATCCGAATTGTGAAAAACCACAGAATGCATTGACTATGCTCATCCAGCCTTCGTCAAGCCGAACGCTTACTTCACGCTCGCTGCAAGCGTCGCGCTAAGCCTGCGGCCCCAAAAGTGTGAGAAAAGGATCCGACGCTGCTCGTCGACCATGTGATGATCAATGGCAACCAGTTGGATCCCATTGCCGCGTAGTGACTTGGTCTCACGGAAGGTCAGAGTAAACGATGCCGAAATGGCCAGTTTGCTTGCCCCAAGTACTTGCATACGATGCGTGTCATGACCTTCACGGACGGCACACGTCCGGAGGCGATATTCAATGATGTGTTCACGTTTGGCATGACGAATGTTCGAGACATCAACGCATACGTCTTCGCCGAAAATGAATGAGCACGAGTTTGTCGCGCGGCGTGATTTTATTATCTTGCACCCGGGATTCCGGTGATCTGAATATCGAGACCGACGATTAAGGGCGCTACTACGACGCGTTCACATGGAGTGAGTTCGCTTCGGTTCAGCGCACCTTGGTCTTTGTCGTCGGGGGTGGATCGTGATTCAAGCGCACCGGAGAAGGGATTCGTTTTTCAACCGCTCGATTCGACGCTGGTTGGCTGCAAGCTACATGCTTGCGCTCGTCAGCTCGGCACCTTCAGTATCGGCGCAGGGTGCGCCGGTGTCACCAGGGCTCGCGCTGAATCGATTCAATCCGGCGCCAGCGGGCGATCGGATGTTTGGAGTGCAATCTCCATACGTTGCTGGTGAACTGACGCCGCATGCGTCGCTGCTCGTCGACTATGCGCGCGATCCGCTGGTCCTCAAATCATTGGAGCGTGACCCAATTGGCGCAGTCGTGAGCGATCAACTGTTTCTGCATGTGAATGCGGGTTTCGCAATCAAGCGGAGAGTGATGGTGAACGTCGTGTTTCCGGTCGCACTGATGCAGGATGGCGACGACCCGTCACAAGGACCGGTGCAGTTCACGTCGCCCAATGCTGCGGCGGTCGGTGACTTGCGCTTTAGCGCGCGTGTGGTGCTGATCGGCACGTACTGGGATCCATTCCAGTTGGCGGTTGGTGGCTACGTGTGGATTCCCACGGGCGATTCGAAGGAGGGCTCGTTCGTGGGTCAAGGAGCGCGCGGGCTGCCGCAAGTGATCGCCGGCGGTCGCTTGAAAGAACGACTCGTATGGTCGTTCGACTTGGGCCCCGAAATTCGTCGGACAGTGCTGTTCGGGGGTCAGAACGGCGTCGGGCAAGGTACGACCTTACGCACGGGAATGGGCGTGGGACTTCTGCTCGGCAAGGAGAGAAATTTTCAAATTGGCCCCGAGTTTTCGGCCGGGTTTGTCCTCGATGACCCGAGCAACACGTCGGTTACTCGCTCGACGAACCTCGAAGCGATGCTGGATACGCGTTACCGGTTCTTGAAGAACTTCGAGGCCGGCCTTGGTGTTGGTACGGGTTTGTCGTCGGGCCTCGGGACGCCGCAAATGCGGGTAGTCGGGATGATCTCGTACACGCCACGCGTGACGATGACTACGATGACAATGACGAAGCCGGAGCCTCCGCAGCTGAACGATATGGATGGCGATGGCATCCTCGACGACCAGGATGCGTGCAAAGACGTCAAGGGTGTGCAGAGCGCCGACCTCGCGAAGAACGGTTGCCCGCCCAATGCCGATAATGACGGGATCTTCGACGCGAAGGATGCATGTGTGGACGTGCCGGGAGTTGCGAGCGACGAGCCGGCGAAGAACGGCTGCCCGCTGGATAGCGATGATGACGGGATTGTCGACGCGGACGATGCATGCGTGCAGGTCAAGGGTGTTGCGCATCCGGACAAGGCGAAGAACGGGTGTCCGCCAGACCAGGACGAGGACGGGGTCATCGACGCGGAAGACGCGTGCGTCGACATCAAGGGCCTGAAAACGGGCGATCCGGCGACGAACGGTTGTCCGGGCGACACGGACGGGGACACGATTCGAGACGATGCGGACGCGTGCCCAAACGAGAAGGGAAAGCCTGACGAGGATCCGACGAAGCACGGCTGTCCCGTGGCCGTTCGCGTGACGGAGACGGAGGTCGTGATCCTGCAGCAAGTGCAGTTCGACACCGGGAAGGCGACGATCAAGAGGGCGTCGGATCCACTGCTCGACGAGCTTGCGAGCGTGTTGAAGGACCACCTGGAGATCACGAAGATCGAGGTGCAAGGGCACACGGACAACCGGGGCTCGGCGGCAAGGAACAAGACGTTGTCCCAAGCACGTGCCGAGAGCGTGCTGAAGGCATTGGTGAGCCGTGGGGTTGTCGCGGAACGGTTCGTCGCGAAGGGATACGGTCCAGACAAACCGATTGGCGATAACAGGAACGATGAAGGGCGCCAGCAAAATCGTCGCGTCCAGTTCATGATTTTGGAGAAGGTGCCAAGGTCGCTGATTTCCGCAACAACGTCCACGACGACTGGTCCCGCAAAACCCCAAGATGCCGTTCCGGTCAAACTGACCGAAGCTGTTCCGGCCAAACCTGACACTTCACTTGCGAAGCCGGCTGCAGTTCCGAATGGGCCCGCGCCTGCAAAGGCGCCGGCACCGATGAAGAAGTAACGCGGCTCCGTCAACGCATTCGATAACTTGTTCAACAACGTTCGTTCGTGGGGGAATTCATGAAAATCGATACATCGCATCGTCGTTTTCGGCCCCAATGGTGGGCCACACGTTCGCTAGCGACGGCCGGCATCATTGCCAGCATATTCACGGTGAGGGATGTGCATGCCAGTCCGGCCGCGTTTACATTTACTCCGCCAAACCCGGGATGGGTCGTGGCGCTCAACAACGGTGCGCCTCTAACCGACCTCGAAGGTGACTCACCTGGTCCTCGCGACATCGTCGGCGATGCGGCCAACCCAGTGCTCTTCATCGCCTCGGACGCCGAACACATCTACTTCCGCCTTCGAGTCAACGCGTATCCGCTCCAGAGCCCGACGAACTTCACTTCCTACGGGTGGGGCTGCCTCATCAATACCGATTCGAACCTGACCACCTTCGAGTATTCGACCATCGTCGACGGGATAGGCAGTACGGATCGGATCTACTTTTACCAAAACACGGTCACGACAACGCCGAACAATCCACTAGAAACGCCGGACATGCCGCCGATCGTAGCGACTGCCAATCCGCTCACGACGGCGGTGGGGCATGCCCAGGTGACCGTTGCATCCAGCAATTTCGGGGGCGATCCCGACTATTTCATATCTTGGGCCGAGGATCTTGCGCCTCTTCTCGCGGCGGGCTTCAACCCGGCCACTCCGGCCAGTTACTTCTGCGGTTCGGCCAATGGATCGAACATCCTAGGGGCGGACTGTACTGGTGGGCCCAACTGTCTCAGTCTCAATACTCAGTTCACTGATCCGGTTGGGTGCGGGGAACAAGGATGTGCCGTTTGCGGCAATGGCAAAAAAGACATGGGTGAAGGTTGCGACGATGGAAACACCATCAACAATGACGGCTGCAACTCGCAATGCCTGCTCGAACTTGGACAACCCTGTGCAGGCGTCGACCCCGCTTGCGCCAGCGGCTACTGCGATCCTGCAGGCAACATCTGCGTCTGTGACGCGGATGGCGATTGTCCAGCCGGGCAGATTTGTAATACCATGGCCGATCCCAACCAATGCGTGAATGCGGGATGTGGCAACGCCATTCTCGAAGCGGGCGAAGGCTGCGATGATGGCAATTTGATGGCCGGCGACGGATGCTCGATTGATTGCAAGAAGGAGCTTGGCCAGCCGTGCATCGACGGCACTGAATGCGGCAGCCAAAACTGCGACGGCACCACGAAGACGTGCGAGTGCGACGAAAACACCGATTGTTCAATGGGCCAAATCTGCAACACGGACATCAATCCCCCCGTTTGCGAAACGACTGGCGGTTGCACGGACGATTCGCAATGCACGAGCGGCGTGTGTGACGAAATTTCGTTCACTTGCGTCGCATGCTTGGTGGATTCGGATTGTCCGAACGAGGGCACCTGCACGGCTGCCCGCACATGCGAGCCCATCGGTTTCATCGTGGAAGGTGGCGGCCTCCTTTGCTCGTCATGCACGATGTCGTCGAACGACAACAACATGCCACTCGCGGTCCTTGGTCTCTTCGCTCTCGCCATGACGCGTCGCCGACGTCGTTGAGAGGATTTCCAATAGGGTTTTAAAACGGGAAGATGGACGTGGCCAGCGAATGATTCGCGGCTATGTCCTTTCCTTTACGTCGAGCGACCTGCCCTCCTCCTTGCAATCGCGAAGGCCGCGAGAAGAATGGCGAACATGCGCTCCAATCGCGAATGTTTTTCCCCGACAGACCTGCACCCGCAGGTTCCGCTCTCACCCGCACTGCCCCCGCTCGACACCATGATCGCCCCCGCACCACCCATCCCCCCCTGTGCGACTCCGCCACTCCCGCCAGTTTCTGCCGCGCCGCCCGCGCCGACAAACCCACCGCTGCTACTGTTGTCCGAAGGAGCAGCGGTTACACATTGACCCGCGGTGCATACGTGCCCCTCGGGACAAACCGCAGCGGTGCACGCGTCCTGGCATGCTCCATTTACATCGCAATACTCGCCCTCATTGCACGTCTTGCCCACGCACGCATCCATGATGCAGCGCCCGTCTGGCTGACACGTTTGTCCAGTCGCACAACCACCGCATCCGCATTCGTCCGTGCAGACGCCGGCCACGCAAACCTGGCCGCTGTCACAAGCAATCGAATTGCAAGGATCCATGCAGGCGCCGACACGACAAACCTGGCCATGTGGGCACGTAATCCCATCGCAAGGCCCCATGCATTGGCCCGATCTGCATTTCAGGCCCGCCGGGCACGTGACTTCGGCGCATGCTGATTCGACGCAAAGCCCACTCTGCGTACAGACTTCCGAGGGCGCACAAACAAATTCCCCGCCGCCGCACTTCGGTACGCACGTGCCCTTGTCGCAGGTTTTTCCCGCGGGACAGAAATCGCCTTCGTCCGTGGAACCATTGCAATCGTTGTCGACCCCATCGCAAGCCTCGGCCGCGGGCGGATTCGATTGCACGCACGTGAGCATGCCATTCTGACATTGCATCGTGCCTTCGCTACAAATTCCATCCTTACCGGTATGGCAAGGCGCGCCGCCACCAGAGCACGTGATACCCGTGACGAACGTCGTCAGATCGTCGAAATCGTTGTCACCGCCGGAAATGAGATCCTCCCAGCCGAAGTAAAACGCCTTATTCGTCACCGTGCTGTTGTAGATCAAGAGATGGATGAATGGACTCGCCTGGTCCACATCCGGGTTGTACTTCGGCTCGCTATAGAAAACATAGTCATAGGTGCTCAACGCATTGCACTTCTTTTTGACGACGCCTTCGTAAAACCCGATCTCGCCCCCGGCATAATTCGGGTCGTTTTTGATGTCGAGCACCTTGGTCGTTCCAACGCCGTCCGAGCAAGCGAGGAACTCGTGCAGTTCGGCACTGGTCGGCTTTGTGCCCGTGACGTTGTACCAGCCAAACGCGTTGTCGTAACCAGCATTGCGCTGGAGCACCGTGAACGTAAGGCCGCACGAGGGGACGAACCTCTCGGGCGTATTCGATGCCGCCGCCAAGGCATTGATGTTTTCCCCGCGGTTATTGAAGAGCCCCTGGAGACCATTACCCTGCGGAATGGGCGTACCATCAGGCTGGTTCAGTGCGGACACGTCGTTTGCGCAAGCGAGTATGGCCAGAACGATAGAAACGGTGGACTTATTCATTCTGTATAATACCGAAAAGAACAAAAAAGTCGTGCCCGAATGATGCTCCGTGCATTCGAATGAATTTGTGCAATCAGTGCCCAAATGCCACACCGTGCACCGAGTGCTCACTTCGCGACACGCGCGTGCGCGAACTGCACACGAAAGCGTGTCTTGTACGTACCATTTCGGCAGGGGCACACACGGTGGTAACAGGAGTTGCCATATCCGATGGCATGTTGATTGCGGACTCATTATGATTCGACAATTCATGGAATCAATGAAGCGCGGATAGCCTGGTGAAAACAACACGACATTCCGCAAGTGCATTCCCAGGAATGGTCGTCGCCGGGACGTAATGAGCGCAGTGACCGGATCGATATCGATCCAGGGGTGAGACGTATGGGTCGAACGGGTTGTGCCGAAATTCGCGATGGTGACCTATTTCACGGTCGTTATCGCATTCTCCGCAGCATTGAAGACGACCGCACCGGCGCCTTGTACGAGGCGGTTGACATGGTGAACAATGTGCACCGCATCGTCAAGGTGGTTCGAGCGGAGACCCTCGTCGATGCTGGTATTCGTGTAAGATGCAGAAGCGACGCTCCTTTATGGGATTCTGGAAACGTGGCGTATCTGTCCGATGCCGGCGTCGATCATGACACGAAAAGCTTCTTCTTGATCATGGATTTGGCGGAGCATTCCGAACTGGAACCCGTCACGAGACACAGCGTCATTCGCTTGGGCGACTCCGGCGCATTGCGTGAATGGTCAAACTCGGACTGCCCTCCGCCCCGACGCGCGTCCGTACCTTTGCCATTGCCACCTCCATGGCCACCGTCCACATCGCGCGCTTCACAATTGGCATGGCCTCCACCGCCACCGGTATTGCCCGCAGGTAAATCGTCTGCCGGCGGCACCAATGCGGCGGCGATTGGATCATTGCCACCTCCGACACCACCGCCAAAAAGACCATTGCCAGAACCGCCTCCATCATCGAGCAAGCGCATGTTCAGCTCGGCGCATCTCTTTGCGCTCGTCGCAGTCGCGATTGGCGTGGGAAGTCTCGTGCATTTCCGCCCGGGCCGAGCCGCAAGTGACGATTTGCCTGAAAGAGCGGACACCATCGTAAAGAATTCACCCGTGCATCTCGCTCCGATTTCGCATGCGCCGGCCACACCCAACGCAGCGCCTGTGGCAGCTGCGATCGTATCACAAGAGGTGCCGGATGCCAGTGCGCCAACCAATTGGATACCCAGCGAAACGATATCCACCAAATCAGAAAAACCAGCGCAAGATGCGGTATCGCCCAAAGCGCCGCCAAATAATTCGCAGCCCAAATCGACAACACACAAGATTTCGAAGCAGGAGGCGGCGCCGCCGAAAGCAGCACCACCGATAACACCTGCCTCGACGACACGACAACGCGAAAGCATTTTCTGAAACGCGCAAGTGAGGTGACTTCGAGATGCGCACGCAACTCATTCTTGTTGGTCTGTCGCTACTCCTTTTGCCATCGTCGAGTTTAGCCGACAGCAATGCGGCAGAGGCTCCCGATATGCAAATGCTGTACGACGATGCGATTCGCTTGATGAGCGCAGGCGATTACGCCAAAGCCTGCCCCATGATCGAGCGGGTCACGCAAATGGCGCCCGACGGATTGGGTGCCCAAGTTACGCTCGCGGAATGTTACGAAGAGCAAGGGAAACTTGCCAATGCCTACACGATATTTGTCCACGTCAAGAAGGCCGGACAAGAAAAAGGACAAACGGAGAGGAGTCAGAAAGCGGCGGCACGGGCGGATGCCCTCCGCCCGCAGCTCGCGCAAATCACGTTCACTGGGTCGCAATCGCTCGCCAGCGGGTATGCTCTGCGCGTCGAAATCGACGGCGTGAGCATTGAATCTTCACAACTTGCGGAGCCTCGATATGTCGATGCCGGCACGCATCACATCGTCGCGTTCGCCAAAGACGAACGGTGCAACGAAATGGCCATCGATATCGCTGCCGGTGCCGTGCAAGATATGCCCATTCGTGAGCTCTTGAATCTCTCTGGACACGAGCGATCTCCGGATTCTTCGACGCCAAGCGATTCATGGGGCAGTTCGCCATCGACAGTGCCCACGTGGGAAGCCGAGCGATCCCCTTCCAAACAAGCAGCAAAACGAGGGTTTCCCGTTTGGTCCGCCGTCGTCGGTGGGTTTGGCCTCGTCGCGATCGGCGTTGGCGCCGCGTTCAAACTCGATAGCGCCGCCGCTGAACAAAAGCTCTTTGATAATTGTGGCAAGGATTTACTTTG
>DAOMZH010000475.1:0-8186 GCA_035437985.1 Polyangium sp. (in: bacteria) | reverse complement strand
TGTCAATACCGCGCTCAATCCCAGCGCAATGGCTGTTGGTGCTCGCGTAATGCGGTTGTCTACCCGTTGCAAAGGCGCTCCGCAATGAGGACACGAGCTTTCGCTCGCTTTGGCGTGACATTCACAAGAAGGGCAAGTAATCAATTGAGGGGCCATGGCGGGCATCTTCGCCGAAGTGGGTGAGGCTCGTCAACAAAAAAAGTGGCGACAACAAGGAAAAAATCGTCTATCCTGCGCCGATGCACGAGCCGCCCCCGCTTCCTTCAGTCGCTGGACCTCGCGCGCGGCGTGCTGAAGATGGCGCCGCGCCCAAGCCATTGTATGCCGTTTGGGAATTGACGTTGAAATGTGATCAGCCCTGTCAGCATTGTGGTTCGCGCGCGGGGCGGACGCGACCGGTCGAGCTTTCCACGGAAGACGTTTTGCAAGTCGCCGAAGGGCTTTCGCGTTTGGGATGTCGTGAGATTGCGTTGATTGGGGGCGAAGCTTATTTGCGCGAAGATATTTTGACGATTGTGCGATTTTTGGCCGAGCAAGGCATTCGCGTGAACATGCAAACGGGTGGGCGCGCCATGACGCGCGAGCGGGCAACCGCATTGCGCGAAGCAGGTTTGTGGTCGATTGGTGTGTCGGTGGACGGGACCGCTGATGTGCACGATTTGCTTCGCGGTAATCGGGGAAGTCATGCAGCCGCGATGCGTGCGCTCGACGCAGGGGCTGCAGCGGGTCTCGTGATTACCGCCAATTCCCAAGTCAATCGATTGAATCGCCATTTGCTCCCCGAAATGGCGCGTGAACTTCGCGAACGCGGAGTGGTTGCGTGGCAAGTACAAATCACAGTTCCCATGGGCCGGGCCGCAGATCACCCCGAATGGATTCTCGAACCTTGGGAAATCGTTCCGGTCATTGATTCATTGGCGGCAATTCAACGAGACGCTTTGGCGACGCATACCGGAACCGGTCCGGTTTTCGACGTAATTGCCTCCAATAACGTTGGTTATTTCGGTCCGCATGAAATGCTTTTACGCTCGCATCCGTCGGGGGTCGAAATGCATTGGGCAGGTTGCCGCGCTGGAATCAATACGATTGGTATCGAATCGGACGGAACCGTAAAAGCTTGTCCCTCCTTGCCCACCGCCCCCTATGTTGGAGGAAACGTGCGGGACCAAGCCCTGGCCGAAATTTGGCACGACGGCGAGGCAATGCGGTTTTCGCGGGAATGGACCGCCGACGAACTCTGGGGATTTTGTAAAACCTGCTATTATGCAGAAAATTGCCACGGCGGTTGTTCCTGGACCGCCCATTGCACGCTCGGACGTCGTGGGAACAATCCGTTTTGTTATCATCGCGTAAAAACGTTGGAGCGCCAGGGCATTCGTGAAAAACTCGTACAAAAACGGCGCGCTCCCAACGAGCCCTACGATTTTGGTCTTTTTGAAATCGAGGAAGAGCCCTGGGAAGCTTCGGCGGCAAGTCCCCCGGCCACGGGCAAACCCGCCGGCGAATCAAAAGTGCGCTTGCCGATTGTCGAGTAAAGCGGGCTTTACACTCGAACGGCTTTTGGTATAAAGCGACATCATGCGCCTACGTTTGCCGCTCACCGTTTGTTCTGCGCTGGTTTGCGCAGGGCTTGCCATCTCGGCGCCCGCCCATGCCGATGATCCAGATATGAACGATCTCATGGGTGCTCTCGACGAAGCCTCCGCGGCCCTCGATATCGCGTGGCTCGGAACGCTCGTCGAACATGGGCAACTCGACGCGGCCATTGCGGCTCGTGATGCAGCCTTTGTATCGGCAGAACGCCTGAAAGGGGAACAACGAACTGCCGGGATTGCTCGAATTCATGCGTGGGTCGCTCGCGCGCACCTGGCCAAAGGTGAATTCGACGCCGCCTCGGAGGCATATCGTCACGCGCTCCAAGCCATGGAACCAAGCGCTTCGACGCGTCGGGAGTTAGAAGTGGATGCCCAAGTCGGCATTGGTTGGGTTGCCTTGTGCAAGGGTGACCTCGAGGCCAGTTTGAAGCATTTTGCCGATGCTCACGCGACGATTGAAAAGCAAGGTCGGGCCGGAACTGTTGCAGAAGTGGCGCAACTATTGGGAAAAGCGCGCGCGCATCTTGCCGGAGGAGATCGGGCAAAAGCGCAATCGGCCTTGGATATGGCCCAAAAATTCGGTGGACAAGGCGCCGAGGCCAATGTGCTGCGGGTTCAGGTGCTGGTTGATTTGGCCAATGGCGACGCCGAGCGGGCGCGTAATACCATTCGACGCTTGAACGAGAGCGAAAATGGGGATCATATTCTGCGCGAAATGGCCAGCACGTCGCTCGAGCGACATAACCTCACAATGCTCGACCGGCTCACGAGCGATTTGATGCTGTCGCTTTCCGTTGTGGCCATGACAAACGGACGTGATTCCGAAGCGCGAAAACTCGCTTTGACTTCATTATTGCGCCGAAAAGGTTTGGTGCTCGAGGTCGTCGCGGCGCACCGCGCGGCTGTGCACAAGCAGGCGGACAAGGATCCCGCGCTTGCGGAGCGCGTGAAGCAGCTGCAGGAAATCGAAGCCGAATTGGCGGCACTCGAGCGTAAACCGCCGGCACCTGCGGAACGAGCCGCCTATGCAAAGCGAATTTCCGAATTGGTTGATTCCTCGGATCATCGGCATATGGCCATTAGCCTTCATTTGCCTCCGGGAGGTGGCGCCGCGGAGGTCGTGAAACAAAGCAATGCGATCACGATCGAGTCCGTTCAGGCGGCATTGCCTGCAGACGGCGCGTTGCTTGAAATTGTCCGTTTCAAACCGGTGCGGGCCAATGCCACAAACGAACTTGCGCGTTGGGGAGAGGCTCGATATGCGGCGTTTGTCGTCGAACACGCAGACGAACCAATTTTCGTCGATCTTGGGGAGGCGTCGAGCACGGAGGAACTCATTGCCGAGCTGCGGGCTTCGCTGAGTCAGCAAAAGGATGACGTCAAGCAATTGGCTCGCAAATTGGATGCGCGCATCATGGCTCCGCTTCGTCCGAGCCTGAAAAACGTGCGGCGATTGTGGATTGCCCCGGATCGGGCATTGCATACAGTGCCATTCGAAGCGCTCGTCGATGAATCCGATCATTATCTCGTGGAGCGTTTTGGAATGACGTACCTGGGCACGGGACGAGAATTGACGCGCGCTCGAATTTCGGCCACGAATGCGAATGCGCCGTTTGTCTTGGCGAATCCGCTTTTTGCGCGGGGCGCGACGCCCGAAGGAGCGCCCGCGGAGGCTACGCGGGGCGTGGATTTTCGCAAGGCGCGGTTCGAGCCCCTTCCCGGCACGGCTGCCGAAGCCGAAGGAATTCACAAAGCGCTGCCGAATGCCACCGTGGTGACCGGAGAATCGGCGACGCGCGAGGCAATGTTAGCGCTTGCTCGACCTTCCATTTTGCATATTGCAACCCATGGGTTTTACCTGGCTGGCGACAAACCACAAAAAGAAGGCGGTCGAGGGCTCGAACTCGAGGTTGCGAATGCACCCACGGAAGAATCGACGTCAGCCGATCCGCTGCTGCGGTCGGGTTTGGCGCTGGCGGGGGCCAATGGTGGAGGGGGAATTCTCTCGGCGCTCGAACTTGCGTCCATTGATTTGACGGGGACGAAGCTGGCGGTATTATCGGCCTGCGAAACGGGTCTGGGTGATTTGATGAATGGCGAGGGCGTTTTTGGATTGCGACGCGCGCTCGTGATTGCCGGTGCGGAGGCGCAGGTGGTGAGTCTTTGGCAAGTCGATGACGAAGCGACGCGGACGATGATGGTCGAGTATTACACGAAGCTTCAAGCTGGAGGTGGTCGTAGCGAGGCAATGCGGGCGACGCGATTGGCGATGATGCGTCAACCGAAAACCGCACATCCGTTTTTCTGGGCCAGTTTTCTGGTTTCGGGCGAGGCGCGGGCGCTCGACGGTTCGGAAGTGCAAGTGACTCCGGACGTCGTACTCTTTCCGGCGCCCGTTTCCCCGGGACCGCGGGGGTGTGGTTGTGGGTTTGTCGGGGCTTCGGGAGCCACCTCGGCATTACCTCTTGGGGTTGTCGCGGTATTGGGGGGCATCCTTGTTCGCGTGCGCCGTCGAGAATGGTAACACCCCTCGTTCGCAGTCATCTCTCATCTCGAGGACGCGCCGCAAAGAACCAATGACGTAAGGTTACATATATCAAACATAACCTTCGTACAGCTTGTTCCATTTGGCTTTACACGTCGAACCCGAACGTATACTATGAAATCTTTGGCCCTCGAGGGTCGGCGAAGGAAGTGGGTGCGGCGTGAATTTTCAGGGTTTCGAGGTTGGAGAGCTCGTTCATGAAGGACGAAGTGCGGACGTTTTTCGAGCGCGTCGTGAAAGTGACGAACGCTGCGTATTGCTCAAGATCTTCAAGCCTGCTTATCCATCTCCGGAGCGGCTGGATCGTATCCGGCACGAATTCGATATCGCGAGCCTGTTCGATACTCCGTTTGTCGTCAAAGTATTGGCAATGGCGGTGGACCAGCATCGTCACGCCTTGGTCATCGAGGACTTCGAGGCTACGGCACTGAGCCTGCATGGCGGAAAAAACAAGCTTACTTTGCCCAATGCCATTCGTTTGGCAATAGCCATCGTGGAGGCGCTTTCCGCCTTGCACAGTTTCGGGGTCGTCCACAAGGACCTCAATCCATCGAATATTCTTTGGAATGACGCGAGTGGTCGACTCGCCCTTGCCGATTTCGGCACGGCGTCACGCATTTTTTCCAAAATGACGCAGGTCACCCGGGAAGACCTTCCGGAAGGATCACTCGGGTACATTTCGCCGGAGCAAACGGGTCGAACCAACCGAGGAATTGATTATCGGACGGATCTGTATTCGCTTGGAATCACGCTGTATGAGCTTTTTACAGGAGTTTTGCCATTTCCAACCAATGATCCGGCGGAGTTGATGCACGCCCACATTGCGATTCAAGCGACTGCGCCACACGAGCGACGAGCCGATATTCCGATTGCGCTGTCGGACATCATCATGAAGCTCATGGCCAAGGGGGCTGAAGATCGATACCAAAGCACGATTGGGGTGCTTGCGGATCTGCGTATTTGTTTGGCGGACCTAGAGTCGGGGAATGTTGCGCGGCGGTTTTCCCTGGGGACCCAAGATACGTTCGAACGACTAGAATTGCCGCGAAGACTTTATGGTCGCGAGCGGGACAAGCGCGCCATTTCCTTGGCCCTCGAACAGATGCGGGAGAACGACGCCACCCGTGGAGTGCACGTGATTTTGGTGTCCGGGAGTTCGGGTATTGGGAAATCTGCGCTCATTCAGCAATTGCAGGAGCCGTTTGCGCAGTTGGGGGGGTTTTTCGTGGCGGGTAAGTTTGACCAGCTTCAGCGCACGGGGCCGTTTGCTGCCCCGATTGCTGCATTACGCGACCTTGCCCGTCAGCTTCTTTCCGAACCTCCGGCACGTCTCGGCGCATTTCGTGAACGTCTTGTCACCGCGCTTGGTCCCAATGGTCGCGTGCTCGTGGACGTCATTCCCGAAATGGAACTCGTCATTGGTAGTCAACCCCCAGTTCCCGAGCTCGGGCCGATTGAAACGCAAAATCGGTTTCACCTCGTTTTTCGAAACTTCGTGCGCATCATGGCGACCCGTGCTGCACCATTGTGCATTTTTCTCGACGACCTGCAATGGGCCGACTCGGCGACGCTGAAATGGCTCGACCTGTTGTTGGAGGACGACGAACTCGAACAATTGTTGATTGTGGGGGCCTATCGGGATCAAGAGGTTGGTCCTGGACATCCTTTTACGTTAACGAGAAACCGGTTTCGCGAAGGGGCCGGCGAGATTCACGAATTGCACCTCGAACCGCTCGGGATCCAAGAGGTCTCGGCCATGGTCGCGGATTTCGTCGGTTCCGATCCGACAAACGTTCGACCGCTGGCGGATCTCGTTTTGCGCAAAACCGAAGGAAACCCTCTTTTCGCCGGTGAGCTCCTGAAAACGATTTATGACGATGGGCTCATCGCCCTCGACCGCGCCCAAGGGCGATGGGTTTGGGATATTGCCGCGATCGAGCAGCGCGGGATTACGAACAACATCGTCGATATCGTCATTGGAAAAATGCGTCGTTTGCCAGAGCAAACCCAACGGATTCTGCAAATCGCCGCGTGTATCGGAAATAGTTTCGACCTCGAAACGTTGTCCATCATCGAGGAGACAACGCGGACAAACGTGACCGATTATCTCGAACCTGCGGTTGCCGAGGGCTTCGTGCTCGTGCGCTCGCATTCTTCAGCGCGTTCTGTAGCGACCATCGAGGCGAATTCGTCAGGGCACTACAATTTCGTACATGACCGTATCCAGCAGGCGGCATACGCGCTCATTGATGCCCATCAGCGCAAAGCCGTGCATTTGCGCATTGGAAGATTGCTTTTTGCGAACATGAGCGACGAAGGGCGCGCCGAGCGTATTTTCGATTTGGTCGACCAAATGAATTCTGGGCGGGATTTGCTGGCCGAAGAAAATGAACGAATCGACCTTGTGCGCTTGAATTTGGACGCTGGCAAACGAGCCATGGCTGCTGCGGCGCATGGCGCAGCTGGTGCATACTTGGCGATTGCCGCGGAAATTCTGGGCGAAAATGCCTTCGACCGCCATTATGACCTGGCCATTGCGGTGCACCGGGCTTTGGCCACGGCTGAAAGCCTGATTGGTGAAGGAATGAGGGCCGAAAAGCGGCTGGAGCTCGTGCTCGAAAAGTCGAAAACCGCTGTCGAACAAGCCGAAGCTTGCAACATGCTCATCAGTCAATTGACCTTGGTGGCTCGATATCGGGAAGCCATTGATGTGGCGCGCGACGGTCTCGCGCGTGTGGGAATCGATTTGGCACGGGACAATATTTTCGCAGCATTCGAAGCTGAGTTAGCGGCATCTCAAGAGACATTGGGGGATCGCCCAATTGCGTCGTTGTACGATAGTCCGCCCATCGCGGACCCCAAAATGGGCGTGGCTGTGCAGATATTCGAAAACATCATGTCGGCGGCATTGTACACCGACCCGGTGTTGTGGTTTTTGTGTGTCGTAAAAGGCACGCATTTGTGCTTTCGGTTTGGAGCACCGGTGGAATCACCTGCGCTCATTGCCTATTATGGGCACGTATTGCACATGACGCGCGCAAAAACGCAACTCGCTTATGAGTTTGGCGAGCTGGCGATGCGTTTGGCCGATCGATTCAATTCGGCGTATGCCCGTTGTTTGTGCGGTTTCGTTTTGGGTAATTTCATTCTTCCGTGGGTGCGTCCTTTGAAAAACGCTTTGCCCATCAATCGCGTGGCCTATCAAGCCGGAATCGACGGAGGTGAATCGCGCTTCAGTGGTTATTCGCTCATCTATCGGCTGATGAATCAATACCTCGAAGGTAAGCCTCTTGCGGAACCTCTTGCCGATCTACCTGGGTTTTTGGCCATCAACCAGCGATCCAAGAATCAGGTTGCCATTGACATCATCCTTGGGATTCGGCTGCTTTTGCAAACCTTGTCGAGTGCATCGCCAACGACTCATGTCGGTTATGATGCGGAAGCCGAAGGATCGCTCTTGGCCACGTATCGCGAAAATGGGAGTTTGATGCCCATTTGTTATCATCACATTTTCAAAACGCAATTGTTGTATCTGCTGGACGCTCCGGGGGAAGCATTGCAGTCGGCAGACGTGGCGTTCGAAATCATGCCGGCCATCGCCGGAAATGTCGCCGAAGCGACGTGCACACTTTTTGCGGCCTTGAGCCTTGCTGCCATCCATAACGAAAAGTCGGGCGACGACCAAAACAACAATTGGGCCCGGCTCGTCGGCTACGAACAGCGATTGACGCATTGGGCGTCCCTTTGTCCGGAAATGTTTGGATACATGCGGGCGCTGGTGGCCGGTGAAATAGCCAGAATTTCCAAAAATTATGGCATAGCCGCGGACTTTTATGAGCAGGCTCGGCAGCTGACGCGCGACGCTCGATTGATTCAATACGAGGCGCTGGCCAATGAATTGGCAGCTAAATTGTGGCTACACCTCGGGCGTGAGCGGCTCGCCCGGGCGCTCATGGCCGAAGCAGTCACGGCCTACGAAGTTTGGGGCGCACATCGCAAGGTCATGCGCTTATCGATCCAGTATCGGGGGTTTGTCACCCGTGGTT
>DAOMZH010000474.1:0-8214 GCA_035437985.1 Polyangium sp. (in: bacteria) | reverse complement strand
GTCAACGTTTGCTTGCGCTAGGTCGCTTGCTTTCCCACGTTGCGCGTGTTCGGATCTCCTTGCTCGGAGCGGGTTTGCCCGTATTTTGGATCCTGGAGCTCGGGGGAAACGCGCAGAAGCCGGACGATCCGAGTCAAGGCCGCGGAGTCGTCCCACCAAAGCGTCCTGCCCAAGCGAGTTTGACGCTTGGTTTTACCGGATGGACCGACTCGAGTTGGTCGAGTGCGGCTACGTTCGATCAGCTTGTTCCGCCGGCAAATGCATCTGCGCTTGCAGAACGAGTCATCGCGGAGCTCGAAAAATCTGGCGCACAATCGCTCGCAACGCTCACCAAAACGCTTGGTTTGTCCGCGGAGAAGGTTCGTGCGGCGCTTCAGCGTGGTTGTCTTCGAGGTGAAGTCGTTCTCGACGTTGCGCGCGATGTTTTTCGACGCCGTCCTCTCTTTGCAACGCCTATCGAAGACGAAGTCACGCGAGCGGCAACGCCACGTGAAGTACGAGCGCTTCGTTTCTTGGAGACGAAGGGCGCGGTCAAGATCACCAAAGAGCACACGATCGCGGGGCAGGGGCTCGAAATCTGTGGCGAAACCAAAGACATCGAAGCACGCCGTTCGTACGCTCCACGCTTTACCCTTGACCTCGAGGGTCGAGTGACCGAAGCTTCTTGCAATTGCATCACGTTTGTCCGGTCCGCTCTTCGCGAGGGCCCGTGTGAACACATGCTTGCATTACGCACGGCGTATGCCCGAGAACGCGCGTCGGCTGAAGCTTTGCGCAACACGCCTGAAGGTCGCGTCAAGATTCGCGCCGAAACACGAACGCTTACTCGCCGCGATGCCCGAGGCGCCGAGGAGACGTGCAAAATTTCGCTTGATGGAAAACGAGTCCGTCTTGGATGGGTTTTGCAAAATGCAGGTGAACGCTACCAAACCCTTGATTTTGATACGGAAGACGACGCGCGTGAGGAGTATTTTAATCGGCTTGGGTCGTTGGCAGAAAATGGTTTTATCGACGCCGGCGACCTTGGCGGAGATGGCGCTTTGACAGCGATGGCTTGAGCTGTCGGGGGCAGATGAAATTTGTCGACCGTGCTTCGAATGGGTCTTTTTTTGATTTCGATACCATGTTACGTCGGAGAGGCAGAATGAAAAGGAGGTCGCGTAACAACGTCGTAGTCGAAGCCGTCTAGCAGCGTATACAACAACGCTGCCGAATGGTTTTCGGAACTACGTTTGGGTCGATCGGCGGAGTGAGGCGCCATGCGCACCAGCCTACGCGCCTCGAGCGCGAGAACGGCGTCGCGCCGTTCTGGACACTCAGCCTGTCATGTCTCCACAAGGTAGCCTGTTCTTGGTTCTCTTCGCGCTATGCGCCCCTAGCTCGCACGGAGAGCTGAACCAACGACGCAGACCGCCGTTTCTCCGTGCGAGCTAGGGGCGCATAGCGCGGAGAACCGGTGAGGCTACCGTGCCCCATGTGAGATGGTGATGCGTATCACGCCTCTCTCGGCTGTTCGACCCCGCGAACTTTTTTTGATTCAGCTTCTCCGGCGCGCTTGGTTCAACGTTGCAACGTTGGTTGGTGCGCGGAGAAAAAACAATGACGGCTCGTTTCGACCATCATCTTCCTGCGGATCCTCCGGCAAGAGCCGATGTGGGACATTCGCCAAGTACGCCGCAAAAAGGCCGAGAAGGCTCACGCCCGTACGCTCGTACACCTGAGCAAGCGGCGCGACTTTTGGCGGAGCGTGAAGAGCGGACGGCGCGTTGGAAATCAATTCGGGAAGCGGGCGGCATTGCGGCCTGGGTTCGTACGGAGCTTGCCAAGAAGGGCGTTTCGACCGAGGGGCTTGATCCTTCCACGCTTACGGATCGCCAGAAGGGTTCGTTCAAAGACAAGAAACGAGCAGAGGGCGAAGCGCGCCGGGCGCTGAAGCGTCTTGCGTGGGATGCATATCGCGAAACGCATATCGCCCACCTTGGTTCGGTCCATTGGGACGACGATGCAAGCCCTGACAAACTCGATATCGACGGTCGAGAAGAACGCGCCAAAGACAATCAGCTCACGGAGATTGACAATCTCGAAAAACTCGTTTCCGCGCTGGGCATGACCATGTCGCGCCTTCGGTGGCTCACGTATCATCGTGAGGTCGACACGGGAACGCATTATCGGACGTGGCATATTCCGAAGCGTGATGGTTCGATGCGGACCATTACGGCGCCGAAGCGTCATCTCAAGGATGCGCAGCGCTGGGCATTGCGTCATGTTTGGGACAAACTCCCCGTTCATGGTGCGGCACATGGTTTCTTGACGTCTCGCTCAATCGTCACCAATGCCCAGGTTCACGCGGGTGCGGACGTCGTCGTCAAGATTGACATCGAGAATTTTTTCCCGACAATAACGTTTCAAAGGGTCAAGGGGCTGCTCCGCAAGGCGGGTCTTTCGGAGCAAGTGGCTACGGTGCTGGCATTGCTTTCGACCGAACCTCCGCGAGATCCAATCGTGCATCGAGGTAAAACTGTGCATGTTGCTTCGGGACCGCGGGCATTGCCTCAGGGGGCGCCCACGTCGCCGGCCATTACCAATACGCTGTGTCGTCGTATGGACCGGCGTCTTTCTGGTCTAGCGCGCATGCTGGGCATGAAATACACCCGCTACGCCGATGACCTCACATTTTCGTGGAAAAAGTCGGGCGGTGAATCTCGAGCGCCCATTGGAGTGCTTTTTCGCTGCGTAAATACCATCGTCCGTAATGAGGGTTTTCGCATCCACCATAAAAAAACCAGTGTGATGCGTCGTGGTGTGAGGCAATCGGTTACGGGGCTGGTGGTCAATCATGCGCCGGGTGCAGCGGCGGCTCGAGTTCCGCGCGAGGTTGTGCGCAAGCTTCGGGCGGCGATCAAGAATCGTGAGCTTGGTCGTCCCGGTAAAGGCGAAGAGACGCTCGCTCAGCTCAAAGGATTGGCGGCGTTCGTTTACATGGCCGATCCAAATCGCGGCCGAATATTTCTGGATCGTATTGCCGCGCTCGAGGCAGTTTCGGGTGGCGCGGAAGACATTGCACGCTGACGAACTCGTCGCGGGTAGCCAATTCCCAGTGCCTAGTACCTTCCCCCAGGGATTTTGACCGGTTCACTCGGCGGCTGCAGGTATGCACTTTATCGAAATTTGCACTCGTTTTGCAAATAAGACCATATTTCTCAATAAAAGATTATGGTGAGTCCGAGCGCGGTAGCGCGGGATTTCAATCCCGGGCGGGGCTACGGATCGTGGGAGAATCCGATTAAGTTAGCGCTTATGGGGATATGGGGTCGCAATTTTAACCGGTAAGCAGCGACTGGATCCAGCTCATTTCCGGCGCAATCCGCTGACGATGCTCTTGTATGGCCGCTTCGAGTGCGGGCGTTTGTCCCACATGCTGCGGACCGAGGCCGAGTTTCTTTAATCGACCATAAACAGCTTGCACCGTACGGTCCGTACGTTCGGCAAATTGCCTGACGTCATCGCATTCTCGCGTAATGCCCAAAAAAATGAGATTGTCCAGGTCCTTCGCCACGGCGGCATTGGAACTGCGAATCCGAACGCCACTGCGCGCGCCCGCCGTATCGACACCGAGCGCCTCGGCCATTTCTTCCTCGACGGAATGCCCTGGGTTCCAAAGGACCATGAATCGTTCAATCGCATTACGCAACTCGCGTGCTCCGCCCTTCCATTCTCGGTTCGTGCAATATATGGCCAGGTTGTCGAGGTCCACGTCCGACAAACGCCTTCCGTGGCGAATCATAGCTTCGGTGGCCAGCGATCGCGCAATGGCGTGAATATCGTTCGATTCGAGGGGAGGAATGCGCACGACCACCACGCTCAATCGAAAAAACAAATCCTCTCGAAACGCCACGTTGATCCCCTTATCGATATTACGGTGTGTGGCCGAGATGATCCGCACGTCCGCATGGCGTTCGGTCGTTCCGCCGACGGGCCAATACGAACCATTGGCGATGAATCGAAGCAGTTTGGCCTGTGCATCGGCGTTCAAATCGCCCACCTCATCCAGAAATAAAGTGCCCCCATGCGCCAATTCGACCAGGCCTGGCTTGTCGGTCGTCGCACCCGTGAATGAACCGCGTACGTGACCAAAAAAACCGCTTTCCACGAGCGCCGGAGAAAACGCTGCACAATTCACCGAAACAAAGGGCCCATTTCGACGAGTGCTGTTGCGATGTATGTCCGTCGCCAGCACCTCTTTACCCACACCCGTAGGTCCTAGAATAAGGACGGGACACAAGGACGAGGCGACTCGCTGAGCAAGATCCAGTGCCTTCTTACGTAACGGCGTTTTTGCATCAAATGACCAAGTCGTTTCCGGGCGCGTCGCAGATGCAAGATTGATGGCGGTGACGTTGTTCATACCTGCCGGTCCATTCCATGTCCAATGACGGCGCAAGGAGCGACTTCGTCTCGGACAAATTGTTGCACGAACAGTCGCACGTAGGGATGGAGTTCGTCCATGACACGGTATTGCACGCGCAAGAATAATCAAAACGCCAAAATTTAAGTTTCGTAACGGTATGTCTGTCGCGGTGTCATATGCTGTCATGGACGATCTTGATTTGGCGCTGTACCCATAAAGAATTCGCCATGCCATACCATCGTCTGTGTCATGTTTTTGTCGCTCTTACGACGTTACTCTGCTTGGAAGAGCCGGGGTTCGCGGCTCCATCGGGCACATCACCGAATACAGCGGCTTCGCCCGAAGACGCTGAAGCTCGGGCCCACTTCAAAGCTGGATCAGAACATTTCGAGAATGGCGATTATCGCGAAGCTTATGATGAGTTTCGCAAAACCATGGCCCTCAAGAAGACCCGAGCCGTCATGGGGTTTGCGGCATCGAGTCTTCGTCAGATGGGACGTTATGACGAAGCGCTCGATCTTTATGAAGAGATCGTTCGCGATTACCCGAACTTGCCGCCCGACTTCAAAACGAAAGTCGATACGGCCATTGCTGACCTGACAAAACTCGTGGGAACGTTGTCGGCGGCCGGGGATGCTCCGGCGGGGGCCGAGTTATTCGTCGATGATCGTCCGCGCGGAAAACTCCCGCTTGCGGCGCCCATTCGAGTGGCCCAGGGGTTACACGCCATACGCGTGCAAAAAGAAGGATTCGACCCCATCACTGCTTCGGTCGAGATAGCGCCGGAAAAAACGAATACCGTCACGCTCGTCGCAAAATCGCGACAAGGGCGGCTTGTTTTGAATGAAAAGCACAATTGGCCGCTGGTTATCGAAATCGATGGAAAGGAGGTAGGCACGACGCCTTGGCAAGGGTTTGTCGAACCAGGCGAACATCGCGTGCGATTGCACGGATACATGTCCCTCGAAGCGCTCGCCGAATGCGCGCCCCCGGAAGCTGGTGTACTCGCTCGCGCAGGTGCGAAAATGGAAACGCCGGAACAGACGGTGACCATTCAATCGTTCGAGTCGACGACATTGACGCTGGGCGCCGACGACGTCGACGCATCGTTACGCATCGAATCGACACCGAATGGAGCTTCATTGCGTATCGATTCTCGAGCAATGGGCAAAACGCCGTGGGAAGGACGCTTGCCGCTCGGAGTGCATACGATTGAAGTGAACGCGAACGGGTTCATCATGGCAAAACAAACCGTGCGGCTGGAACGGCGCAAGGAGCGGGAAGTTTCGGTGTTGCTCGAACGAGAACCAAATCTTGCGGGACAACGTTTGGCGCGGAACGTGACGACGGGTATCGGGTTTGGCGTGGGCGCCGTGGGATTGGGTATTTTCGCAATAAGCGGGGGTCTGGCCAAAGGGCGCGTTGACGATATTCGTTCCCGTTGCGGAGGAGTGGAATGCCCTGCTGCGGAAGCGCCGAATGTGAGTGCAGCAAGGGCGCTCGGCACGATGTCCACCGTGGGACTCGTGGTTGCCGGGTTTGGCATGGCCGCGGGGACCGTGGGGCTCGTTCTATTGCAGCCCAAGGTTGCAGAAAAACGAACGAATGTATTGGTAGGGACGACGCTGAACCTGGGTTTTGGGGTGCAAGGTTTGTCGTTGAAAGGTGACTTTTGACGTGAAAACGCAATCGTGGACAAACCTAAATCGTTCCCTCGGAGGCGTCGTTGCTTCCATTTTCGTCGGCTTGATGACGCCAGCATGCAATACGGTGCTCGGTACGGATTCTTTCCGCGCAGAGGGTTGTCCGAATGCCGGCGGTCCTCCCGCCAGCAGTTCGCCAGATTCACTGCCGCCTCTCAACTCGTACGACGACCGCGCAATCCGTCATGAACCATCGTCCGTAGATGGCGTGCGTTGCGCGAGACAACTCTAAATGCCGGCGCAAGGTAATCGAGGGCGTCATCATGTGGATGGAAATCGAGCTTTCTCGCAACGGTACCGATATTCGCACGAGTGCGCGGGGCAGCCGTGGCGAGCAAACACCGCCCGGGGTGCTGGGTGTGGACACGGAATCCATAACCAAGTTTGCCTCCGCGGTTCGTGCCGCGGCTTCGCGCGCGCGTCCGCTGGCGCCCGATGTGCTCGAAAAAGCACAGACGATCCATTCAAGCGTTCTCGGGACGACCATTGAAACATTGCGCGCTCGTCTCGCCGAGGCCGCTTCGGGACCCTTGCTCGTGCGTCTGGGGCTGCCCGACCAAGACCTCCAAGCCGTGCCGTGGGAAGCGTTATGCAAGCCCGGAGAAGCCTTGGGGTTTTGGGCGTCGTCCCCGGATCTTTTACCCGTTCGCGGCGTGATTACCTCGGAGCCTTGGCAACCTCGGGTCGTTCGTGGCGCATTACGCATCCTGGCCATTGCCCCGACAGGTGGGTCGAGCCTTGCCGTATTAAAAACAGCTCTTGGCGATCGAATTGCCTCGGGCGAAGTCGAATGGCTCGAACCCATTGAAGACTTCAATGCGACGGCCACGGGCATTTTCGATAGGCTTCGTCGGGAACCCGTGCCGCACATTTTGCATTTTCTCGGACACGGTGGTCAAGACAATGGTACGCCCGTGCTTCGTGTCGCCGATACCGAGGAGGGTGACGAAAGCTGGCTGCCGGTGGAGTTATTGGCGCAACAACTCAAAGCGAACTTGCGGGGAATGCTTCGGTTGATCGTTCTCGAAGCGTGTGAAGGTGCCCGTCCGTCGGTGTTTGCTTCGGCCGCTGAAATACTCGCCCGCGCGGGCGCAGATGCTGTGGTGGCCCATTTGTGGCCGGTCAAAGCCGACGTGGCTCGAGTGTTTTCCGGGCAGCTTTATCGCGCAATGGCTGGAGCCGATCGTGGTCGGGGCGACATCGCCATTGCGATGAACGAAGCGCGTCGCGCCGTTCTGGGGAGCTTCGAATCGAGTGCCCAGGCGTTTTCTCCGGTGGTCTATTTGCGAGGCCCCGACGGTGTTCTTTTCGATTTCAAAGGTCGCAAGGTCGCACCTCCTTCACCGACGGCTACCGCATCCGAAACACCGAGCGGCATGAATCCCGCATTGGCCCGGGTCATCCAAAAACCATTTTCGTTGCTCATTGGCGATCGTTCACGGGAACAGCGGGCAGCACTGGCCGGATTTCGCGACAAACTACAAAAAGAACTCGTCAAAGCATCGACGCCAGTCGCGGCGCAACTCTCGATGAGCGCGCTCGCGCAACGTTTCGTACTTCATCGTGGCGCGCAGAAACTAGGCGCGGAATTCCAGAAAGCATTTCGAGGCGGGGCCCCTCCGCCGACCTATCTCGAACCGCTCGCACGCCTCGTCAAACCAGGCGTACACGCCACACTTTTGCGATATCCGTGGCTCGAATTGTTGATCGCCGAACAGCAGCCAGAACGGACGATTTATGTCATTCAGCCCGGGGATGACCAATCGATGTTGCTACGTCGCGAGGGCGGAGCAGACGATTGGGAGGAGCTCGACGAGGCGCCTTCGGCCATTGATACCGATCAAGATATCGTGGTGCTTCGACCTTATGGTGGATACACGCCAGAGCAAATCTTTGCCAAGCCGCTGCTCACTGAAGACGATTACAACGTTGGCTTGGCGAACCTCGAAAACACGATTCCGCGGGACCTCGCGAATGCCATTCTGAGCACGTTGAGTTATCGGCCGGCGCTGTTGCTGGGGTTATCCATTCACACGACGCACCACCGGATGCTTTTGCAACGCCTTTTTGCGCGCGGCGTTCCGCGCGGGAGCCTGGCCGTGC
>DAOMZH010000473.1:0-8233 GCA_035437985.1 Polyangium sp. (in: bacteria) | reverse complement strand
CGAACCCTCCCGGGGCGGACAAACCCGGATTTCGCTGGCAATCTCTGTTCAACACGCTCTGAGTTCGAAAAGCCTCACCCCCGCCCCCTCGCCGCGACGCAAGGGGGCGGGGAGTGACGCGTGAGCCGAAGTGCAGGCATATCCTGATGGACAGCCTCTCAGCCCCCCGTCGCTCCATTCGTCGGATCAGCCCCATCTTGTTTGGGCTCGGTTGGTTTTGCGGCTGCTGCAGCGACGTCCCAGTTCTTGAGCGGCGCAAGCAAGGCATCGGCAAGCTCTTGGGTTTTGGCGTCGGTCTCGTCGACGCTGCCCTCCACATTGATCCAATACCTCTTGAGCTTTTCGGCAAAAGCATCACGCGCCTTGCGCACGCCGGGAGCGTCCTCGGGATTGGCTTGCATGGGTTCGGTCATGGCGAGGGCTTTGCCATAAGCCGCGTGGGCCGCGATGATTTCGTCGAGGTAGAGCTTACCGCCGAGGGTTTTGATGCGGGCATCGAGCTTGTTTTCGTCGATGCTGCGCAGGCGCGTATCGCTTTCGGCCCATTGCAACGGATAAGGGAGCTGAATGAACTTGAGGCCCGTTGGATAGATGATCCGCTGGAGTTCGGTGGCTTCGGCGGCGTCTGGGCGCCAGAAGAGCTTGCGGCGGCTTTCGAGGAAGTCATACAGGGCGCTATAACCGGCATCGAGAATGCGGTCGGCTTTTTGGGCGTCGGGCTTTTCGGTGTTTTCCTCGGGTTTGAGGAGCTGTTGCAAGACGTTGGCAAGTTCGTCCCATTGCATGTGCAGGGCCTTTAGGCCATTGGCGACGACTTTGGGGAACTTCGGGGTTGTCTTGTAGGGTTCGGCAGCCGCAATGAGCTGCTTACCGAGGGCCAAGGCGCCGTTGGCGGTGAGCCGAGGCAGGACGATGGAATCGACAGCAGAAGAACGGGGCATTTGGTGAGACTACGTGCAACGAGCACACAGAGGCAACAAAATGTAGACGAGTTGAGGGCGAGAGGGGGGCGAATGTGGGGGCAATGTCGGCGGATTGTGAGGTAGACGGGGTTTGGACCCAGTGCTTGGTCGACGACGAGACCGTGCAGGGGGGTTTGGACCCGGTCGAAGGTCAACTGCTCGAGCTTTGGGGCGGGTTCGAACCCGGTCGAAGGTGAGTTGGTTGACGGATGGGCGGGTTTGGACTTGGCGGAAAGGGCTCAGGGGCAGACGTTGATGTATGTGAAATCCCGTTCAATGCAGCGCGGTGGCGCGAAAAACTCTTTACCCATCGTTTCTGACGTCGGCTCATTTCTGCAGGGCAATAACAAATGAAACATGTTCTTGCCATTGACGTGAATGTATGTCCGAAATGCGGTGGCCGAATGAAATGGCGCCAGGTTGCATTGACGCCATACGCCATAGGCGACGGCTTATCAAGGGCGGGGTTGTCAGCGCGAGGCCCACCGAAGCGGAAGAGGGCGCCCTTGGGGCAGCTCTCGCTCGCGTTTGCTGGCGCCGATGCACACGTGTATCCGCAGGTCAAGAAAAATCGACGCGAATTAGCCTCGACGATCCCCGAGCGAACCAGGACTGTGTGGATGCGTGCGAGTGCACAAGTCCGTAAGCGTGACGCAGGACGGCGTAAACGCTCGAGGGCGAAATTGGCGTCTTATTTCGACTAAGTGCCCGCTACATCGTCGCCGTCCCGTAGCTCGTGCCCATATTGACGCAAGGTCGCGAGCTCGAGGGCGGAACGTTTTTGTTCGTGGGGGACGAAGACGACAGATGGTGGGGGCCCGGCGGGTGAATCGTCAATCACCCGCCGGCATTTTTGTTGGTCGCGCGTGTCATTACGTGTGGGGAAGGGGCGCTTATTTCAAAGCTGGGCGTTCCACGTAGGTCACGCGGTGCAAAACCCGCCAGCAACGATTGGGGCGTCCGGCTTGGGTTTGTCGCAAAGCACGAGCTTCTTCGTCGTTGCTCATCAGCCACTCGGGGTCCACGACGTAATTGAAGAAGTCCACGAAGTGTTGCGCGTCGTTTTCCAAGTAAAACGTCATGAATCGATAACGGTCCACTTTTTCCCCGGGGTAAAGCGGTTGGTCGCTTCGGTTCGTGATGAACCTGCGCTCGACACCCGAAAGATCGACGTTTAATGACAAGCTTTTGCTGCTGGTCAGGGTTTGCCCCGAAGCGCGCGTTTTGCCACCACCACCGAGGATGGACAGCGACGCCTTGAGCGCTGAAAGTTGCACAGTACCTGCCATACCGCCCGCTCCTTCGTGCGTGCTTTCTACAGTAAACGCATGTTCCAGCGTGCCCGCAAAACTTTCCTCCTCGACGTGAAGTCCGCCATCACCATCCCAGACGTACGTATTGACGATGTTTCGTTTTCCACCTTCGAGCTGCGCGGCTTCCCGGCCGCGTTGCCACGTATCGAATGCCGCCTTCGCCCGAATGGCTCCGTTCATCGAGCCGTGTTTGGACTCGAGTTGCCCATAGACCTCGGTGGCTTGGTCTGCAAAATCGTCTTCGTCATCGGAGAATTCTTGGCTCGAGCCCGCCAGGTCCGCGGAGTCCAGCGTAAAACTCAGCGACTGCGTGTTGTTGAAATACGCCTCGCGGGTCTTGTCTTGCCGGTTGATCTCGTTCTTCAGCGCATAAGCGTCTTTCAAGCGCATGTAGCTCGCTGGAAACAGGGCACCATATTGGGCCCGCTGAGCCGGCACGTGGCCGTAAAACGTCGGGTCCGCGGGCACGGATCCCACCATTCCATCGAGGCTTCCATTCAGCGTATACGCCGGATTGATCATGAACGTGATCGTATTGACGTCGAGCGGGACGCCTTCGATCGGCCGTACGTCATAACTCACCATACGCCCCGACCGCTTCAATTTCGTCACGAAGACATCGGCCATTCCGGAGAGCACCAACGCATATCCCACGTTCTTCGGCAGCCAGCGTTTGCCCACGCGCGGACAGGCCATCCGATCTTCGAATCGACCGCGGAGCGTCAGGCTGTCGATGGATGTCAGGGACGACCATGCGCTCACCGTCGATTCATTGGTGGTTCCCGAGCGAGAGCCATATTTCAATTGCCCCCCGACTTCGCCCTCGCTAATGGTCTCCTCCACGGCAACGCCGACCGTGACCTCCCAGGCGGCACCCAAGAACGCTTCGAGATCAAATGTTTTCCAGCTCTGTTCACTTCGTCGATACGTATAGGTCACGTCGGACGATTGCGTCAGCGTTACCGTCGTCGCTTCGTTGTATCCTTCGTTGAGCCCGTCGTCTTGTTCGACCGTCAGGTTTTCCGAGGGAACCGGCGGCGCCCCTTCGATGTATCCGAGCAGCGTCGGATTGATTTGCGTATTGCCTACCCATTGCACGGTCAATTCCTCCACGCGTTGCTCGGGCAAAAGACGCACGCCCATCCCGTGTGCGTACCCGTAAAACCTGCGCATGAGCACTTGCATCGTTCGTTCGGGCGTCATTTCCGTCGCGCTGTATTCCGCCATGATCAGCTCCGGAGGTGCACCAAGCGGCGGATCCACCGTGCTCTTCGACACGCTCACCGTCGTCGCCGACAACAGCTTGCCCCGATTGAGCCCACTCTTCTTGTCCGTGACTTCCTTGGTTCCCGTCGACGTCGTCGTGATGGCATCGAGCTGGTAATAGGCGAGCAGATCATATTCCGAGCCCGCCATGCGTCGCCCCATGTTTTCATTGATTTGCGCAACCGTACGCGCGCCTTCCCAGATGCGGACTTCCGCGAGGTCCCCACGGAAAAACGTATCCGCCACGCCGGCTTGCCGGAAAAACGTCACCGTTCCCGTATCGGCCGAACGAATGTTCGTCACGCATTGCAACGCCGGCAATCCATCCAGGTACGCAGAAAGCTTCATGGTCGACGCGTCGTACGTCAAAGCCACATGGTGCCAATTCGTATCGAGGTACGTTCCTTGGCTCGTCGCTTTGGTGTTGTTCACGCCGGCGGTGAAGGCCGCCGTATCGAGCGCTGAATCGGCGCGTCCCCACAATTCCAGGTTCCCCGACGCATTAAAGCCCAGGAAAAACGCGTAGGGCGAGATCGTCGTCGTCGACATCGACGTCGTCGTCGTCGTAGCGACCCTCATGCTGACGAGCCCCTCGATGGCAGCGGTATTGACTTTCGCTCCACTTCGTCGCACCCAGCATTCGATGGTGAAGTTCTTGCCGCCGAGCACGACGTTTTGCGCTTCGAGATACGAGCTGCTCGCGCGATCGAAGGTCAGCATCGAATCGATTGGCCCGCCAAACCTGCCGATGTATCCCGTAAATGCCACCCAATCAACGGCGCTGAGTGTTCCGTGCACCGGAGAGCTGCTCGCCGACAGGTCTTTCACGACCGTGCCTTGCGCTTCGTTCAGAGGCCAATAACCAACGAGCCCCGGTTCGTATCCGGTCACCTGGGTTCGCGCATTCACCTCGATTTCTGCATCACTGAGCGCCACGTTCCACAGGCGCACGTCCGCCATGCGTCCGATGGGGTAAGTGCCGGTCGAAGCATTTCCGAGAAACTTGATGCTGGTCCTGTTCCACGGGCGAATCGACACGTCCGTCGCTTGACCACCATTCGTGGTGCAATGCCGTTTGTTGGTGCTCAGGTCGTAAACTTTCGCGACGCCGTTCTCCGTGACCAGCTCCATGCGCCAATAAGCCGCGAGGTTTGGTTCGTCGCCTTTCGGGCTTTGGAATACGTCCTGTCGGATCTCGTTCGGCGTTCGGGTACAGTTCCAAACGACGACTTCGGCGATGTCTCCCCTGAAGGAGTTGCTGCCGATCGTGACACCGAAATCAAACAACTGGGTAGGTGGGGAGGTGTCGGCCGTCGCCACGAGCCGTCCGTCGATATAAAGTTTGATCGACGTATTGTCGAATACACCCGTGTACTGGTGCCAACCTTGAATATCGGCAGGTGTGAACTGCACCGAGCGAACCCCACTGGTCCAGAACTCGAACGACACCGTTCGCGAACCCGGCACACAGCTCAGCCAAAAGGATGAGTTCTTCTCTACCGCCTTCACGCTTGTTCCAGTGCCGCCCCACGTCGGGGTGCTGCTGCGCATCCAGACCGACAGCGTCACGGTCGAAGGATTCGGGAAGTACGGGCTATTCACGCACAAATTATTGAAGCGCAGCGCCGATTGACTGGCGTGCCGGGAACCGAGATTTTCGCCATCGGCATAAAACGTGGCCATGCCTTGATCGTATTTGGCCGCCACGTGGGTCCACCCGAGTGCCACGCGATCGGGAATATCGCGGTCGCACGGGAAAAACCAATCACCCACGAGCATTCCCAGGCGCGTGCCATTACGAAGGGCAAGCACCGCTTCGAGTTTTCCATCGGCGGCGGCAATCATGTTGTACGCACGTGCGGTTCCATCGGTCGCGGTTGCTGCAGGCAATTGCACCCACGCCTCGAGTGTCCATGCTGGAGGCAATTCAATGGCGCTGTCCAGCGTGATCTTGTCGCCCTCATCGCGAAGATCGACACATGCACGCACGCCATCGGGCACCCATTGCTCGAATGCGCTGTTGCGGCTATCCGCGACGGCATCGTATGGCGTCGCGCGAATACGATTCTGTTTGTCCACGTAGGTGAGCAGCACATTGCCTTCACAACTCTCGGTCAGGCGAACTCTGCTCGCTGGTTGTGCAAAATCGAGCACTGCGCCGGTCGTGACGAGGTTTCGCGCGTCGGTGCTGACCACGGGCATGACGGCGGAGGGGCCGCTGGTCACTCCGGTCAAACCATTGCGGAAATTCGTATTGGCTGTATTCAGCGTCAGTCGTGCCGCGCTCAGCGCCGTTCGTGCATTGGCCAGTGCATTTTGAACGGTCGTTACATCGCCTGCGGCCGCGATGGCCACTTCGAGCCAAGCGAGACGGTTCTTTTTGAGCGGAATGTCACGTGCAAGAAACGCGATCCTGTTTTCATAGGTGGTTTTGTTCGTTTTGGCGCGGTCGACCACGATATCGGTCTTGATCCAGTCGAAGAAGGTGTTGGCGCAACCCCAACTCCTGCGTAAATGCTGAACCCCTCTATTTTCATACCAGGACATGACCGTGTCCTCGATCCAGGCTGGTTCGAGGTCGTTCATGTATGTCGACGGAGCGACGCAACCGCCAGGATATTCGACGACCCACCTCTTCGCGTAGATATTGTTATCGTTGGGTCCCAATACTATATCAATACGATTCTCCGACCCTTTCATGAGAATGATGTGACATAATTGGG
Source organism: Polyangium sp. (in: bacteria) (assembly GCA_035437985.1). Classification (GTDB taxonomy): domain Bacteria; phylum Myxococcota_A; class Polyangia; order Polyangiales; family Polyangiaceae; genus Polyangium. The sequence goes on along the minus strand of DAOMZH010000473.1, from coordinate 1,969 downwards.
TATAAGCAGGGTCCTTATGGACCGCTACCCACGTGGTTAGGAATCGCGTGGCGTCGTAGTTGCTGATGGTCACGTTATCGTTTTCCCCGGTACGCGTCACGATCCAGAGCTGCTTCGTCGACGTCGGATCTTCTGGAAACCCGTACGCACTGTCGTATTCGTCCGCGATGCACTGGGTCGTCCCCCGCATTCGTATACGTTGGTAATAGCTGTACGGGTCGTTGAGGAGCGTCTCGAGGGCCGTCTGCGTCGTGCGCAAATCCGCTTCCAGGGTCGGAATGGTCCTGAGCAGGCCATCCCTCTCCGCGATGTACATCGCCTTGTTGTTCGCGACGTCGAGCTTGGCCAAGCACTCGGCCACTTCGCGTTCACGCTGGCCCACCGCAACCTCCGCCGTGCGCACCGTATCCACCAAATCGACCACGGCTTGCGATTGCGCCGCCAAGGAGGTCAATGCCGGTGCGTCCGTAAACGCTCGCCGCGTCACTGCATCCGAAACTTGTCGAATGGTATGCCGCCTTATGTCGATGGCCGTAAAGTCGCCTTGCACGTTGGCGAGCTCGAAGGCCCGCATCAATGCGACCCCATCGGGCACGACCACGCGACACTTCGCCAAGTACCATCCGCTTCCCACGGGTTGCTCGCTGAAGTCGGATTGCGTCACGCTGGCCGTCGGGAATTCGATGATGCTGCGGCTTCCACGCCCGGATTTGCCCCAATAACGGAACGTGAAGAGTTTGCCCCCGTTCACCGAATTCGGGTTGATCGGCGTCGTCGATGCAATTTTGAACTCGAAGGTTTCTTCGTACACCCCACGCGCGCTCACCGCGACGAGTTCGCTGCTTGCATACTTCACCACGGCGAGGTTGCTCGAACCTGTTTGGCGATTCAAACGCCGCGCTCCTGCATACGGATCGCCAATCACCACGCCGTCGCGCCCATTCATCGAAAAATCAGGCACGACCGGCGGCGATTGATCCTGCAAAATGCCGCCCATCCGATAATACGCTCCGAGACCGTATTCTTTGCCCGTGCGGGGCAAATTCATCGTCGCTTTGATTTCGGCGGCCGATTGCGATTGCTCCCAAATCTGCACTTCCGAGATTTCGCCTCTCAAGCCCTGACCAATCACGTGCGTCGAGCCGGTGCTGACGATTTGCGGTTTTCCTTTGATCGCGCCGTGGTATTTGTTCGGCGATAGATCCTGCGCGTCGGCACTGAGCGGCCAATAACCCACGAGCCCCGATTCTTTGCCGGTCAGCTTCTTGTGCATGTTCGCTTTGACCTCGTCGGCCGAAAGCGCGCGATTCCAGACCTGCGCATCGGCCATGTCGCCATTGAAGTACAACATGTCGTTCCAGCTCGTCCCGATGCGCACGTTCCAAGTGTCGGCTTTGATGGGCCCGGTCCAACTCGAGTAAGTGCTGAGCACTCCGTCGACATAAAGCGAAAGTTTCGCGCCATCGTACGTGGCTGTGTAACAATGCCAGTTTTGGATATCCGAGACGGTGGCTGCACAGTTTTGCCAGCTTCCACTGAAGATGTTGAAGCGCATGGAGGTGCCGACGCTACCCAAGCGGGCATCCGCGAGATTGACCAGGACTTCTTCGGCATTCCATGCCGGCGTCGCGCTGCGCGCCCAAACGGAGATCGTAATGGCCGCCGTTGGTTGTGCGAATGCAGGGGTGACGATTCCGTCCGTCGTCCCATTAAAGCGCATGGCTTTGCTGAATTTCGCTCCTTGCGCAGCCGGAGGAACGAGGCCGTGGGGCAAAACGGGCGGTGGTGCTACCGCACTCAGCCGACGTGGCCTCGGGCAGTCGACGAGTGGAAACCAATTCATGCTCCAATCAGTGGTCAGGTGTCTCGCCGCGGGGGAAAGATCGTTCAGCGAGCGGTCATCCAGTGGCCAATATGCAACTAATCCTTGCTCCGTGCCGGTTCGATTCGAGGTCAGGGGGATTTTGAC
>DAOMZH010000472.1:0-8240 GCA_035437985.1 Polyangium sp. (in: bacteria) | reverse complement strand
GCGCCGCGGATGCCGAGAAATCAAGCCTCGCCAAGCACAATGAACGAAATGGCGGGGAGTACCAGAATCCCAAACCCTTGCCGTTGATTTGGCAAAAATTCGTCGCCACCCCGGTAATCTTTTCGCTCAAAAGCTTCAGGTATCCATACCCTCCCCGTGTGCCGCTCGGCGCCGCTTTCCTTTGCGAAACGGTTTGCCCCAGCATTTCAACGCGGGTGCGGGACGCAAACAATGTCCATGTTAAGGAGGAGACGGTATGCGCACGCCGAGGTATCCATGGTTATGGCTCGTGGGGTTTGTTGGGGCAATGGGCTGTGGCACCGATGCATGGGTGCCCGAGGACCTAGCGCCGCTTGGCCAGGCAACACAAGCCATTCAAACGGCACCTTCTCATTGGCGAACAGCGCGAGGTTCGGAAAACGGAACCCAAGCCATAACCGGCGTGGGGCAGCTGACAGGCCTGCCCGGAGGGCATCCAAAACGCGTCTGGTCCTACAAACTTGCGGCCCCAGGGTTTGTCTCGGGGGAATCGGTGGTGGGCAATTTCGATAATGACCCCCAGCCCGAAGTCATTGGAACAAGCCAAGGACGACTGTTTCTCTGGAATGGAGATGGCTCGGTCCTGGCAACATCGTCAGGCATTCCCAATGCCAAGATCCACGGACTGTATGATCTGGACGGAGACGGCGATGACGAATTGCTCGTCGCTGGTGGCGCCCGCGTGGGCCTGGGGCTCGTGGTGGTCGATCCACGTACGCTTGCCGTTTTATGGACCTCGGGCGATCCGGGGTACAACAGCAGCGTGAACGTCGGTGAAACGGTTGTGGCCGACCTCGACGGTGATCACATCCCCGAAGTCGTGTGGGATCCGGCGTTTTGCGGTGTTTCGACCGCATTCAACGTGGCGTCTTTTGCCAGTGGAATGGCCGCGCCTCGAGTGCTCGCGACAAACCTGCCTGCCGGGTATAGAAATCTGGTTATGCCCGTTGCCGGCAATTATTGGGGCACCGCGGGTTATCCGCGCATCAGCCTGGCGACACACCAAGGGACATCGTTGTCCTTCTTCGGTCTGGCCCAACCCGGAACCGCTGGGGCCACGTGCAATGGTCCTCTTTGCCTTCGCGTTGATGCGCAATTCAACAATGTCACGGCGAATCACGTATTCGGCGAATGGATGGCATTCGACGCCAACGGCGACGGAGACGACGAATTCCTCTCCACCAGCCGAGTAGGCGCCTATTCCGTCGAAATCACGGCCTTCGATCCATCGGCGGGATTTCCCCAAGGCCAGATCAATACGAGCAGCGCGGTAATGTGGCAGCTTCGATATGGTACCAACACGCAGATTCAGACGCAGACGACCGAATTGGCGGTGCGCGGCGTTTCGAGTTCCACGGGCGAGCGCATCGTTCCTGTGAGTATCTACAATGCGGGTACGGACGAAAAAGATCGGTTCGGCGCGCCAGCCAACGACTGCTTGAGCAATTCGAATCGTTGGGGCACGGTTGTATTCGACGCCAAAAAAGGTTTGCCTCTTGCAAACATCAACGATGGTCGGGTGTGGGGGAGCCTGGACAGTGATCGTGATGGAATCTCGGAAATCGTGATGCAAAAGGACGATGATCGCGTCGTGGGTTACGAGTTGTCCTGCACCAGCCCGACGCACCTCGAAGGCTTTCAATCCTGTGTTTCGACAGGCTGCACGCTCGTCGAGTTATGGTCTGTCCCAGGCAAACTGCTCCAGCACAATCTGCAAACCCGAAAACCCCATGCAAACAATTACGACCCGACAACGAGCACCCTTGTCGATTTGAATGGCGATGATGTCGCGGAGGTGATCGTCAAGCAAGGCAGCGCTTTGGTTGCGTATCGTTTGGATCAACCGTCCGGACCCGTCGAGATTGGGCGATACACGATCAATTCCGCATGCAACAAGCTTTTGCGCGTTGCGGGCCAAGGACCCAATACGCGGATTTTGCTCGAAGGAACCAATTGCCTCGCGGTCCTCGATGCTGGACTACACACGGAAACGTCCTTCGGCGTAACGCAGAATCATGGCAGCACAAGGACACTCACGGGTCATGTTGGCGTTCCCTTCGTAGCGCTGGGAACGTCGGTGATCATCGATCCTTTGGGCTCGAATACGATGCAATCGTTATCGAATTACAGCACCGTTGCCATTGCCGATCTCGACAAGGACGGCCTGGACGAACTCATCGGCATGCGCGGAGGTACTGGCACGTGGAGCGCCCGGGTGCACCGCTGGAATGGTTCGGCTTTTCAAACCGCATGGACCATTTCGGCAAACGATCTGAATGACCCGTCCAATTTGCGTTCACTGGCCACGGCGGGCGATTATGATGGCGACAATGACCTCGACATCGCCGTGCGATCCTACCGCGATGGGCAACCGGATACGCTTTATTTCCTCGACGGGAATGGCAATGGGCTGGGCGGCGGAATGCTCCTCGCCAGACACTCGATTGGCGCCGCATCCAACTTCATGCGCATGATGATCGCCAGTGATCTGTGCGCGCAAGGATCCTGTCCTGGGACGGATCACCACGACGACCTTCTTGCTCAAGGGAACGGTGCCGCGACGCAGATCTATTCATTGCAAGGTCCAATGGGCCAGTTCACCCACGTTGATCCCTACGTGACTGAGCAGTCGTTGGCCGATTTCGACGGCAATGGGGACCTGGAGATTGGCACGACGATCTCCATCGGGGCGCTGGGGCATATGCATCTGGAAGTTCGCGAGCCCGATGGTCAACTACGGTGGACCCGCAGGTTGACGAGCACCACCGAATACAATGCCGAAACCGCCGTGGCCGATGTTAATGGCGACGGAGCAAGCGACATCATTCGGGCTGGTGGTTATGGCGAAATCGAGGTTTATTCCGGAATCGATGGCTCGATGCTTTCTGGTTTCCCGCTGTACCTTTCCCATGGAACAGGCACCGCGACGGTCGGGAACGAGCCTTTGCCGATTGCCCAGGTGGCTGCTGCCGATATTGACGGAGATGGCCATATGGAGGCGCTCGTGGCGCACGACGACGGGTATCTTTATGCGGTGAACATCGCAACGGCCGAGGGACCGCCTGCCATTGCGTGGACAACGTATTTGGGTGCACCGGTCTCGTCGCTGAATGTGGCGGACCTCGATAACGACGGCGCGTTGGAGATCCTCGCGTCTGTGCAGGATGGGCATTTGTACATCGTGGACAACGATCCCGCGCATGTGACGATTGACCAACCAGCGATCGGGGCATGCATTACACCCTCCACGATTCAGGTCAGTGGCAATGCATTTGGCGTCGAAGAGATCGTCGTATCGGTCAATGGTGCGCCTGTGGCGACGGTATCGACGAACGGCGCGTTTCATGTGCCGGTCGTTTTTCCTGGCGAAGGGCAATTCGTCATTTCCATTGCGGGATTCTCGAACGGCGTCCAAACGACCAGCACGGGGATCAACGTCACGCACTGGACCGACAACGATGGTGACGGCTTCAGCGAATGCGAAAGCGATTGCAATGATGAAAGCGCGGCGAGCCATCCCGGAGCGTTCGAGGTGTGCGACGGGCTCGACAACGATTGTGATGGAGAGGTGCCCGCTGCGGAATCACAAGATGTCGATGGGGACGGCATTTTTGGCTGTCTGGACGTTTGTGCGGACACGGTTCCGGACACCGGCGTTGTCTTGCCAAACCGATTACGCTGGTTTGGCGGAGCGAACTTCACGACCAACACGAACTCGGCGAATCAGCCCGTGTACACGCAAAGCTCGATTTCGGTGACGGACACCCACGGTTGTTCGTGCGCGCAGATCGCGAGCGCGCTTGGCGCAGGGATTGGTCACACGAAGCACGGATGCAGCACCGAGCTCATGACGCAGTGGTTGTCGCAGTTCGCGTCGCCCTGACGGTGCTGGGGGGGTCAGGGGGGGGCCGGCGGTTCGTCGCTCGAGGGTTCTTCTTCCTTTTCCGGAGCATTCTCGGAGCTCAGGAAAAACGCTTCCGCCCAATCTTTCTTATAACCCTTTTTGGCGGCCCAGGCGAGCAATTCACCATGGTTTGCCAGGCGCACGGCGTTCGCATTGTCTTTCCAGGCGCGAATCTCCAATCGAGCTTCGGTTCGTCCGAGCGTCGCATTGCGAGCGGCCCCCAGCGCGCTCTTACCGACATCAATCAGACTTTGGAGCGCGGTGGTATGGGGCGTTTTGAATTCGTCTCCATAAAGCTTCATACCCAACTTTTGCACCAAGTCTTCGGCCACTTCGACTTGTCGTTTTAATGCAAAACGCACGACTTGCCCGATGTGCTCGGAAAACAGCGACTTGAATTCGTCGCGGGTGCGATCCTGTTTTACCAGAAAAAGCGTTGCCGCGTGCAGGTCACGAATTCCTCCATCGAGGTTCTTGTCTGCAATGCTGGCACGTGCGAACGTCTTGAGAACGTCTCGCCGGCTATCGAGGTCCAGTTTCAGAATGGACTCGAATTGGGTCAACACGTGCGTTACGGGCGGTGCAAGGTGTTGGACTTCCGGCTCAGCGAGCAATGCTGCTTCGTGGAAAACCAGGTCGCCCCAAAAGAAGAGAATGGTCCGGGACAGGTCAATGCGACGCATGGGTTGTGACATTACACGAACGGCTATCAAGGGCCAAACAAATGGAACAATTTTCGGACACCGGATCCGCCGAACAAACCTCGCACAGCACAAAGCCACGTAAACACGAGGCATTTCCCACCGTATCGACGCTTCGTGGACCCACGTCGCGCGCCACGACCGGGCATCTTTACAGCTCCAAATGTGAGGTCGCCTGCGAATGCTGTGCATGGGGACGCGTGATGGTTCGAGGTCGCGGCGCACGACTTGGGATGTGGACGCGTGCACATGGGAGACGGTTGATCGTGCGCTCGATTCTGGACGCGTAAAGGTAGCGGCGTGTACGCGACGGCCTCGGTTGTGTATGCACGAGTTTGCGAGATGCGGCGAGGACACGCCCGCGGTGGTAATGGCGTTCGGGGTCGCTCCAAAGAATCTACGGGGAGGCTCGAGGGGGCAATCGCACTTCGCTGAACCGGGGTCGGCGCAGGTTTCCGGCTCCTTCAATGCTTCCAGCATCCACGAGTCCAATCAAGCGCCGCAGATAAACACGGACGAGCGAATTCGTTATCGCAAAATCATCCGCTTCGATGGCATCTATGAGCACGCGGGCAACCTTGAGCCATCTGGGACGAACCCATTTGATCAGCGTAGCGTCGGCTTTGGCTAGCCCGTCAGGACCGAGTTCATGCGCGAGTTTGGCCTCGTCATTGTCGGGATCGTCGGGCAATTGCCATTCATCAAATGTTTGCTGCTCTTCGGCTTCGGTCGCGTTTGTTATGCCTTGATATCGTCCGTCGTTGTCCGGCGTGGCGGCGTCGGCGCACAAGGCAACGAGTTCAGCCTTCGAGCGCACTTGGACCGTCCAGAATATGCAGTCTTCTGTTACGTGTTGCAAATCCCTCAGGGCTTCGGCTTTTCGGCCCAATTGGTAAAAGGCTTCGGCGCGAACGAAGTGGAGGACTTCGCGCAATGCTTTGCGCTCGACGTCATTTCCAACGGCGAGTCCTTCCGTAAAATCCGCAATGGCGCGCTCATAGTTACCCATTCTTAGCTGGTATTCACCTCGCTCGAAATGCAATGCCGGTTTGCCCGGTCGAAGTTCGATAGCTCGCGTCATTGCGTCAACGGCAGCAGGGACATTGTCCTCATTTGAATATGCATGGGCCAGTATATCCCAAACGTGTGCTTCCGTTGGATATTGCTCGGTGAGTTTGACTGCGTCTTCGATCACGGTCGGATCGTCTTCGCGGATACGCACTCGGATTTGCCTGATCAGGGATTCCAAAACGTTGCTCATTCGTACCTCCTGAGAGCGTGTTTATTGTGCGACATGGTGCCATTGCAGCGGGACCCATGGCCCGTTTGAAGATAGCTATCGTCACGCATCAAACGTAGCGTAATAGATCACGCGACGACACTTAGCCAGCATGGACACGTTGGGCCTATTTTGAAATTCGTCTAAAACCTGCTTAACAACAGCGACCTCCAAGAAGTACTTGAAACCGAATGCGATGGCTTCTGGAGGCACGCGGTAATCCGAAGTAAGCCGAAAGATTCGGGCTTCGGAATGCTCATTCCACTCCGGCTTAGCGAAAATCACGTCCTCATCGTCGAGTTCGCCAATCCGTTCGATCAGTTCCAATATGGTCATCATGTCAATACTCCGAGCCCCAGAGGAAAAACCCGCCTTGTCCCGTTGGATGCATGGGCATGTAGAACGGGCTACCTAATGCATGCTGCGTCCGTGGAACGACCTGCATGACACCAGGTTCAGGTGCGTGGTGCCATGTCCATTCGGCCTGTTGTTGCGTTCAGGACGGCTCAATTCGATTCTGCCAAAGCCAGTCGAGGAGCTCAGGGACGTTCTTTCCTACCCTCAAGGTCGCATCTGGTCCGGCGGCATCCATCAAGAAATAAGCTTCCAGCTCTACATCGAGAACAACAAAAGCAGCACCATCCTGGTGGTATGAAATCGCGATGTATCGCCCATCAAGAAGATCACGATTTCCCAGTTCATACATTTTTTGTCGTGCATGCTCCCACTCTTGTATTGGCGCGATTCCGGTATATGAACGGCCAGTAGCGGTATTTGCCCATAAGTGAATGCCGTTCACACGTAGCACCAACTCTTGGAGATCTTTTGGCAACGGGTGGGAAGGGTGCTGCGACTGCCAATTGGCTAATTCGTGTTCTGACGCAGGTAAGCCAAGGATATGACGGTAACAAATGCTCCTTTCCCCCGCGAGTCGCATTGGAGCTTTTATGAAGTCGGCCATGCGAATTCCACCGGCCGATTCCGTCATGGCTAATGTGCTTGTTGGTGGAGTCCGTATCGTCCGAGTTACCACTCGTACAGACTCCTGCGAAACACTGGCAATAAAATCGTCGATTGTCATGCTGTTTGCCTCGAATCTCAATCCCCGCTGACCCAACGGAGTAACGGATTCCCACCATGTCTGTTCCACGACGTGGTGCCATTGCAAACCCTCGCCAGCCGGACCCATGGCCCGTTTGAATGCTTATTACCATTCCCGATGCGAGCGGTCCCAGAGTCGGACCAGCCATTCATTAGCATCAATGCTGGGCTTTGAATAGATCGGCACACCGGATTTGCAAGTTTCGATTAAGTGTAGTAGCGACCAAGCTACCCCAAAACAGTCATCCGGCCCAAATAAAGTGAGAAGTATGAGTGCTTCCGCCTCATTAACTGGACGTGTGATTGCGGTTAATCGATCGTACCATTGATCCACGGCTTCCGGTGTTGTGTGGTCTGAGGGTGGCAGTGGTCCGAGCCCTGCGAGATCTAAAACGGATTGTCGTACAGTCATGGCATCACCTCTTCATTAATTCCGGGAAGTTCGTGTAATAATATTGAAGCAACTGTCTGACACCCGCATCAAATCCGGGTCCAGCAATTCGGCGCACGTCACGAATATCCCGAGCAAGCGTGTCGCGGAAGCCGAGCTGAGCTTCTTCCCGTACGACGGCGGCTCCGCGGCCCCTGAAAGTACGAGTTTGTGCATGAAGCGTGTCGGGTAAAACAAGCGCCCCGCCGTCTGCTCTAGAAGTGAACAGGCGTGCCGCCTGTGGCATGTGATGCGGCGTGAGTTCGTCCCCTATAATGGCCCGTGCGTCTAGATCCGCAAATCTCCCCGCTTCACCAGCCCGAACCGGCCCTGGTCCAGACGAGCGTGCCAGTCGCCCTGCCGCCACGATCCCGATAATCGCTTCCGCCACCGGCAGCGCCGCGCGCCCAATCTTTTCAGGATCCCCCTCGTCCACCGCATTGTACAACCCGACCCCCGCCATACCCACCGCGTAAATCGGATTGGCCCTATTGACATACGCGAGGCCCGCGCCGACGACACCTCCTTGCTGATACCCTTCAATGGTCGTTCTTGCTGTGCCATAGGCAGCAAGCGCAATCTCGGACCCGCCCATCGTCAAGAGTGCGGCATCCACACGAATCATCGTCGTCGCGACATCCGTGACTTTTTCGACCGCCATCCCCTTCGCAAATCGAAATCCCCACGAATCCGTGATTGCATTGCCACTCGGACAACCGCCTTGCGACGCCCCCGCGCACGGTCGTGGCGAATTACCCGTTCCCGTCGGACACCCCGACGTATTCA
>DAOMZH010000471.1:0-8247 GCA_035437985.1 Polyangium sp. (in: bacteria) | reverse complement strand
GAGAGCATCGCGGGATGGGGTGGATTGTCAGGAGTTTCCGGGCGTGTTGCGAGGATTGTGGGGGAGGTGGTGGGGCGGTGAGGGGCTTTGGCGGAGCGTTGAGGTGCAACATCGGCATTGGGCTTGGGTTTTCGCGCATGAGCCCGGTGGAGTTCAAAATGAGAACACACGGGCAAGCCTTTGCAGCATAATCCGACTGTCTGCGAAAAAGGCGGCAGATCACTGCTCCTGCTCTCCCATTGCCACCGTCTTCCAGTACTCCTCCGCCGCCGCCATCGTGACGATGTCTACTTCGGCTCGATGGTGCTTTTGGACCAGCGCCACGATCTCTTCGATCTTTACTTTGAAAAACTCTTTCTTTTCGTTCACGCGATTGACGCGGCGATGATCGAATGCGCGATGTAGCGTATTTTCGAGCGTAGGGGCATCGTCGGTGGAGATGATCGCGTGCACGTCGAATTCAAATGGTACGGACGCATCGCCGAGTTCTTTGACTCGATCCATTGGGTCGAGCCGTCGTGTCATTCCGATTTTGTACACATGTTCCCCGAACGAACCGATGTTCGAAATGATGTACACGTATCCAGAACGCGTTTGCTGGGCACGGGAGAGAGCACGTTCCTTGTTTGCATGGGCATCCGCGAGTTTTTTCTCCAGCTCGGCGATTTGCGCCAGGAGCTTTTGCTGCTTGCTGCCATCCGCCTTCGCTGCGTCTTCCTGGGCTTTGCGTAGCGCATCCGCATAACGCTTTTCTTCCTTTTCGGCATCTTGACGTGCCTTCTCGATTTCGCGTTGTGCTTGCTCTTCTTCACGCATCTGCTCGCGGATTCGCCGCTGCTCCTCGTTTTCCGCTTGGACCTTTTCTTCGTATTCGTGGGCAAGGTGAAGCTCGTCGAGCTTCAGCCGCAGATATGACGCTGATATGGTGCACCGCTGGATCTCGGCCAGGCCATTGATCGCCTCGCGCGCCTTCTCGATACGCGCTTCCATCACGTGAACGTTGTTGTATTTGACTTTCGCGATAGCGGCGTCGCATTCGCCATTAAATGCGCGGAGCATGAGCTTCAGCGTTTGATTGATCTGTTTTCTTCCCTCAGCGGCGCTGCCATTGACCGTCCATTCGATCGCGCACGTGGCCGCGGTCTTGTCTTTGATCATCTGCTTCTGCCGCTCGCGAACTTCATCGAGCTTCGACTGATACCGCTCGGACGAAGAGAAGTTGTATCGCGGCTTGTAGAATCCGAAGGACTGGAGGTGGGCCTCTTCGTCGAGCGCGGCGAGTTCAGCACGCACTCGATTGAGTTGCATCTGAACGCCTTGCAAATCGGTGTTTGTCGCAGCATGTTGTCGCTGGATCTGAAGGAGCGCTTGCTCGTGCTGGGCGCGTATCTGAGCGATCTCGTTGACGACACGTTGTCGTTCGGCATCGATGTCAACGACGCCTTGAAAACGTGTTTTGAGCGCATCGTGCTGTTGCTCGACGGCTTTGTACTCACCTTGAAGCTTGATGAAACGCTGCAGAAAAAGGACCAGAACGACGACGAGCACGATCACGAGTACGGTCATACGAAGCCCCTCTACCAAAAAACATGCGGTACGCCCAGAAGTGCGGAATACGTGAATATAACGCACCACGTGATACAGCGACAACTAACATCATTGGCGCCCAATGCTCGTCGTGCGCGTCAAGCGAAGCATGCCGATCTGTGGTCTGGACGCACTATCTCCACAAGTTCGTTCGAATACGCTTGACACGTGGCAGGATTTTGGGGATCGACGCCAGGGGTCGACACGAAGCGTCGGACAAACGTTGTGGTGGCATTTCGAAGACTGCCGCGGGATACATTTGGCAGATGTAGTCTATTGAGCTGGACGGAAAGGCGAGCCTTGATACGAGGTGGTTTTAATGGGGTAGTGCGAATTGGCCAAGTTCAGTCCGAGTGCGGCTTTCGGGAACGTTTTTTGTAATGATGCGGTATCGTTCTGAAGCGAATCACTTGATCTCCGGACACGTCACGCCATCGATCACCGAGTCATTGTTCATTTCTTGGCACTCGTTGATGTGCCCAGGTGCCATTTCGTCAATACGCGCGTAAAACGCATAGGGTGGCGTACTTCCCGAAATCTGCGCCGCGACTTCGAGCACCTCCGTTTCACCTGGCAAAAGTGCTTTGCTTGTCATTAAAGTACCAAGCAGTTGTCCAGTTGCGTCTCGGCCATCGAAGATTTCCACAATGACTCCGGCGCCAACGCCGAGCGAACCGTCGTTACGCACCGTTGCCCGCACGGCGACGCTATTGGGACACCCCGCCAAACCCACGGACAAGTCGACGCGAAGATCCGGTGCGTTAAATGTCCCATTACCGGGTTCGGAAACGCGGTACGTATTGTTTGCTTGATGGCTCGGCGTTTCAAGAAGGGGCACCCTGCCGTCGGCTCCAATATTCGTCACGTGATAGCTGTGCTCATTCCAGATGCGGCGTGTCCGCACCCATTTGTCACTCGGATCTCCGTACACGAATACACCGTGGCGAAGAACCTCGCCGGGCTTGTAGTTGGGGCATCCCGGTGTTTGCCCTTTGATTTGGTATTTGTCGTCGCTCACGACCACGAGCTCCGTGTGATTGTCGCCGTCGACATCGACGGCGATGGGATATTGGTTCGCGGTCGCCGAACTCGAAGCAATTTCTAGAAGAACATTGCCCATTTTGCCACTATACACACGCAGATAGCATTCGTCATTATAGAGCACCTCCGAGATGCCATCGCCCTCGAAATCAAAAATGCTCGATCCAGTGCGTGCCGAACTGCCGTCCGCCGTGGGAACGCTCCATAACACGGCGACTGTGGGAGTAGGTTGCCTTGTAAACGTAAATATCGTGTACGATGTGCCTACAGCAGATGCAAAGTCGCGATCACCATCGCCATCGAAATCGGAAACGGTCGGAGGTCCGCCCGCTCCGCCGCCTGGAATCGCAATTTGTGCTAAGAGAGCCCCGGTCGTTGCATCGTGGACTCGCGCAAATCCAGCGGCAATCACGACCAGTTCAGGTTTGTTGTCCCCATCGAAGTCGGCAAGCGCAGTGTACCCATCGGCCAAACCATTTTGCCATTTGACGTTACCGTCGACGCCGTACGCAGCATTGCCCGTGAGGATTTCTTGCGAGCCATCGCCGTCAATGTCGCTCACGATTGAATTGCCACCATAAGATGCGGGGCCATTCGACCCAAAACCTTCGCGTCCCGCGCCCGCAATGAGCTTTCCCGTTGCATCCAAAATTACCCCACCCGAAACGACCTCGGGAGCGCCCATTTGGTCCACATTCGACACGATGACGGCCGAACTCCAACCGAAATAGCCATTGTAGGGCGTCGTGCCGTCGGACATTTTTGATGTCCAGACAATTGCCCCTTTCGCATCGAACGCAATGAGGCCACCTCCAAATCGATGCGCAATGATCTCGGCAGCGCCGTCTCCATCGAGGTCCGCAAATGCCGGCGTGCGGCAAAAGGCGATTCGACCGGCATCGCTGTATGCAGCAACGGTCGCGTCCCATTTTTCGGTGCCGGTTTTACCATCGAGAAGGCGCAAATAGGCCCAACCCGTATCGCATGCTCCGTCACCCTGGTCATGGGTGACAACGGCAACTTCAGGAATTGAGTCGCCATCTGCATCTCCGACCAGAGGCACGCTGAGCACTTGGTCATAAGTCGGTTTGATGGGCGAACCAGTCCAGGACCATTCGAGCACAGGTGCAAACGTCACATTCGTCGGACGAAATTCGCAGCCTGGTCCGCCGGGTGGTTGGGGCAAACATTGACCCAGCGTTGGTTCACAGAATTCGGTGGAAGTACAATCGACGGAATCGTTGCACGGCGTGCCCGGCGTTACGCATGCATTCGAGAGACAGATTTGACCAGATACGCAACATTGCCCATTGCAATGTACAGATCCTGGACATCCGGCTACACACGCGCCGTCGACGCAATCATCACCAACTGCGCAACAGGTGCTTGCCGCACCGCAGACCAGATTGGATGGGCAGGACCAGATCTCGCCACCGCCTGCACCCATTCCAGCTGTTCCGCTGCTGCTCGAGGTCGGTGCCCCGCCTTCACCGCCCGTGCTACCCGTCGATGTCGTGTTTGTCTTGTCCGTGCTGCTACAGGCGTACGCGAGGAAAATGGTCGAAGAAAGCAACAGGTCGCGTGGTTTCATGGGGGCAGGCTACCATGGCGGTGCAGCAGGGTGGGGGGAAGTTAGAGGAAGCAGGTCGTAAACCGCATTCATGCCCCCAAGCCGGAAAGCCGCGTCCAACGCGTTCCAATCTACATCGAGGCATTTGGGCGTTGCCGGAATCGACACGTACTTGAGCCGCAGCAACAGAGACGCGATGTCGCGGACATGCAGCAGCCGACGTCCCGGAGCGAGCAGCAGAAGGTCGTTTTCAAGTGCGGCTACGCAGAGGTAGCACTCGGAAGGCGACAGACACGTGGGCTGGTCGTTGCCGTCGAAGGCCCAAACCCAAGTATCCGTGGGGTCAGCTTCCCGGATGGTGATGAGATCTCCCGGCACCGGGATCATTCTGGCGGTCTCAAGTACATTATGCATGCGCGATGGAGTGCGAGCGTAATATTGGATTTATCGTTGGCCCGGCCAATCATGTCCGAGTCCTCGAGGTGATTTGGTCACACTTGGTCTTTATTTGCATAGTTTACTGCGCAATACTCCGCAATCTTGGCATCCATGCACCACAAGACGCTGCACCGGTTTGCAGCCATTGAAACGGGTGAAGACGGAAGAAAAGCAAGTCCAAACCGGGCGCGCGTGGTAGCAAGAACTGACTCCGGCGTTGTGCCAATTTGCCATGCGCAAAATGCGAAGTATCCATGGAAATCAAACATACTTGGACCTCCCGCTGCTGCGGCGTTCGAAAAAACACGCCACTCGGTGCACTCCGCCGAGGAATCGCGGTATGCAGGAGTGCGCATGACTTCATTACGAATGAAGCGTGTGTCGAAGACGGGCACGATTGAAGGGAAGTAGTGATGGAGGACTTTTGACCCGAGAACGGGCTCGACATATTGGGTTGGGCGGAGAGCCGAGATGCGTTCCACCGCGCGATGTATTCGCACGCTCGTGGCACGACGATCGGCGAAGTCATTCGATCAGGAGAAACTGCTTGCGCACGGGCGCCATCGTGGGCTTGTCGAGTATCGCGGTGATCCTCTCTAGGTGAAAGAGGTCAACAGAGACAGGCGCAGCCGCCTCCCGGAGCAGCATTCTCTCCGAATCGGAGAATTCCTGGTTCGTGACGAATGCAAGCCCGTGCGCGCCGTTTTTCGTTACGCCGCGCAGGTCATTGTTGAATTTCTTCTTAATGGTCCGAAGCTTTTGCTGTCCCCTCGGAAAGTATGCGGCCATGACCCAGGTCTTGCCATCTTTGGCGCACAGCGCGTCCTTGCAACCATCAGGGCCGCCAAGCGGGTGGCTTGGATCGAGCTTGGAATACCCTTCGCCGAGTAATATCTGTGCTGCGAGTCGTTCCGACGGCGCTTGACCGTTGGTCCATTCTCGCAATCGGTGCCAGGTCTCATCCCATCGCGGACGGTCCGCGGAAGTGTGCGACAACATTTTCTGCAAGTGTTCTCGCATCTGCTTGTTGTACGCGATGCCCCGCTCGATCGCAGTCTCAGCGTCAGTTCGAAACAATTGGACGAGGATCCAGCCTGGAGAGCCTTCCTCTGGTTCGTACACCCCTTTGGAGTGGACGTAGGCTTGGACCGTACTAAGGAATTGCTCCGCGTGTGGCGCAACCATCTCGGCCCACTCGGCGTCGGCAATCGTGGAAGGGTAGAGATTGGGGAAGAATGGTTCGAACGTAATCGGAAAATCGGCCAGATTTTTATCATTCCTAAGCAGATTCGTCGTATTTGACACGATTGAGAGATAGGAAGAGTTCAACTCCACATCAACAGCAGTGACCCAACTCGCCATTGAAATAACGGATTCGAGCATCTTGTAGTACGCTTGCGCGAATAACATCAATATGATTAAACTTGAGTTTCTTGCGTCTTCTGTCGGCATCTGCGGCAAACTCGTGATTGCCGGCACATCGTTCTTAGCCGTCGACGCATGAGGCTTTTTGTCTGCAGCGGGCGTACGTTCTCCGCTCTGCTTTGCCCACCGAGACCCGCGTCGGGTGCCCTTTTGCGTCTCGATGATGTCGAGAACCACGTGGTGGTCGCTCAATGCGCCACCGACAAAAGCGTGATAGTGACTGTGATCTACGAGATCCGCATGAGCGCGCCGCATTCGCGCGTCCTCAGAGACGTCTTTGGTCGTGAACACTTGGTTCGCCCCCGACACGACCTGTTTCAGCAAATCCAGCCTGATTAACTTGCGGCTCATGGGTTGTCTACCTCATCCAGCGCGGCTCCCTTGGTGTCATCAATCCCCTCGAGTAGCGACGGGGCCATACAAGTCGCTCCACCCAATCCACCCAGTCCCAAACGCAACCCCACAACGTCCACACGCGCACGTTACTCGCAACATGCAACTCGCCGCAATACATTTTTCTGGTTGCAGAACGGCATGAGCGGACGCGCCTCTCGTCGTCCCCGGACAAACCCTCCTCGACCTTCCCAACCGAAGGTGGCTCCAAGAAGTTCATGACTACGCGTAAAGTGTGGTAGGTCTCCGGGGTATGAAACGCCTACGCGTCACGGGCTTTGGGCCGATACGGCAAGCGGACGTCAAGTTTGGGGACTTGACGGTGCTCGTGGGCCCGCAGGCGAGCGGCAAGAGCTTGTTCGTCCAGTTGTCATTCCGAAACACACGCCCCAATACAAGAAACTTTTCGTGACGTTGCCAAAACGCGGATTGAAGTTTGCCGGAAAAGACCTCGTGTTGAAATGAGGTTTTACCCATTCTTGGGTTCTTCCGGGACGCTTGGCGCCGCCGGTGTATCCTCGATCTCTGGCGTTCCGGCCCGTCGACGAGCCGTGGGCCGTACCTTCTCCGCAAGCTCGGGCCGGCCACCCAATACGAACAACGCCGCCGTGGCGTCCGCGCCACCCGAATACACGATCGGCCAACGCGCGATTTCGGCGTCCTTGGCCGATAACGTCATTTGCGATTCCCGCTTTTCTCGCTCCACATCATTGAGCGCTTGCGACAGCGCCGCATGATGCGCTTCCAGGTCCTCGGCCGCAAGGATTGGGTCGAGTTTCAAACTCTTGTTGCGGGACACTTCCGTGAGCGGTCGCGAACGCAGCAATCGAGCTGCAGTATTCGTCGTATTCAAAAGAAACTGCGCATCTTCAGACACAACCCCAGGAAGGCCGTATGCATTCGCTACCTCGGCGCCGTAATTACGAACGACGACTTCACGAAGCGAAGTAAGATAATTGCGCAATTCCTGAATACATGTCTCGCGTTTTGCTCGATACCCATCATCATCCGCCAGCTCGGATGCATGCGCTTGGTCCGCAGCAAACAGAGCATCCGCATACCGCTCGAGTGTATTCTCGAGCGCCGCGAGTAACCCTGGCACGGTGAGGTTTGGCGGGGTACCATTCGGAAAAAGCAATTTTTCGAGGTCGGTTACGACCTCCGGACCATGCACCTGCAATGCAGCTTGAACCGTCCGCAAAATGGCAATACGATCGGCAATCAATTTTGACGTGGCCAAGGCGACTCCTCTCAGAAACCCGTGACCTGGGTTCCAGTGTAGATGTTATCACGGTTCAGGACTACATTGCGACCCCCGTTCACTCCAGCACATTTTCGACGCAATAGCGGGAGGAGTTGGTAATCAGAAATGCAAGTCTTGTTCTGGGAATCGCGTTCCTCGGCAAACGAGAGACGAGTCATACCTGCAGGAACGCGCATCTTTTTGAAAGGAAGACGAGTCTCACGTGGCAGAACAGGTTCCGTGGGAGGCGGGATGAAGGTACAAGGTTGGGTGTGTCGATGCGGACGAGACGGGATGGGTGGCAGCGTCGGGGGAAGGTGATGCGAGCTACAGGGAAGCCGATTCCCATTTGGCAAGGATCGTGTCGCGCGGGACGGACTGCGATTCGTTGATTGGATATATGGCGGCGAAGGTCGGGGAATGTGGGCAGTCGACTGCGGGACGACTGGGAAATCGGTCGGAAGGGGCGAAAATCCGAAATTTGCAGTTTTCAAACGTTCGGTGCGTTGACTTTTACGCACATTTGTGATGTTCTGGCGGCATGCTGAAA
>DAOMZH010000470.1:0-8268 GCA_035437985.1 Polyangium sp. (in: bacteria) | reverse complement strand
GACCTTTCTTGACGCGGAGTTTGTCCGCCGGCGTGGCCACGACAGCAAGTGCCACGGACTCTCGGGGGATTGCGGTCGACGGGACCGAACGTCGCGCTTGCGAAACGGCGTGTGGTACAGCGGATCGACAAAAGTGCCTGCGTGCGTGCGTGGAAAACCATCCACTGCACGTCTACATGGCCAACCGCAGTCCGGCTGCGCTCATCATCGGGCGCATCGAGACGTCTTTTTCCGAAGGCCAGGATGCCAATGGGAACGTCATCGTCACGGGTGCGTACGAAGTCCCCAAGTTTTACGATTCCGTACCGCTCGCCTTTGGTTCGTCCCGGGTTGAAGTTGGCAAAGTCGTCGATCAGAAGGGAAATTTCTCGACGCGTATCTTTGCCGTCACCTTCGATTCGCGACTTGTTTTTTCTTATGATCCGGAAGCGCGCCGAATCGACTCGATCATTCGCACGGGCCGTGGGCCGCATGCGATTGCTTTCGATTCCGGACAAGAATTGGGCGATGACGGACAAATGCACAAATTCGCCACGATGTACATTTCGCACTTCACCGATTCCTACGTAGGTGTCGTGGATCTCGACATGAACAATCGTACGACGTTTGGTTCCATTTACATGACACTGGGCAAACCGGTGCCACCGAAGGGGTCGCAATGAGTTTGTCGAGACGCTCCATTCGCGGAGCATTGGGAAAGGTCGTTTTGGTTGCCTTGGGCACGCCCGTGGCGCTCTTGACGACCGACGGGTGCAATCAGCAACAAGTCGCGGGTTCGTTGCGTTCGCTCGAACATTCGGGCCGAGTTTCTTTCGTTTGTCTTTCCGCACCGGGAACACATCCGTCGCTGGGACGCTCGATCTTCGATTGCAACCTGAGCCGCTATGAGTCTCAGGACGATTATGAAGTCGTCGATGGGGTGACGACGCAACCGCATCTGTATGCTCTCGTGACGCAAACGACGCGCGGGGAAGTTGCGGTCGTGGACATGAGCACGACGGCTCAACCCGTTCTTGACCAGGATCCTCGGATTCCTGGAGCTAACTTCCTGCCAGTCGGTGCGCAGCCAGTCGATATCGTCAGCACCAACGATGGTGATGCAACGTTTGTTGGCGTAGCGGAAATCGGGCGCCAAGGAATTTTTGCTTTGCCTTCGACCCAAATTCGACCATCCACGAATTCCACCTCCAAAAGTCTCTCCGATTGGCCCGCGTGTGCATTGCCCGGTGCTCCTGGGCGAATGCTCATCGTCGATGATCCTCCTGTCGACGGTAAAATTCGGACGAGTTGCGACGGCACGCACGAGACCATTTCGTTGGTCGACCGCGACAGCAAGGGCAATGAACTCGTCAATGTCACCGATGCCAAACTCGGTCGCCCCAAGCTTGTCACGACAATCCCGGAACTCGGAGCCATTGCGATCATCGATGCGCAGACCTTGTTCGAGCCCGAGCGTGATGCCGATGGCAAACCTCAGGAAGATGCCAATGGAGTCGTGTACAAATATCCGCCAGGATCTTGGAAAGCGTGTCCCATTGAACGCTGGGTGCCGCTCGAGACGTCCGTGCCCGTGGTCGATCCACCTCCTGCGGGTGCTGGGGGACCGGCGTGCGTCGACAAAGCGGTGACTTCGCCAGCCGCTCAGCAGCAATATGAATCGTATCCTTCGGCAATGGCGCGTTCGGAAAAGAGGCTCTTCATAGCCGACGCGAAAGCCCCCGTCATTCACGTGGTCAACATACCCACGCCGTGTGAACCGGACGAAGGTTTGCCCCTGCTTCCTTCGTCGAAGGATGAGCCGAATCGTATCGTTACGACAAACGCGGTGGCGGTAACGGGGACATTGGCCGCCGAGCTCGGCCAATTCGTTTATGCCGTAGATGATTACAATGGAAGCTTGATGGCGTTCGATGTCGGGCCCAAAGCTTCATCCCGGGAACCAATTTTGCGACCCAACAAAGAATGGGCGCCGTTTCAATCCAAAGATCGCATCGACTTTGGCGTTCCCATTCAAGATCTGACGTATCTCGAGCGTGACAATCCGCAGCCGGTGCCCGCTACGGGCATAGCGACGGAAGGTGTTCGTTGCGATCCCGATCCGAGCCTGACCGTATGCACATCGGATTCGGCAAGTTGCGATCCGGAGACGTTGTATCGTGCGAGCTCGTCCTATGATCGCGGCGCGGGACCTACGCGTATGCGCGGGTCGTTTGTTTATGCGATGCTCACGACGGGACAAATTGCCGTCGTCGATATCGACGATTACGACAAAGAATGCCGTATCCCTCGGCGACCATCGCATTTGAATGGTTGTCCCGCGGAGTTGATTCTGGAGCCAACCGATCCGAATTACGAGAGCACCGACGAAGCTTCGTGCAATGTCGTCGTACCGCACACCCAGCGCGACGCGAACTATATGCGCACAGGCGACAAAACTGGGCAAAATCAGCCCGGTGTGCAAGTGTTTCCGACACTTTACAACGATCTTGGCGCGTTGCAGTCGACCTTCGATCCCAAGGGTATCGTCATGCGGGCGACGATGCCCAATCCACCGCCGTACCTAGGCGATCCCGGAGACGACAACGAAAAGAAAAAGCAGTTTTCGTTGAGCGCCGGCACCTCGTTATGGGCGATCACCCACAACGTTATTTGGGACAAAGACAAGCAAGAGTATGTTGACGCGGATCCCAACAATGGCCTCGTCCTCAATGGCACGGAATTCGAACACACCTTGGCGGCGAATTTAGAGGATCCGCGGGCTCAATCGAACACCCAAGCGTTCTCCGTGACGTACGAAGGTTCATTGCCCGGATTTTTCGGCAAAGGCGGCAAGATTCGATCGGACACGACACCCGCGACATTTTCTGATTCGTCGAGTCGTTTTTGCGATCAAGGCGTACTCGGGCAAAAAGCGTTTGTCGAAATGCTCCGCGCTGAAGATCCGACGTTGACCCAGGCGGAAGCGGAACGCCGAGCCCTGGAGCTGGCCGATTTGGTGCAAATCTCTTCGGACTCGCCGCCCGAAGACGACGCCTATTGGCAATCCGAAGGTGTAAAAGGCGTCTGCTCGTTCGATCAATGCAAAACCGCCTTTGGGCCGCTCGAAATTCCCAAGACGACCAGGGATTTGAAGATCATCGAAGCCTACCAGGATCATCTCGATGTCGCCTTACCCGATGTTTTGGTGCCTTCGGCGAACGATCCGACGAAAAAAGTCCCTGTGGCGGGCATTGTGCAATGTTGTTTTCCGACGCTCGTTGGATTCGACGTCCGTGTTGGACATCAATGGGCCGTCGTGGGCACAGCGTCGGGATTCATTCATCACGTCATCCCCACGCCATTAGAAAGCTCGACAGCCGAACGCGCGGTTGGAGTTTGTCGCAATTCGTGTGATCCCGACGATGTGCGGAAAAACGGACGAGTGCTCTCGGTCAAGCACGGAGAGATCCTCAGAGATGGCGACAAACGCGCGTTCATCAATCCGTTTTTCCGGTTCGCCATCAATGAGGCCGAAAACGGGAATCCTTTCGACGGAAATCCCGATTCGCCGGACGACAACGCCCCCAAGCGAAATACGTTTTTCCAGTTCAACACCCAAGGTACGTTTCGCCCGCTGCTCGTGAATCTCGCGGCCACGACCGCGGAAATCCAACCGCAATCGATTGGGTTCGTCCCGGCGACCAATGAAGTCGTGATCGTCGATGGATCCCTTGAAGGACTGATCCTGCTCAATTCCGGAAGTCTCGATAAGTCGCGCCAATACTACTGATTCGTCAGCGGCGCGTCGGTCAAACCCAATGTTCAAACGTAGGTTTGGCGCTCACATTCTCGAGGTTTGTTCAAAAAAACGCGTCCAGGGTTTTCCCTGGCACACACTCCCACCTCCAACTGTGGTACGTCTCGGCCGTGCAACAAAAGCCGCAAAAGAAACTGACGCCCGTGATGCAGCAGCATCATGAGGCCAAGACCGCTCATCCCGACTCCATTCTCTTTTTCCGAATGGGCGATTTTTACGAGATGTTTTACGACGACGCGGTCACCTGCGCGCGCCTTCTGGATCTCGCGCTCACGAGTCGGAACAAAGAAGATCCGACGGAACCTCCAATGGCGGGCGTTCCGGTGCATGCGGCGCACGGGTACATCGCGCGGCTGCTCGCCGCAGGGCACAAGGTGGCGATTTGCGAACAGATGGCCGATCCGTCGAAATGCAAAGGCATCGTTCCGCGGCAAGTCGTCCGGGTCATAACCCCGGGACTCGTGACCGATACGGAACAGCTTGACGCCCGGACAAACCATTGGCTTCTCGCGGTCGATCAAACGGAAAACTCGGTCCCCGATGTGTCTCTTGCGCTGCTCGACCTGTCCACGGGCGAGCTCGCTGCAGGAACCATGAGCGATCTGGCGTCGATTCTTGCCGAGCTTGCGCGTTGTGATCCGCGGGAAGTGTTGTGGGGTGCGCCGATCGATCCGGTGGTGCGAGCGGGCATTTCACTTGCCGCGCCTCGTGCGGTGTTACGCGAGGACGAACCTTTGGCGGACGCGGAGGTTACGTCGAGTATTGATAGTGCCGTGGCTGAGCCGCTTGCTGCCGAAGCTTCGACCCGACTTTCGCGTGGGGCGATGCGGGCAGCGGCGCGGGTTTTGCGATTTGCGCGCAAGTGCATGCCGGGAGGCAATTTGCCGGTGCGCCGAATTGCGCTCCACGAGTCGTCGTCGACGATGCGCATTGATGAAACGGCGCAGCTGCATCTCGAGATCCTGCGTGGTGTCGAAGGATCGCGAAAAGGAACGCTGCTCGAGACGGTGGATGCGACGGTGACTCCGGCGGGGGCGCGGCTCTTGCGCCGGCGTTTGGTGGCTCCGCTTCTGGACGTAGCGACCATTCGTCGGCGCCACGATGAAGTCGAAGCATTCGTGAACAATCCGCGCGCGCGGGCCGAGCTCCGCGAAGCTCTTGAAAAAGTAGGGGACATCGAGCGTTTGTCCGTGCGCGCCGTGCTCAAAGTAGCGACGCCGCGCGACCTCGGCGCGCTGCGAACGGGGCTCGTTGCTGCTCCAGCTGCGATTGCGGCGGTACGTTCGATCGCAGGAAGCGATGCGGACGAATTGTTTGGAGGTGAAATGGATCCAGTGACCGATGTAGCGCAAAGGCTCGAAGCGGCGCTCATCGAGAGGCCTCCGACGTTGGCTCGTGAAGGTGGGTTTGTCCGGGATGGATTCGACGTGGAACTGGACGAACAGCGACGTTTGGCGAAGGACGGCGCGGAGGAGATGAACCAGCTCGAAACGGATTTGCGATCGAAGACAGGCGCGACGGGATTGCGTGTGAGGTACACGCGGGTGTTTGGTTGGTACATCGAGGTGTCGAAATCGCATTTGAGCAAGGTGCCTCCGGATTTTCGCCGCAAGCAAACGGTGGCGGGAGGCGAGCGGTATACGAACGACAAACTGGATGATCTATCGGACAAACTTCAGCATGCCGAGTCCCGGGCGCTGGAACGCGAGACGTCCATTTTCGAGGGGCTCGTGAAGCTCGTGGCGGAAAATGCCGAGCGGATCAAGCGTTTGTCGCGGGTGCTCGCGGGGTGGGATGTTGCTTCGGGTTTTGCTGATGTTGCGCATCGTTACGATTACGTAAGGCCCGAGGTCGACACGGGCGAGGCGCTGGTGATCGAAGGCGGGCGGCATCCGGTGGTGGAGCGAGCATCGGCGTCGGGAAGGTTTGTCCCGAACGACACGACGTTGGATTTGGCGGGAGAGCGTTTGTGGCTCTTGACGGGCCCGAACATGGCCGGCAAGTCGACGTTGATGCGCCAAGTCGCACTCATCACGATCTTGGCGCAAGCGGGGAGCTTTGTTCCGGCGCAATCGGCGCGTGTGGGCATCGTGGATCGGATACTTTCGCGCGTGGGGGCGAGCGACAACGTGGCGCGTGGCGAGAGCACGTTCATGGTGGAGATGCGCGAAACTGCAGCGATTTTACGCGATGCCACGCCGCGATCGTTGGTGATTCTGGACGAGATTGGTCGGGGCACGAGCACCTACGACGGGTTGTCGATCGCGTGGGCCGTGGCGGAACATTTGTACGATGTCGTAAGATGTCGCGCGCTTTTCGCGACGCACTATCACGAGCTGACGGAGATCGCGCATCATGGCGCCGGGATTTCCAACTGGTCTGTCTCGGCACGTGAACACGGTGGAGACGTGGTTTTTCTTCACAAACTCGTACGCGGTCCGGCGAGCCGCAGTTATGGGATCGCGGTAGCTCGATTGGCGGGTGTTCCGGAGACGGTGTTAGCGCGGGCGAAAGCGATCTTGTCGACGCTCGAATCGGGTGCAGCGTTGCCCTCGGGGCGTCATGCGACGATGCGTGGACGAACGAAAAATGGTGGTGTGCAGCTGGATTTGTTTGCCCCGTCGGCGGCACCCGAGACGAAGGTGAATCCGGCCGTGGAGATGCTCAAGGCAGTGGACATCGAGAGGCTCACGCCGCTCGATGCGCTCACGTTCGTGGCGAAGCTGAAGGCGATTTGTTGAAGGGACTGGTTAGGACAAACGATTGTCCTGCAATGATCGGCCGCGGGAGACTTGGGTAAACTCGTGTCGTTTGGGCGGATGAAGTGGGCCAGTGATTGTGATGTTGAGGGTGTTGCTCGGACGAACGTTTTTCTTGACAGAGGGTTCGTCCGTGTTAGCGTGTGGTCGTGCCGTTCGTCCAACTAGGAAAGAATTTCCTCCTCACCGGCTGCGATTCCACTTTCCCACGCCCGCCTTTCATGGTACATCACGCGTATGACCACGATTGCTCCTTGGCTGCAAACGGTCAAACCTCACCACGTCAAGTCGCATCGAGCCGTCCCGCGCGTGAAAGTGATTATCGACGAGGATCCGACGGAATATCCGTCCGGTGAGCCGATCATGCGCGATCCGACGGAGAGCAGAATTGCCAGCAAGCTCGAAGCGATGCTGATTCGTTATCAAGCGGATCGCGGCATTGTTTGTTACGTCGGTTCGGACAATGCGATTTACTGGGTTCGGGGCGACAACCGCCAGTGTGTGTCTCCGGACGTCTACATTTTGCCGGGCATTGCTCCCGATGCGCATCCGAAAGAGTTTGTCGGGAGCAAAGACGAAGGCTGCTGGAAAACGTGGATTCACCAGGTGAAACCGAGTTTTGCAGTGGAGGTGAAGGCGTGGACAAACCCTCGCAAAGACGAACTTCAGTCGCCGAAGCGGCATGATGCTTTGGGGACCAAGGAATTGATCGTGTTCGATCCGTTCCATCGGCGGCGCCGAGCGGGGCGAAAGCGTTTCGTCGTGTATCGGCGAAATCAAGCTGGAAAACTGGCTATCGTGCTCGAGACGAACGAGGACCGCGTTTTTTCGGAGCAACTCGACGCGCACCTCGTGGTGCAAGGCGACGACGAGAAATCGCTGCTTCGCGTCGGACTCGGTCCACATGGCGAGCAGCTGTTGCCGTTCGAGTCCGAGCTTGTGGAGTTGGAGGCGCAAAAGGCGAGCGAAGCGACGCTCCGCGCCGAGCATGAGGCGCGTATGCGGCAGGCCGAGGCGCAACGCGCTGATGAGGCGTTACAGCGGGTGCAGGAAGAAGCGCGACGCGCCGATGATGTGTCGCGACGTCTCGATGAAGAGACGCGTGAGCGAGAGAATCAGGCACGTCGTGTTGCGGAGCTCGAAGCGGAACTTGCGCGTCTACGTGCACGATCCGAAGAGCGCCCGAAGACCCGAACCTCAAAACGCAAGTAATTTCTTGCGTCTCCCCACAATGCAAGAGTGGTTCGTCTCAAGGAACCTCATAACCTAGCGGTCGTCCTGCGCCGACACGGCCACGGGACATCGATATCGTTCGGCATAGCTCGACTCAATACGCCTTGGTGGCGCGAGCATACTCATTGCAGTGCGTCGTTCGTCGTCAGGAGAATTATCCATTGAATGCGTGTGGGACTGCCCGCAGTAAATCGACGGAGTCCTTGTCAAAGCCGTAGACACTGGCAATTCCGTGCCGGTATTCTGCAATCACTCACGCTGCTGTTTGCCCCCGTCCTTCGCCCAGCGTGGAGCCATGGAGGATTCGAGCCATGACCTATCGTTCTTTTGTCGCCTCATTACTTGGATTGGGAATTGGTGCAGCGGTCACGCTGGGTGCCACCCCGGCGAGCGCCACGAATTTCACGGTGTGGATTCATGGGAGATCCCCCGGCAATACCTACAATAAGGTAACCTATCAGGATTTTGCCTATTGGGGCC
>DAOMZH010000469.1:0-8275 GCA_035437985.1 Polyangium sp. (in: bacteria) | reverse complement strand
GACGCCTCGGGCCTGGCGAACGTGCGCAGCTCGAAGCGGGAGCCATGTTTTCGTTGTCGACTTCAGGAACGGTGTATGAGCTTCGGGATGCATCTCCGCCATTTGCCGCGGCGCTGCATCGGACCACGGGTAAGGTCCATGTGGCTACGGGTGGCATTTTGGTTTTGCCGAGCGAAGAACAGCCCCGCGTGACGCTTTTTGCAACGAGTGACGGCGAGTGGCATGTCGAAATCGAAAAAGAAGTGCGTCCTGCAACGAATGGAGAGATCGTCGAGTTGGCCGGAAACGCTTATGTCCTCGAAGTGCCAGTTATGCCTGTCGGTACGTTACGCAGCGGCGAAACCGCTCCAATGCTCGAATCGATTCGCTTGAAGTTCGACGTGGCGCCAGACGAGGAAAGCGTAGAAATCACGATGTTCACCGGATCCAAGCCCACGACGCTGCCCCCTCGCCGGTATCATTATCTGCTCCTCACGCTCGCCCGTGCATGGCTCGCCGACGCAGGCATGCCGGCATCGGTACGTGGGTTTCGCGACCGTGACGAGCTCTGCGACAAACTCGGCATGGATGTCATGAAGTTGAACGTGGAGATTTACCGCTTGCGCAAGCAATTTGCAGAACTTGGTATTCAGGGTGCAGCTGGGCTCATCGAGCGGCGTCCGGGAACGTACGAGGTTCGAATTGGAGTGAGGGACGTAGAAGTCGGATTGGGGTGATTACGGAACGGCTTTTCGATACAAGTCGTCCCCTTCGATATATTCCTGCAACAAATGCGAGCATGAACCACAAGTCTCCTGGGAGGAAAGCCTGCGTTCCCAGTCGTTCCGCATCGCGAATGTCGTCATGACCCAAGACGAGCGCCCCTTGGTTTCAGCGCGATCGGCTGAATTGGGCGGCAATCCGTCACGTAAAACAGGCTCACCCTGATTGCCGAATGCGAGCAATCGATCGCTTCGTTTATTCCTTTCCTCGTCCAGCAGCGAAAGCAAAGACGTTCGCATATCCAATCCGCGAGACAAGTCGATTTTGACAGCCGGCGCAATTTAGACCAATTTTGCCATTGTCATATCGAGTCATGGACTTTGTAAAACTGGTTCGCCCGGCAGATTTTCAGCTCTATGTCCATGACTCGCCATTACAATGCGCAATAAAACCACGTTTAAGTAACGAGCATGACTTGTCATGGGCGTTTGGGGGTTGAGCGTTCGGCATCGTGTTATCCGTGAGGGAAACAATCTCACCGGGACTCTCACCATGAACAACCTCGAATTGCTCCTCGCGCACGCTGACGACCAACGCCCCGTTCTCGCAAGCGGTTTGCCCATGGACACGGCAGGTAGCGCGCCACGTCCGAAAGAGCGTCACGACCTCGAGGACTTTCGTCATGACGGAGGTGATCCAAATTCATTACCTGAACAACGCTGGGGAATCGTTGCGCCCGAAGGGGCTACGGGCGACCGCCTGTTGGAACTCATTGCCCCGCTCCAAAAAGCTCGCGAGGAACAACAAGGCGAGCCAGCTATCGTTTTTCGTGCGCCACCGAATCTCGAGGATGACGACGTCGGAGCATGGTGGTCAAAGGTGTATGGAAACGAGGGTATCGAGGAAGCGGACCGGCCGCGGTATCTCGTAATGCTCGGGGATGCCGACGTCCTATCGTGGGAGCTTCAGCAAAGGCTCGCTTCGGATACGTTCATTGGTCGCCTTTGTTTTCCGAATGAAGCTGGTTACGAATCGTATGTCCACAAACTGCTTGCTTCAGAAAACGCCAAACCTCATGCAGGGTCACGGGCGCTCTATTACACCGTGCGCGATGGTACGGCTGCGACGAATATCGGGCACGCCGGCCTCATGAGGCCGACGATCGAGCAATCGCGTAGTGGGCAGAAAAAAGGGGTTTTTCCGGCGCGGGAGATCATCGAGATTGGCGACGGAGACAATCTATCGGCGGATGACTTTCTCGCCGCAGTCGATAAAGACGACGCGTCGATGCTGTTCACGGTGAGTCATGGTTGTGGCGCACCGCGAGGAGGCTGGTCTACTGCCGAAGAGCAGCGACGATTGCAAGGGGCCATGAGTTTCGGGGCGGGTCAAAAGATCACCGCGGAAGACCTGGCGAATCGAACGTTTTTACCCAATGGTTTATGGTTTTTCTTTGCGTGTTTCGGGGCAGGAACGCCGCATGGAAGCGCTTACCATCATTGGCTCGCCGCATTACGTGAAGTGGGTCTGTATGGGCGCAATATCGATGGCGTATTGGCTTCGCTGCCGGGAGAAAAAGAGAGGCCATTTGTCGCGGCATTACCTCAAGCGGTGCTTGCCAATCCGAAGGGGCCGCTCGCGGTAATGGGTCACGTGGATTTGGCGTGGACGTTCAGTTTTCACGATGTCGGAACGACCAATAAATATCGGCCTTCACGATTTCAGGATATTTTTCGCACGCTCGTAGATGGCAAACGCGTGGGCGCTGGATACTTCGAATTGCAACGATTCTTCAATCAGGCGAGCGTAGACTTATCGACGATGTACGATAAAGATGCGCGGCAAAAAGCCAAGAATGCCGCCGTCGAAGACGACAAAGAACGCAAGATTCGCAAAGCAACGTTGTGGATGTTGCGCCAGGATTTGTCCGCGTACGTGTTGCTCGGCGATCCCGCAGCGCGCCTCAATATCGAAGGCCCCTTGGCGAATCCGCAAAAACGCGCGACCGCCGAACACATTGAAGCGCGTCGCGCAGCTAAACCAGTTTACGAGGTCGCAGGGCAGGTTCCAGGGGCGGCTCCAGCAAAAAGCGCCGATGCTCCGGCATTCGTTGCGTTATCCGCAGCCGCCCTGGATGCATTGGCCACGCGTATCGATATGCCGCGGGTCGAATTGGAACAGATCCTCGCTACTCTCCCGGGAATGAGTTTTGTCATTTCACCGGTAGGCGTCGATATTCCGAAACCACCGGCGGACGTCGAAGCGCCAGCTTCATTTGGTGACGACGATTCTTTGCCCTGGCACGCGTTTGCCAATGGCTCGGGCAAGGCGGAAGCTGGACAAACGATTTCGGATACGATCTGGGGTGAAATCACCGCCAACCGGGCCGCCATTGCCCAGGAGAAGCATTTGAACGCGCACGGCAAGGGGCATATCTATGCCGGTCTCGAGGACAAAGCGCATTTGGCGTATTTGCATGAATACCTGGAACGACGCATGGCGAGCGCGAGCCCTGCGGATCGGCGCAAAATTGCGGCGTTTCGAGCGTTTCAGGCCCGCGAAGGAAGCACTGCGGCGATCAATACGTACGACAATCAAATCGTTACGTGGGGGACCGGCTGGGGCGGTCTTGGCTGGATGGGCAGTGTGGTCGGCCGGGTTTTGGCGAATGATGCAGCACGCGACCTGTTTGATAAATGCGGGGTGCGGTATCGCGGGAAAAACACGTATGACGTCGTTGACCTTGGAACGCGGCGGGTGATTACGGGCAAAAAGGAGGCGCTCGAAGTCATGCGTGCATCGTTGCCGCTGTTATGGATGCTCATTCACGCTTCGCGCGCCCCGGAAACTCGAGATGCTGTGACCGACGCGCAGCTCGCGACGTTTTTCGTGAGCGCTGCGGATATCGGAATGGCCGACGCCATATCGACGCAAGCACTCTTTAATTTGGTGGCGCATTTGCGCCATTGGGCGCCAGGGTATGCCGCTGGATGCATTGAATGGGCGCTGCCGCAAGTGGAACAAGAAGCACCATCCATGGAAAGAGACAAACGCCTCGCGGTGCTCGTAGGTCGATACTTCTATGGCAAAGCGCGCAGGTTTCAATGGATTCCGGACTGGAAACAGTTCCAGCTTTATTGGCAACACATGAAGCACGATGGTCTCGATTGCTTGGACGATCCATTCATTCGCGCGACCGCGTCGCCGACGGAGGATCCTTTCGCGGGCCTGCCGACGGCCAAACCCGCAGCAGCCGCGCCGTCCGCAACGGCGCCCTCGCCTGCCCCAAATGCCGCGCCTTCGGAATTGCAACGTATCGTCGCCGCCGATGGTTCGTTGCGAAAAGGGGCGCATGGTGCGGGCGTAAAAGCATTGCAAGAAGCGCTGATTCGATTGCATTACGACATTCCCGGCGGACCGGATGGCGCTTTTGGACCGGGGCTCGAAACAGCGTTGAAAGCATTTCAAGCGAAGAATGCTCTCACGCCGGACGGTGTCGCGGGTGCTCGAACGATCGCCGCACTGGAGCGAGCGCTTCGCGGCTGAAAATCACAGTGTCATGCGCGGTCATGGCATTTTACAAACACCCAAGCAAAAGTGTGCACCATGAGTACCTTCGTCCATCCCTCCTCCGTGCCGTGGTTGCGAGGTTTCTTCGCGGTGGGGGTCGTCTTGTCGGTATCGGCGTGCGGCGAATTCGAAGCCGTGCCGAGCGGCAATGAAGCTTCCGTATCGCAACCGCTCACGACGCAACCGTGGCGAGGTCACGCAAAACAAGCTGGGCCTCCCATGGATTCGCTCGTGTACAATCCAGCGGGAAAACTGCTGGCAAGTGACGGAAGCGCAGACGACCAACTTGGGCTTGCGGTCGCCATTTCCGGAAATTTTGCATTCGTCGGAGCGCCTAACGACGACATCAATGGGGAGCTTTCGGGATCCGTGGTCGTATTCGAACGAAGTGGAGGCGTGTACACGCAGATTCAACGACTCGTACCGAGCGACGGCGCCGCAGAAGACATCTTTGGCTTGGACGTGGCCGTGTCCGGCGATACCTTGATTGTGGGGGCCAATGGGCACAGCACCCAGTTTCCGTATTCCGGAGCGGCGTATATTTTCGTTCGCAATGGGAGTATCTGGACCGAACAAGCGAAACTCATAGCGAGCGACGAAAAAGCCGACGCAGCATTCGGTTACAAAGTGAACCTCGCGGGGGATACTGCAATCGTAGGCGCTAGCTGGGATGACGCAAGCGGCTTGCATTCGGGAGCGGCTTATGTTTTTTCGCGAAATGCTGGCGTATGGACCGAGCAACAAAAACTCGTGCCTGGAGATGGCGCTGCACAAGACGAATTCAGTGATACCGTGGCCCTCGATGGCGACATCGCAATGATTGGCGCACCGTACGACGATGACAACGGGTCGAACTCGGGTTCCGTGTACGTATTCGAGCGTGTGAATGGCACGTTCGTGCAAACGCAGAAACTTCATGCGTCGGATGCGATGGCGACTGACCGATTTGGTTTGGAGGGGCTCGATATTTCAGGCACGACCGCGGCGATTGGTGCCCTAGGTGTCGATGTCGGACTCAATCGCGACCATGGCGCCATCTATGTCTTCGAGCGTGTTGGTGGCACCTTCCTGCAGACACAGAAGCTCTTGACGAGCGAAGGAAGCACGGTGCATTACCTGGGGTTCGGCATCGGCCTTCAGCAGGATACCCTCGTCGCTGGTGTGCCATACGCCGATATCGGAAGCAACACCGTTCAGGGTGCGACTTATATCTTTGCGCGCAGCAATGGTCTTTTTGCCGAACAGCAAAAAATCGTAGCTGGAGACGGTGCCGCGGGCGATTTGCTCGGTTTCTCCGTTGCCTTGTCTGCCGACAAACTCATTGCCGGAGCCCCTTTCGACGATGACGTCGGATCGGCCTACGTATATGTCGTCCCGGCCTTTGCTTGCACTACGGATGCTCAATGCTCGACTGGTTTTTGCGTCGACGGTGTGTGTTGTGATTCGGCATGCGGCGGTGGTAGCGTCGACGATTGCATGGCATGCAGCGTTTTCGCTGGCGCGTCCACCGATGGCACATGTGGCCCGCGGTTGGCGGGTAAGGTTTGTCGAGAAGCAACTACCGGGTTTGGTTGCGATGCTCCTGAAATGTGCGACGGTGTTTCGTCTGCATGTCCGGCAGATACCGTCACGGCTGCAGGCGTTGAATGCCGACCAGCCATTGGCTCGTGCGATATCGGCGAGCAATGCGATGGCCTGAACAAAGTTTGTCCAGCCGATATGAAAGTTCCGGCGGGTACCGAATGCCGTGCAGCCGCCGGCCCTTGCGACATCCCTGAAGTCTGCGACGGCGCTTTGGGTTATTGCCCCGCCGACGTGAAATTCGATTCGAATACCATTTGTCGCCCTCAGACCGATGGTTGCGACGCAGCGGATACCTGCGACGGAGACCACGACATGTGTCCCCCCGACGAATTCGTGCCGGCCGGCGTCGTATGCCGACCGATTTCGGGCGATTGCGACGTAGCAGAAAGTTGCAATGGTTTGTCCCCGTCGTGTCCGCCAGATGAAGTCCTTCTTGGCGCCCCATGCCGAGCGAACACCGACAACTGCGACGAGAGCGAATTCTGCAATGGAGTGGATCACGAATGCCCGCTCGACGCAAAAAAGCCCGCCGGTACGTCATGCAGGCTTTCCGATACACCGTGCGACGTCACGGAAATGTGCGACGGCGTATCTGACGCGTGCCCCCCCGATAAAAAGGTTTCGGCCGGTACGGAATGTCGACCCGCGGCTGGGAGTTGCGATGCTTCGGAAACGTGCGATGGCAGCTCGAACGCTTGTCCGCCGGATGTGAAGTTATTGCTGGGCACGACATGTCGCGAAGTCGCGGGGGCATGCGACATCGCCGAACAATGTGACGGAACGAGCAATGACTGTCCCGCGGACGAAGGCTCTGTCGACGGAGCCCCCTGTGTGCACGGGATTTGCTTCAATGGCGTTTGCTCGACGGAAACGTCAGGTGCGGGAAGTGGCGGGAGCGGTGTCACCGGGCCCGAAGACAGCGGCAGCTGTGTCTGCCGAATGCCTGGAGCTCCGAAAAGCAGCAATGGCTGGGGCTGGGTGGCCATGCTCGGCGCGTACATTGTCGCCAGGGTACGACGCCGAGCATGATTCGTTTACCTGAGAGGGGTCGACATCAAGGCATCCTCGCGCAACGGATACCATAGTTTGCCACAGCAAGCGCGTTGCTAATGGGCGCGAACGAGCCGCGCGTAATATTGCGCAAGGAACTCGCTGACGAAGAGAATGCACCTCCCCGCAATACGCGTGTAGCCTCGTCGCCCAGGAATGCGCAATCGATACAAGGTGTCGGGTAGGTCGAAGCGTAAGAATCGAGCAACCATTCCCATATATTTCCGGCTAGGTCCGCATGACCGAATTTGCCGTCGCCACGCGGAGACCTCGAACCCGGGGGACGAATATCCGAGAACGAGCATACCGACGCCGGCGAGCCGTCTCCGGTGCACTCGTAAACGGCGAACGATCCGTCGTTCTTCGTCGATTCTGGGGGGTTTGACCACGGAAAACGGCGCTGCTCCGAACCACCCGATGCGGCGGCATGCCATTCGGCTTCGGTGGGTAATCGGCCACCGTCCCAGATACAAAAGGCGAAAGCGACGTACCAATTGACGCAATTGACGGGAAGGTCTTCGTTCGGTCCCGGAGCGTTGGTGAACGTTTGATACTCAGGACTGCATTGAAGGGAGAACTTCAGGTCGGTAAATGTGGGGGGCAATTTCTGATTCCACGTGGCTTTCCAACCGCTTCCGGCAATCTTTGGGTGCGCGCCTGCGCCTTCCGCCAGTGTCGGACCTGAATACTCCTCGACAAACTTGCGAAATCGACCCACGGTCACCTCGAAACGATCCAATCGATACTCGCTCACCGTCGCCGGAAATGCCACATCATCGCCGCGCTGGTAAGACATTGCCGGCACGATTCGACTGGCGCAGCAATTTTCATTTTTGTTCGGACCGCATGTCTCGGGCAAACCCGCGCAACTCGGACCGGGACACGAGCCCGACGAACAAACGCCGGCGCAGGCGGGAAGCGTTTTCCATGACCCATTCACGTCGCACGCTTCTGGAGTTTGTCCCACGCAACGGGCGTCGCTCGGCATGCACACGCCCGCGCAGGAGCCAGTCGTCATGACACAGGTTTGGCCGGTACACGCCTGTTTCTCTTGCCACACGCCATCCACGCATACATTCGACGCATTTCCTTGGCAGCGCAAATCACCCGCAACACAGGCTTCGATACACGCTCCGCCGGCACAATATACCGGCAGCGAGCAAACCTTGACGTCTTGCCATTGCCCCATCGCGTCGCACGATTGCACCGTTTCCCCCGCACAACGCGTTCCCGGCTCGCATACGCCTACGCACGCGCCGTCCGCGCACGTTTGGCCGGGACAAGACGCTTCGAATTGCCACTGCCCGCCATTACACACCTCGACGGTATTGCCATTGCAACCCTTTTGCCCCGGACTGCAGATGCCTAT
>DAOMZH010000468.1:0-8277 GCA_035437985.1 Polyangium sp. (in: bacteria) | reverse complement strand
CACCTCGTACCTCGAAGCGTTTTGGCCTGACGGGTCCGTGACGCGATATGGCGCTACAGCGGAAACGCGCCCAATGGCCTCGAAAACACAACCCCGCGCATGGCTTGCCACATCGAAACGGACGGCTCGCGGAGTAGGCATCGAATACGGCTATTGTTTTGCCGAGAATGAAGACGGGACCGTTGCCGAATTTGCCTTGGACCGTATCGATTATGGTACAATGCAGGGTCGCGATCCCATGCGCTCCATCGCCCTCGTGTATGCCACGCGTGCAGATGCCCGACGCACGTATACGCATGGCCTCGCAACACAACAATCGTTGCGACTCGATGAAGTCGCCATGTTCGGTCCCGGCCAAACACTCGTGAAGCGGTATCCGCTTGCATACACGCAAAGCGAATCGACCGGACGTACATTGCTCGAGTCCGTGCAAGAGTGCGGTTCTGATGGCACTTGCAAACTCCCGACCTCGTTCCATTATGCAAAAGCCGAACGCGGATTCGACGACATCACCGTAAGCATTGACGCGCCGTTGTCCACCAAAGCGAGCCCGATGTTTTTCGACGTGGACCACGATGGTTTGTCGGACTATGTCGTTGGCGACGTAGAGCCGTTCTCGACGCCCGAACATATCATCACCGAATGGCGCATTGCAAAAAATGTTGGCGGTGCGTTTGCTACAGAAAAAGTAGCGCTGGTGCAAGATGGTTCATTCGAGCCGAATGCCAACGGGCCGAGCGATCCAACCTTGTTGCAGCCAGAACTCGGGACCTCGATTCGCTTTCATGACGCTCCGAACACGGACCTATTCCTACACAATATCACCGACGCCTCCCAGACAAACCATACCGTGCTCGTGCCGAAAGGGGATTTGACGTTCGAGTTGGTCGATACGAACATTACGCGCCCGTTCCCATTGCAGTCTTCGCCCAAAGGATTGCGTAATGCAGCTGGCGCCGTGCACCTCGCCGACGTGACGGGCGACCAACAACAAGACTTGATATCGTGCACCGACCACGGGACGACACCGGAAGCCGCGTCCGCAGCAACATGGACCTTGCACGAGTGGCAACCGAATGGTTTTGCGCCCAAGGGCACGAGCATCGATACGTTGACGGGCATTCCTTGCAGCATTGAAATGCATATGGTCGACGCCAATCGTGACTCGATCACCGATCTCGTTACGATTGGATACGTCCGTCAAGGTGGCGTGCCTGTCGCAACGAGCGGAACCTACAGCGTACATCGCCGACGAACCAATGGGACTTGGGAAGTGTTCGATACGGGATTACCGACCCCCGCCCATGGTGGACGCACAATCTTTGTCGACATCAATGGTGACGGCTTACCTGATGCCATTCAATCAGGCTCACCCGACGGACGCTTGTACACACGGATGAATACCGGTTTGGGTTTTTCACGGGAGCGTTTGGAAAGCCTCGAGGGGGACGGGTTGGCATCCCAAACGAGATTTTTTCACCTCGCCCAACCCCTCGATTGGGATGGCGATTCCAAGACGGATTTGCTCTTGCCCATGGTAGACGACAAAAATTCGCCGGTACCGCATTGGGTGATTCTTCGAGCTGCCACAGCCACAAATGGCTTTACGCATGAGCGAATCGACACGCCGATACCCTTCTTGGCCCAGCTTGGCGACACCGTGGACATCGCGGATCCTCGGGGACCACGCATTCTCGATTTCGATGCCAATGGCTTGCCAGATATCGCGATCTTCCTGGACAAAAAGCTGCATATCTTCAAAAATCGCATCGCTCCCGAGGTCCTCGTCGGGTTTTCAGACGGGTCGAACGACCACGACCCGGACGAACCAGACTTCGTGCCCAACGTTTCGATCAGGTATGGCCACTTGATCGACGACTCCAAAACAAAGAATCAACCACCCCAAGAGGATGACTTTTATCGTTCACAAGCGGATTCTGCCAACGATTGCGTTTATCCTCGCAATTGCGTAGTGGGCTCTAAACGCGTCGTGCGGGGGTACGACGTCAACGATGGCCAAGGTGGCGTACGTCGGTTCGAATTGCGGTATCGCGACGCTCGAGCGGATCGGTTCCACGGGTTTCTCGGCTTTGGCGCGCGCTTTCTCACGGATGTCGAGACGGGCGCGACCACCGCCACATTTTACGACAACGTCACCAAGCTCGACGTCGGTAACAATCGCCACGTTTATCCATTCGCCCAGCAAGTGAAAAAACAATGGCGTTGGGCGCCTGGTTTGGCCACACAACCCAATCCAGATCAAGTCGAAATGGTGTTTGTTGACCGTACACTCGAACTCGTGCCCACGAATGACGGACAAACCTATTTCACCCTGGCTACGAAAACACGCACGCGACGCATGCAAGGCGCGTTCTCCGGCACAGGCACGATCGGTGCGTATGTCGAAATGGTCGAATCATCCGAAAACGCCACCCTATTGCGCGACTCCGTGGTCGAAGTACTCGATTTCGACGAATTCCACAACATACTGGAATTGCAAACATCCACCGTGGGGATCGACCTCACTTTTCATACCACCCGTAAGGTCAAGAATGACCAAGACCATTGGTTGCTCGGTTTGCCCGATACACAAACGGAATGCAGTGCCGCCGCGGGTTTGACGTCATGTCGGACGATCACCCGCACCACGAACGAGTTTGGCGAAGTGGAAACGGAATCCACCTCGAGCAACGATGGCTTCGACGATACGAAGTTGACCGTGGCGTACGACAATCGCGATGTTTGGGGCAATATCACCCATGTGACCGCAACGGATGCATTTCATCACCGCCGCGAATCGACGTTTGTGTTTGATGACGACGGGATGTTTCCCGAGGTGCACATCGATGCGCTCGGGCACAAGACGACGCAGGTGTACGACAAAGCCTTGGGTGTCTTGACGAGCCAAATGGATCCCAATGGACGCGTGACGTCATGGGGGTATGATAACCTTGGCCGATTGGAATCAGAAACGCGTCCCGATGGCTCCCAAACGACGTTCGTAACCACCCGCGAAAAAATCGACGGGGTTTGGCGATTACGAGAACGCAAAACAACCACGGGCGGCGCGGACGACGAGGCCATTTTGAATAGCCTTGGGCAACCCATTCGCACGTTTGGGCATGCGCCCGAGGTCCAGGCCAATATGCCGCGCATCATGCAGCGTATCGATTACGACCGCCTCAGCGGCAAGGTGGCCCGAACATCGGTGCCCATTGCGGAAGGGACCCCCGACGCGTCGTTGTTGTTCGACGAATACCAATTCGATGCGCTTGGCCGCGAGGTTCGTCACACGACGCCGTGGAATGCGGTCACGACGACGAAATACGACGGGCGGTTTGTCGAGGTGACCGAGCCCTTGGCAAACCCGGCGATCACGGAGCTCGACGCATTGGGGCGACCCGTGCTCGTCACCGACGCGGCAAATGGCAAAACGAAATACGCTTATGGGCCCTTCGACGCATTGCACTCCGTCACCGATCCGGGCAATGCGACCACGAAATGGACGCGGGATGCGTTTCTGCGCGTGCGGCAAGTCGATGAGCCCGATCGCGGAACCACCCATTACGTCAACGACGGGTTTGGCGACGTCGTCTCGACGACAGATGCGCTCGGACGGGTCGCGACGTACCAAACGGATCCGCTTGGACGCACCACGAGCCGCGTGGACAAACTGGGTGCCCAGCTGTTGACAACGACGTGGACTTGGGATACTGCGCCGAACGGAATAGGCCAGTTGGATTCTGTCGTGAGCCCTGATGGCGTAAAATCGTACGCTTACAACAAGCGAGGACAAACCGAGCGGGTCACGCTTGGCGTACAGGACCATGTGTTTGTCGCCCGGATGGGATACGACGATGTGGGGCGCATGAATTCGCTCGACTATCCGCAGCCGCTGGGCATGGAACCGTTTGGCGTGACGCGCGAATACGATGCGCATGGCTTTGTCACCACCGTACGGGACAAATCGACCCGGGACGCGTATTGGCAATTGACGAAGGTGGACCAGGCGGGGCGCACGGCTGACGAATTATTTGGCAATGGGACCAAGACGGGACGCACGTATCATGACGACAAGCAATCGCTGAAAAGCATTACGACGACGCATGAGGCGGCAACCATTCAGCAATTGTCTTACGACTGGGATGCTCGGGGCCTTTTGAAGAGCCGCTCCGATGCATTGCAACCGCAAAACCCCACGGAACGATTCCGTCACGATGCGCTGGAACGCTTGACCTGTGCCTATTTCGGGCTCGTGGAAGACACAAACGCAGCATGTGCCACCTCGTATGGGTACCTGCCGAATGGCAATCTGACGATGAAGTCCGACGTGGGGATTTTGTCGTATACGGATCCTAAACGTCCGCATGCGGTCACGAATGCAGCGGGCTCGGTGTTTTCGTACGACGCCGTGGGGAATCAAATTGGACGGCCTGGTGGCGTATCGATCACCTATACGCCTTTCGATTTGCCGAGGACCATCACGCAAGGCGCCCAAGTGGTATCGTTTGGGTACGATGGGGACCAGCGAAGAATTCGCAAAACCACGTCGAGCGGCGAAATCTTGTCCTTCGAGGACTTGTTCGAGCAGGTCACGACGGCCAATGCCGCGGAATTCCGGTATTACGTGTTCTCGCCCGAGCGTGTGGTTGCGGTCGTGACGCGCGCAAGCGCGAATGCGGGGACGAACTATTTGCATGCGGACCACCTGGGGTCGGTGGAGAGCGTAACGAATGCCAATGGCGTCCTGGTGGAAAAGCGGAGTTACGATGCGTTTGGCGCACGACGGAATCCGCAATGGGGCCTGTCGGGGGGCGTGGCGTCGGGGCAGGTGGCAAAAGGTTTTACGGGGCACGACGAAGAAGACGAATTTGGCCTCATCAACATGAAGGGCCGGCTTTTCGATCCGCGTCTGGGGCGGTTCACGACGACCGATCCGGTGATTGCGGACCTGCACAATGGGCAAAGCTTGAACAAGTACACCTATGTGCTCAACAATCCGTTAAACTGGGTGGATCCCACGGGGTTTGCTCCAGATTCGTCCACCACGTATTGCTGTATCGAGGACGTGGTACATGTCGATTATCCGGATGGGTTTGTCCCGGAGGCTGTGCCGGAGGATCCGACCGCGGCGCTCGAATCCACGCATTCGTTGCGTGCGGGGGCAACGACGGACGTGGGCACGATGGGTGATCCGGCGGATGAATTGCTCAGGGCTATCGAGGACGACGAAAACAGGGAGCGGCGTGAGGAATCGCTTGGGCAATTTCTGGCGGCGGGTGTATTTGGGGTTGTCGAAGGATTGGTGCCTTTTGCTGCATTCGGGCATGGTTTGGCCGATACGTTGGGCATGAACGACGGGCGGGCGCCCGAGGCACGCGTAGGGGTAGCTGTTGGGCAAATCGTCGGTGGGGTGATTGCGACCGTTGGTGGGCTTGGGGGCGAACTGTTGGGGGGCGCGGCGACGGTATCCGGTGTTGGCGCGGCACTTGGCGTGCCGGTGATGGTCGTATCCGCTGCGGCGGTGACGGGCGGCGTTGCCAACATTGCCGCGGGCATTCAGGGGCTCGCCAGAATGGTCGACCACCATTCCGATCCAAAGTTCATGGGGGGCAATCCAAAACAGCCAACGACAAGGATGTCCGAAGAGACGCACAAGGAACTGCATAAAGACTTGAACAACTTTTTGAGGCAACAGGAAAATGCAGCGGGAAACCATATGAGGCCACAAAGGGGGAATTCGGCGCGACGAATTGCGGAAAACTTCAACCGCCATACACGGTTGAACGCGATGGCGGATTTCTATCGGCAATATGGCCAGAAGTATGTGGACGCGGCAAGAGATTTTTTCGCGCAACACCCAAACCTCTAGAAAAAAGGCTAAGCTGTGTATCTGTTTTGCGTAGAGAGCAACAACCTTTACTTCTTCTATGAACGCACCGACGTCAAGCGGTGCCCCATATGCAAGGAACTACTCGCGAAATGGAAGGAAGACTTGACTGCCGAACTCAAAGTAATCCCCATTCACCGGCGCAAGAAGAAGTACGACATTTCAGGTAGCTATGACGGTGTCGACGTTGCGTCGCGTCGCTTCAAAGACCTCTACGAGCGCTCGGGAATGACCGGGTTACAGTTCAAGGAGTTGGGGGATGACGCGTTTGCGATTCGCGCGACCAATGTAGTCGCATTCGATGCGGTACGGCGTGGCACCAAATTTGAAAAGAAGTGTGACGCGTGTGGAATATATGAATCGGTCACCGGCGCGACTCCGGTCTATCTGCTTCCTGGTGAAGTCGTCCCTGATATGGGTTTTGCGCGTACAGACCTCGAGTTCGCATCGGGTGATGAGAAGCATCCACTTCTCCTTTGCGGCGAGGGAGTCGCGAAGATTCTCTGGGCCGCCAAGCTCAAAGGAATCGTGCTGCAAAAAGTGAAAACGTAAACGCGTGGGACGAGTTTGGCGCGGCACTTGGCGTGCCCGTGGTGGTCGTCTCCGCTGCGGCGGTGACGGGCGGCGTTGCCAACATTGCCGCGGGCATTCAGGGGCTGGCCAGTCGCCACGCGAACGGGCAACGTTCGACCATGCTCGCGAGACCTCGACACGGCGCGAGAAGGTCAGCTTTGGGTGTATTCGTATGCGACGGCCGAGGCGGACATGAAAGCGCACAGCTATCAGGCAATGGTGGTGCAGCCGAAGCTTGCGGCTCTGCATGTGGCGCCGTGGTTGCTGAACGGATCGCAGCCGTTGTCAACAACGCCGACGAAATAACCCGTGCGAACGGCGTCAAGTTCGGGGGATTTCGACGTGGGGGGTGATGCTGAGAGGGTTGGTTTTTTTGGCGAGGAAGTTGGTGGGGTAGGAAGCTAGGAATCTAACACAGCTCGTGAATAAACGAATGAGACCGCAGTGGACTCGAATTGCTGCGCTTGCCAAGATATGCGAAACCATGAGACCATCACTACATGCAACCGAAACTATGGTTTTTCAGTGTTTTCGTCGTGACGGCGTTTGCTGCATGCGACCCCGCAATTAGAACCTACGGTAACAACGGCGGACAAGGAGGTAACAGTGAAGTCGGCGGAATGGGCGGCGTTGGCGGTGAAGCATCGACGACGTCGTCGTCCATCTCGTCGGGAATGATGGCGGCGTGCGATGATGGGGTGAGGAACGGAGCCGAGACCGACGTCGATTGCGGCGGTGGCACATGCCCCCCATGCGCGGTCGGGAAGGTGTGCATCGTCGCAACAGACTGCGAATCCAGCAATTGTGCCGGTAGCGTTTGTGAGGACGCGTGCCCCATGCAGGTTGGAAGCTGCCCGTCGCCGTGCGACGGTAGCGTTTGCTCTAGCAGCATTAACGGTATCCAAGACAACACTGAAAGTGATATAGATTGCGGAGGGCACTGCGCATTCGCCTCATCGCAGTATTTATGTCCCGCAAGCAAGAAGTGCACGCAAAGCGCCGACTGCTACTCTGGTGTTTGCATTCCGGCCATCGGTTGCGGGATGGCTGGTACGTGCATGTAACCGAGCGCTTCGCCCCGCGGCAAGATGCCTGCACGTCCCCTCGGATGCAGACCCTCGGCTGCCACTCCCCAGGTGCCAACCACTTTGGTAATATGTAAACAATAACACTTTGTCTTGAGTGCCGTTGGTGTCGCCCCATGTTTACCCACCACAGGCAGAATGATCAGGGCGCCCTTGTTGCCGCAAGAGCGCGCTGTTGACCCCGTTGCGCAAACGAGACGTAGCAACTTGGATCACGCATCGCCCAAGGCTGCCCCTTGGAGCGTTCCGTTCATCACCTGATCTTTCCCCCTTGACGCCCATTCAAGTCTCCAATAAAGCCCATTGCCTCTACAGGAGTGTGCGATGTCCCGTTCCTTTGATGCCTCCAGTATCGTCGTCTTGCCGATTCTAGATGTTTCCGGCGCCATTACGCTGGGCGAAGCGTTGCTCACCAGCGCTGAAGAAGCCGGCAAAACGCATAAGATACCCAAAATCGTCGCCAAAGCTCGCGACAACTTGGCCAGTCGCCACCAAACCTTGCGCCTCGGTGCCGCCGAACGGCTCAATGCTGCACAAAATGTCGATGGTACCCGCACCGTCGCAGCAGATCGTCGAGTCGACGCAGCCTGGGGAGCTCTCCATTCATGGCTCGGCGGTTATTCCAAATTGCCCGAAAGTTTGCCCCAATCAAAACAAGCGCAAACCATTCTCGACGAAATCGCGCCCGATGGTTTGAAATTCTTAAACTTCTCCTACAAAGCAGAATGG